>JBIIRG010000098.1:0-10536 GCA_044341665.1 Phycisphaerales bacterium | reverse complement strand
GTAGTAGTAGGTCGACGGCACGGGACCGCCTGCGTTCTTTGGATCGGTCTTGGCGGGGCCTGCGACCGCAGACGCCTCTGCGAGCGCGTACACGCCGTCGTCGAGGAAGTTCGCGACCTCGGCGTCGGTGTTCATGAAGATGACGATGTCGCGTCGCTGGCCACCGGCCTGCAGTCCGACCGTGGCGCCCGCGGTGTTGATCGCGATCGGCGGACTCCAGTTGAGGCCGTTCTTCTTCATGAAGACGCCCTCGCCGCCGCTGCCGCCGACGACGAGCGCAGCGCTCGACTCGCGCAGGATGGCGACGCCCTTCGCATTCGCGAAGACCTCGCTGGGAATGCGGTGATCGCTCGCCTGGAAGCCGCGCACGACCTCGAGCGAGTTGCCCATGCGCTCGCCGATCGTGGCATTGCAGGCCGCGAGGGCGAGGATGGGAAGAACCATGGCGAGACGAATGAGCTGCCGGGTGCCGAACTGCATGTGTGCCTCCGTGCGGTGTGGCCGCGTGGTGCGGCCGGATTCATGGCCGACTCAGTCGACCATCTTCTTGAGTTCGTCGATCTTCGCGGCGGCCTTCTTGAGGTCCGCGGCCGACTGGATGCCGTCGACCGCCGCACGCACGTCTGCGATGCGGAGCGCGATGACCTTGTTCATGAGCTTGACGACGACGAATGCGCAGAACACCACGATGGTGAACTCGACGCACACGTTGATGAACTTGCCGTAGTTGATGGCGGGTCCCGTCTCGACCCCGTCCTTGACGACCGACTTGAGCACGAACTTGAGCTGCGAGAAGTCGGTGCCGCCGACGATCAGGCCGATGGGCGGCATGAGCATGTCGGACACGATGCTGTTGACGACCTTGGTGAACGCGCCGCCAACGAGGATGCCGACCGCCATGTCGACGGCGTTGCCCTTGGCTGCGAATTGCTTGAGTTCGTCGATGAAGCCCACGGTGATCTCCTGGAAAGCCGCGCGGAAGATAGCGCGCGCGCGCTAGAAGAGGAGGCGGAGACCCGCAAGGACCGCGAAATCAAGCCTCGGGGCGCGTTCGAGGTCCTCGCTGAGGGGCACGCTGCAGCCGAGTTCGATCGCGTAGGTCGGCGCCTCGATCAGGAGTCCCGGCGAGAGCAGCAGCTCGTGCTCGCCGCCGGTGGTCACGACGCCGTTGAGTTCCGCCGTCAGATACCAGGCTGCGGCGCGCTCCTCGCCGTAGGCGTCGGGATGGATGCGGTAGGCGTATCCCGCATCGAGGTTCGCAAAGTCATCGCCCGAATCGGTCAGGAAGAGCGGGCTGTCGAGGCCGTCGCCTGTGACGAAGGTGTAGCGCGCGGCGAGATCGATGCCGTGGCGGTCCTGGATCGACATGAACACGACGCCGACGCAGGGGTCGAGCGAACCCGCGGCGAACCCGTCGGTCGCGGTGGGCAGCTCGGCGCCCGCGAACACCGCGGCGCGGATCGTGTCGACCGCGTTGAGGTCCTCGCGAAGAAACCGCCACTCGAGGAGGACGTCGGCGTCACCGAGGCCGAACTCGCCGTCGCTCGGCCGCGGCTCGTCGAGGAAACCCTGGAAGAGCGGCAGTTCGGCCGAGAGCGAGAGGTCGCGCACGAGGCCATACTCGAGCCGGATGTTCTGCTCGAGCAGCGACTGGTCGTCCTCGAAGAAGTAGGCCCGCGACTGGACACGCGGAACGAGCACGCCCGGCGAGGGCGCGGTCGCCGCCGGCATGCCGGGCATCTCCTGCGCGATCGCGGCGGTCGAGCTGGCTGCGGCGCAGGCGAGGATGGCGGCGCTGGTGCGTGCGGACGTCACTCGGTCGCTCCTCGGATCTCGACGAGCGTGAAGCCCGAGTCGGCGATCGCGCCCGCGATGGACTCCTTCGACGGTTGGTGGTTGCCGTCGACCCTCACGGTCACGACGCCGTTCTTCATGTCGACCTCCGGCCGCGTGATGCCGGGGATTCGCGTGAGCTGGAGCTCGACGTTCGAGATGCACTTGGGGCAGCTCATGCCGTGAACGACAAGCCTGTAGTTGCCGTTGGCGAGCGTGCTGGGGCCGATGACGTCGGCCTGCGGGATGCGGTTGGCAGACTGACACGAGGCGAGCGGCGCAGCGAGCAGAAGGGCTGCGAGCACGATCGCGCCCGAGGGACGCGTGGTTCGGTGCATTGAAAGTCTCCGAATGAGTGCAGGAATGACAAAAACGCGCAGGGGCTCAGCCGCGCGTCATGTCGTCCACCGCGAGACGCGCGCGAGCAGCGCACGTCCGGAATCGCATGCCGTCGTTGGCGCGCACAGAACCGTCGAGACGCCCGTTGGGTCGAGCGGCTCGAGCAGCACCGTTGCGGAGGCAAGCGGGAGATGCAGGAAGAGCGGACGCACATCGCGCGACGACGACGGCGGTGCGGGGGCGTCCTGCCTCGGCACGCTGCGCGAGCCGTCGCCCGCACAGGGGCAGGTGTCTCCGCAGGCGCACTCGCCGCCACAACATGCGGGCTGCACCGAAGGCCGCGTTGCAGCGGCCGCGTGCGCGAGCGGCGCGATCAAGGTCGCGAGCAGCAGGAGGATGGCCGTGAGGCGATCGCGCACGCCCGCAGTCTAGCGCGTGGCGAGTCGCGTCGACTGCAGCACGGCGTCGAGGTCGCCATCGGAGAGCGACCAGCCCGCCCGCGGCGCCGGATGCCAGTGGGCGATCGGGTTGCCGCGATCGAAGCGGCGCGCTCGAAAGTCGTATCGAATCGGCTGTTGTGCGCGACCCGCGACGGTGCCCGAGAGCACGAGCTCGTTGAGGACCGTGGAGCGGCCGAACGCGCACGCCGGCTGTTCTGCAGCGGTCGAGTCGCCCGCCCGCCAGGCGCGGATGGCGTCGAGCCACTCGCGGTGGTGGCCCGGCGACGGCGGGATCGTCGTGACGGCGGGCCTCGGTTCGCCCGCGAGCGCGCCGGGGGTGATCAGGAACTCGCCATAGTTCGCCCAGAGCCAACCCTTGGTGCCCTGGAACACCATGTTGAAGCGGTCGTGGTAGCCGTTCTTGTTGTCGGGACCGAGGTCTTTCGCACCGAGTTCCTGCGCGGTCGGCGACATGCGCCCGTTGTCGAACCAGCGGAGGACCAGCGGGTCGATCGCGGCGCCGCGCTCATCGCGGGACTGGATGGCCCACGAGGCCTCGGTCCACTCGGGGCAACCGACGCTGTCGACCTTGTCGACGGTGGCGTGGATCTCGACCGAGCCGAGCCGCGCGCGGTCGAGCCCGAGCGCCCACACGGGCAGGTCGAGCATGTGGCAACCCATGTCGCCCAGCGTGCCCGTGCCGAAGGACCAGTACTTGCGCCAGTTCGCGGGGTGGAGGTTGGCGATGTAGGGCGCGTCCTGCGCGGGGCCGAGCCAGAGGTCGTAGTCGAGCTGCGGGGGTGGGGCCGTGACGGGGCCCGTCGTGCCGCAGCACCAGCCCTTGTTGACCCAGCAGTCGCAGCTGGTGACGCGTCCGATCGCTCCAGCGCGGATGAGCTCGACCACGCGGCGGTAGTTCTCGGTGGCGTGGATCTGCGTGCCCGTCTGGGTGGGCGTGCCCGCGGCGCGCGCGAGATCGAGGATGCGGTGGGATTCCTCGACGGTGTGGGTGAGGGGCTTCTCGCAGTAGACGGCGAGGCCGGCGCGCAGCGCGAGCGCGGTTGGAAAGGCGTGGGTGTGGTCGGGCGTCGAGACGAGGACGCCATCGAGCTTGAGCTTGCGCCGATCGCGGAAGAGCTCGCGGAAGTCGGTGTAGACGGCCGCACTCGCGACGCGCCTTGAGGCGGCTTCGCGCGCGTTGGCGTCGACATCGCAGAGGGCGACGATGCTGGCGCCCGCGCCGAGGAGGTCGCCGAGGTTCTCGGCGCCACGGCCGGAGCAGCCGATCAGGGCGATGCGGGGGGCGGCGGTCTTTCCGGGAGCGACCGTCGGGGCGGTTTCGTCGCCCCGCGGTCTTGACGCGCAGCCGACAAGCGTCGGCGCCGCGAGCACGGCGGGAAGCAGGGCCAGAAAGTCGCGTCGGCGGGGGTCGGTCGGCATGGGGTGAGTGTCGCGATCCACCCCGCCCTCCGCAACCCCAACGCGGTGCCTCTGGTCGGTGCCTGGCACGTGCCAGACAGTGCACGGAAGCGCGCGACACTTGCCGGGCACTCGATCCAGCGGCCCAGGCGGCTCGCCAGAAGTGGCGTTTGGGACCTCCGGGGACCGCTTTCTAGGTGTCTGGCACGTGCCAGTCAGTGCACGGTAGTGCACGGCAGGTGCCAGTCACTTCTCCTAGGATCTCGCACATGGCAAAGCGATCGAGCAATTCGTCGTCTACGCGAAGGCCCCCTCCCGCTGCGAAGGGGATGGGGAAGCGACGCGGGTCAGCAGGCATGCTCTCGCTCGCGTCGCTCCCCACTGCAGCGCTCGCGGCCGAACTCAAGCGTCGACAATCGGAGCTCCCCAAGCTCGTGAAGCAGGCCGCAGCGCTCCGAGAGCAGCTCGCCGCCATCGAAGCCCGCATCTCGTCGATGAACGCCGAGTTCGGAATTCGCGCTACAGGCTCGAGTTCCGCTGGGACGGCCAAGCCCCGCGGCAGCACGGCATCCACGGCACGCCACTCCTCGCCCAAGGGCACGCCCACGATCGGCGAGCACGTCGTTGCGATCCTGTCGTCGTCGGGCTCGGTCTTGAGCCCGCGAGACATTGCGCGCTCGCTGGCCCCGAAGCTTGCACGCGAGGTCACCACCAACTTCCTCGTGCAGATCAGCCTGACCCTTGCGCGGCTCGTCAAGCAGGGGCGCGTGAAGAAGGTCGGCCGAGGTCAGTACGCCGCAGGGTCGGGAGCCGCCGTTGCGTCAAACGATTAGCCTCGCCCTCTTCCTCGCGCTTGCGGGTTGCGCGCAGACCGCGCGTGACGAGCCGTCGCTGCATCCGCCCGGCGCGCGCGCCGTCGCTGCCAGCGAGAGCGTCGTCCGCGATCTCACCCGCTTCGACTTCGCGACCGCCTATCCCAAGCGCTTCCTCGAGCAGCGCCTCGCGTTCACGGCGGCGTGCGACACGTCGGCCCGTTCGCCGAACAAGGCGGCGGCGGCGGATGCCGACCGACTGTTCGACATCGGGATCGAGGCGAAGAGCCCCGAGGACTTCGTGTCGCAGCTGCAGGGCGCGTTCGAGCTCGTGCAGTACTCCGTTGCGGACGCGCCGTTTCCTGCAGGCGAGGGCATGCTCACGGGCTATGCGACGCCCGAGGTCGTCGTGCGCTCGAAGCCGGACGAGCGGTTCCGCTTCCCGATCTTCGGCGATCTGCGAGCGACGCATCCCGAGCTCGCCGGCAAGCCGCGCCGCGAGATCCTCGCGTCCGATGCGGCGCGCACCGCGGCGATCGCGTGGATCGACGACCCGCTCGGCTGGGCGCTGGTCGAGACCAACGGCACCGCGCGACTGAAGTTCGACGACGGCGGCGTCGAGAAGGGCAAGCCTCGCCGCACCATCGCGATCTCGCGCGTGGCGACCAACGATCGGCCGTGGACGAGCATCGGCCGCTGGCTCGCGAACCGCGGCCTGCTCGAGACGGGCACGTACACGTTCGCCGACGTCGCCCGCGCCGCCGAGGCGCATCCCGACAAGGCCGAGCAGGCGGCGCTCGACAACGAGCGCGTCGTCTTCTTCGCGGAGGTCCGCGGCGAGGCGTTCCCGCCGCCGGTCGGCATCACGGGCGGTAAGCTCATCTCGGGCTACTCGTGCGCTGCGGACCAGTCGATCTACCCGCCCGGTTCGGTGCTCATCGTGATCGAGCGTGGCGAAGGCCAGCGCGAGCCGCGCGCGGCGCGCTTCCTCTTCGTCCACGACGCGGGCGGTGCGATCGCAGGGCCCGGTCGCGTCGACGTCTACTTCGGCGAGGGTCTCGAATCGCTCGCGAACGCGGGGCAGACGCGCCGTCCCATCGAGGTCTACCGGCTGCGGAGGCGCGGCTCGTGACGCGACGCCCGCTGCTGGCGGCGCTCGTCAGCGGGTTCGTGCTCGCGCATCTCGCGCTCTGGTGGCGGGCGATCCACTGGTTTCCCCAGCTTCCGGAGCGATTCCCGATCCACTTCGACGCGGCGGGCACGCCCGACGGCTGGTCGACGAACCACGCCGCATGGTTCCTGCTGCCCGCGATCTCGCTCGGCCTGAGCGCGTTTCTCGGCGCAATCGCGCGGTGGTCGGCATCGCTCGCGCGCAATGCGCCCGCGCTCTTCAACGTGCCGCGCAAGGAGCTCTTCCTCAAGCTCTCGCCCGACGGACGCGCGCGCGTGGCGGGGCCCACGCAGGCATTCATGGCGTGGCTCCTCATGCTGCTGCAGCTGTTGTTTCTCTACATCCTCGAGGGAAGCGGCCGCGTTGCCGTCGGACTCGACGCCACGCTGCCCTCGTGGCCCGTGTTCGTCTTCCTTGGGCTCGTGTTCGCCACGCTTCCCGTGTACCTGATCGGCACGATCAAGGTGGTCGACCGCTGCGCCGCCGATGAAGGCGTCCTCAGCGATGCGGGCGGACCGCGCGCGCGGTGAGGGCGTTGGCAGCCGCGGCATGCTCGCCGGTGAAGCGTTCTACAGCGGGGTCCCACGTGAGCGGCTTGCCGATCTCGTAGCCGATGTTGCAGAGCTGGCAGATGGTCGCGGTGCGGTGGCCGGTCTCGGCGGTGCAGATCGGATCGCGGCCCTCGCGGATGGCAGCGAGGAAATCGCCGATGTGCGAGCGGTTCCGCGGCAGCGGCGACTCGCCGGGGCGCACCGGCTCGAGCAGCGCGGGATCGTCGGCTGCGGCGGGATCCTCGCCGCGATAGGCGCGCACATGCCCGCGCGAGCACTCGATGGTGCCTTCGGTGCCGAAGAACGTGCAGTCGGTGGGGCCGCCGTGGATCATCTCGATGCCGCTTGCGTACACGAACCTCAGGCCCGTCTTGGCGCCGTCGGCGGGCGGGATCACCTCGCGCGGGCCCGACTCGTCCATGCCGAGCGCCCACTGCGCGATGTCGAAGTGGTGCGCGCCCATGTCGGCGAGGCCGCCGTTGCAGTACTCGCGGTAGTTGCGCCACGCGGGGTAGTTGCCGTGCACGCCGATCGGGCAGAGCACCGAGCTGAAGGGGCGCGCGGGAGCCTGGCCGAGCCAGCCGTCCCAGTCGATGTCGGCGGGGCACTCCTCCGCGGGAAGGTCGCACGCGACCGGTGGCGCGCCGACGCCGATCGTGACGCGCGTGATGCGGCCGATGCGTCCGTTGCGCACGGCCTCGGCGGCGCGCACGAAGTGGTGGCCGAACTCGCTGCGCTGCTGCGAGCCCGTCTGGAAGCGGATTCCCGCGCAGCGAGCGGCGTTCGCGATGGCGCGGCCCTCGGCGATCGTCAGCGAGAGCGGCTTCTCGCAGTAGACGTGCTTGCCCGCGAGCGCGGCGGCGATGGCGGGCTCGGCGTGCCAGTGGTCGGGGGTCATGACCACGACGGCATCGATCGCGGGATTCGCGATGATCTCGCGCCACGACGCCGCCACCGAGCATGCACCGTTGCCGCGGCGTTCGTTGATGCGGCGCACGCCGTCCCGTGCGCGCTCGGCCGCGACATCGGCGACCGACACGATCTCCACGCCCTCATCGTCGAGGAAGCCGCCGAAGGTCTCGCGCGATCGGACGCCCCAGCCGATGTAGCCGAGCTGCATGCGGTCGTTGGCGGCGTGGCCGGGGGCGCGCAGGGCTCGGGTGGACGCGCCGGGAGCGAACAGGGGCGAGGCCAGGAGCGGCGCCGCACCACCCGTCGCAGCGAGGGCCGCGGTCGCGCGGATGAAGGTGCGTCGGGAGCTGCTCGCGGGCGAGTGGGGGCGGTGCTGCATCCGCGCAGACTCGCAGGAGGCAGGCCGCGGCGCAAGCGATGGCGAACGGGCCAGAATGAAACGCGCCGACGCGGCCCGAAGGCGGCGTCGGCGCGAGAGTGGGTTCGCGGTGGTCGCGGGTGGTCAGCCGCCCCAGTTGTTGAGCATGATGGCGAGGTCGCCTGCGGTGATGATGTTGTCACCGTTGAGGTCGCCCGTCGGCGGGTTGGTCGCACCCCAGAAGTTGAGCAGCACGGCGAGGTCCGCCGCGTCGATCACCTCGTCGAGGTTCAGGTCGCCGCGTGCGAGCTCGCAGGTGTCGATCGTGCCGTTCTGGTTCTTGTCCTCGGCGCCATCCTTGATCTCATCGACATCGCAGATGCCGTTGGAGTTGCAGTCGTCGCCGAAGGTATTGCCGCCGAGATCCGAGATCGTGCCCGAGGTGTTGTCGGGCAGGTTGAGGCAGAAGAACGTGTTCTGCAGCGAGCTCGAGGCCGAGGCCCCGATGGTGCGGAGGCCGCCACCGATGCTGCCGGCGACGTTCGAAAGGACGAAGCAGTCGACCAGCTGCAGCTGGCCCGTGCTTCCGATGCCTGCGCCGTCGTCGCTCGCGTCGTTGAACACCACCTGGCAGCGATCGAGCCGCGTCAGTCCGCCGTTGGCGTGGAGTCCCGTGACCCACAGGCCGCCACCGCGCTGGGCAGCGTTGTTGCGAATCACGCAGTCGGCGAGCTGTGGCGCGCTGGCGGAGCAGAGGATGCCGCCACCCTCGGCCGATGCGACGTTGTTCTCGATCACGCAGTTGACGATGGCAGGCGCGGCCTGCACGAGCTTGATGCCCGCGCCGTCCGTTGCAGCTCCGTTGCGGAAAGTCAGGCCGGCGAGCCGGACCCCAAGGAGGGGGATGTTGCTGAGCGACGCGGCACGCTGCGTGCCACCACCGTCGACGAACGTCACGGCAGCGCCGCCGATCGAGCGGATCTCGAGGAGACGCCCGTCGATCTGGAACGCAGGCCAGCTGCCTGCGCTCACCTGGATCACCGCGCCGTTGGGAGCGGCGTTGATGGCTGCCTGGATCGTCGCGAAGCCCGTGCCGCCGACGACGAACTCGCCCGCGCATTCGTCGGGAACGAGGTTGCCGTTGAGGTCGGTCGAGGTTCCCGCCGCCAGGTCGCAGACATCGAGACGGCTGTTGCTGTTGCAGTCTGCCGCAGTGCCGTCCGCGATCTCGCACGAGTCGATGCGGTTGTTGGCGTTGCAGTCGACCGCGGTCCCCGCGGCGAGCTCGCACGAGTCGAGCACGCTGTTGGAGTTGCAGTCCGAGCCCGAGCCGTCGGCGACTTCGCACGAGTCGATCTTGCCGTTGGCGTTGCAGTCGACCGCGCTTCCCGCGGCGAGCTCGCACGAGTCGAGCGTGCCGTTGCCGTTGCAGTCCGCGCCCGTGCCGTTCGCGATCTCGCACGAGTCGATCTGGTTGTTGCCGTTGCAGTCCGCGGCCGGGCGCGTGTGGACCATGGAGTGGGTGCCACCCGCGGCGATCTTGATGACATCCACCGCACTCTCAGGCACCGTCGACTGGCCGAAGGCGTTCCAGCCCCAGGCGACGACCGTTCCGTTCGCCTTGAGCGCGAGCGTGTGCTGGCCGGAACCCGCGGCGATGGCGACCACGTTGTTGAGGCCACCGGGCAGCGTCGTCTGTCCGAAGAGCGACGAGCCCCATACGACCACGGTGCCATTCGTACGCAGACCCACGGTGTGGTAGCAGCCAGCTGCGACCGTCTGCAGCGTTCCGACGTTCGCCGGGATGTTGCACTGGCCGAAGTTGTTGAGACCCCATGCCGCGATCGTTCCGTTGGACCGTCGTGCCACCGAGTGGGCGCCGCCAAGGGCGAGTTGTACGGCTGGACCGAGGGTCGCAGGCACGTTGCACTCGCCGTCGACGTTTCGACCCCAGAGGACGAGCGAACCGTCGGCACGGCGTACGCCACTGTGGCTGGCGCCTGCGGAGAGCTGCACCACCGTGCCTGTGATGACGGGAACGTTGCACTGCCCGAAGCCGTTGAAGCCCCAGGCGCGCACCGTGCCCGACGTGGTGAGGGCGAGGTTGTGGTCGCAGCCTGCCGCGATCGATTGAATCGCGGGTAGGTTCGCGGGAACCGAGCCTTGTCCGAAGGTGTTCTGTCCCCACGCGACGACCGTACCGTCGGCCTTGAGTGCGAGCGAGTGGTCGCATCCAGTGGCGATTGCCTGCGGCCGGCCGATGCCCGCGGGGATGTTGAGCTGGCCGAGGCCCGCGTCACCGAATGCAATGATGCTGCCCGCAAGCTCGCACGAGTCGGGGATGCCGTTCGCGTTGCAGTCGCTCTCGCTGCCAGACGCGATCTCGTCGGCGTCGCACAGCCCGTTGCGATTGCAATCCTGGCTGAAGGTGTTTCCGCCGCCATTCTCGATCGTGCCGATCACGTTGGTCGGCTCGTTGAGGCAGAAGCGGGTGCCGGTGAAGCGGAATGCGAGCGTGCCGCCGATGCGGGTGAACGCGGCGTCGGGCGCCGTGTTCGACTCGACGGTGCAGCCTGTGACAGGCAGGTTCGTGCCAGTCGCGGCGTACCAGAGCAGCGCGCCGCCCTCCACCGTTGCGGTGTTGTTGCGGAAGACGCAGTCCGTGAGGCTCGCGTTCGTGAGCGGACCGTTGTCCCAGTTC
>JBIIRG010000325.1:0-3187 GCA_044341665.1 Phycisphaerales bacterium | reverse complement strand
CACGATCGACAACTGCTGCTGCAGGTTGTCGGTGGTGAAGCGGCCCATGCGGGCGGCGCCCGAGTTGTCGAGGCCGAAGATGACGTTCGCACGGCCGAGCTCGTCGGTGCCGAGGCCCGCGCGCACGATCGACCACGGCTCGCCGCCGTCGTGCGTCATGCTCTTGGTGGGCGAGTCGTAGAGCAGGAGGTAGATGTCGCCGCCGAACGCGCCGGCGACGAGACGCCGCTGCGCGAAGAACGCCTCGGGGCTGGCCTTCGCGAGCTCCTCGTCGTCAGGCGTTTCGGCGAACTGCTTGATGTTGTTGACCTTGAACCAGCGGGCCACACCTGGCTCGCCCGCGCGCGGACCCTTGTTGGCGAGGTCGGCGCGCAGCGCGTCGGGGTTGACGCCCTGCGGGGCGGCGGGATCGACGGCGATGCGGAAGTCGAGGACGCCCGCGCCACGGAGGAGGCGCATGAGGTCCTGCGGATCGTCGAGACCCTCGCGCTTGGCGAGGTACTTGTCGGTGGAGACGATCACGGCGTCGAGGTCGGCCGCAAGCGCGGGGAACTCGGCCTTGATGGCCGCGACTTCCTTCTCACGGAGGCTCGGGCCCATCTTGGCCTTGCCGTCGTCGGTGCGAACGATCTTGCCCGTGGCATCACGCTCGGCCTGCGGCGCGGTCGGGAGCTCCAGCGCCTTCGTGAGGCGCGCGGGGGCGAGCGACTTGTTCAGCGCTGCGGCGCGCAGGTTCTCGAAGCGGATCTCGGCCGCGACGAGCTTGTCCTGCGCGGGGCCGACCTGATCTGCGGTCGCGCCCTGCTGCTCGAGCGCCGCGAGATCCGCCTTCGCCTGCTGGAGCGACTGCCACGCCGCCTCGAGGTCGGGCATGGCGGGATTCTGCTTGCTGAAGCGCTGCGCGGCGGTGCCCGTGGACAGGGCCGCGTCGAGCTCCATCGCGGAGATCTGCGTCTTGAGCAGGAACTGCTCGGTCAGCCCCTTCGCCTCCTGCTGCAGCGCGCGCACCTCGGGCGACGGCAGCGGCATCACGACCTCGATGCGGTCGACGCCCTGCGGCTGCATGGCGATGTCGAGCACACCCTGCGGGTTGACGCGGCGCTTGAGGACATCGATGACCTTGCCGAGCGATTCCTCGGCGTCACCGGTCTCGGGGACCTTGACGGAATAGACCAGGCTCACGCCGCCCTTCAGGTCCTTGCCGAGGCGGACATCCTTCACCGCGAGTTCCCACGCGCAGAGCGCGCAGAGTGCGGCGACGAGGGCGAGCTTCATCCAAGCGTTCTTCATGTGCTATTCCAGTTCTGGAGCGCTGCGTTCGGCTTCGGTGTCCCGAAACCAGCCCGCGGCGGGCGTCCTGCCCAAGGCCGCGGGTCCATTCCATCGGACCGTTCAGGCGGCCCCTGTGGTCGATTCCTTGATGACCGCCTCGATCTTGCTGCGGACCACCGTGATCTTGGTGTTCGAGTTCTCGTCGACCTTGAGGACGACGACATCGGGCTTGACCTCGACCACGCTGCCGATAATGCCGCTGGCGGTGCGGACCTGATCGTTCTTCTTGATCGAGGACATCATCTCCTCGAACTTCTTCTTCTCGCGGCGCGCGCCGAGGAAGCTCGACACGATGAGCGCGAGCACGACGCCGAACAGCGCGAGCGTGATGAAGTCGAGTCCGCCGCGTGGCGGAGCAGTGGTGCCGGCAGGCGTGCCCGGTGCTGCCGTCGTACCCGTTGCGTTGCCTGGGTTTGCGCCGGCGGGTGCGGCTGGCTGCGCGGTGAACGGCGGGGCCTGCTCGGCCTGCGCTGCGGGGAGTGCCACGAGAAGAATGTGCTGCTGCATGATGATCAACCTCTCTCTCGCCTGCCGCGTTGCGGCAAGTCGAGCACGGACTTCGGCTTCGGAATCACGAACCCACCGCGGCCGAGTCGGTCGGCGGATCCACTGAGGCACCAAACGGAGCGGGCCCAGACGCCCCGCGCGCCGCCGACCCGAGGACGGGCCAGCGCGACTCGAGGTCGCTCCACCGATCATCTCCGATAATGCCCCGGATGTCCACCATCAGGCGCTGGAAGTGTCGGAGGTTATGGATGCTGAGGAGCGTGGGCCCGAGCATCTCGTCCGCCATGAACAGGTGGCGGAGGTACCCCCTGCTGAATCCGCCCGCGCAGGCGAGGCAGTCGCAGGACGGGTCGATCGGTCCGGGGTCGAGCGCGTGGCAGGCGTTCCGGATGCGGAGCGGGCCTGTCGCGGTGAAGGCGTAGCCCTTGCGCCCGTTCCGGGTGGGCAGGACGCAGTCGAACATGTCGACGCCTGCCCGGACGGCGGCCACGATGTCGCGCTCGTAGCCGACGCCCATCAGGTAGCGCGGCTTGAGGTCGGGCAGCATGGGGGCGACGGCGTCGACCGTGCGGTGGATCTCCTCGGGGCTTTCGCCGACCGCGACCCCGCCGATCGCGAAGCCGGGGAGGTCGAAGGCGCAGACCTGATCGACCGAGCGGCGACGGAGCTCGAGGTTGGTTCCGCCCTGGACGATGCCGAAGAGCCCCTGCTCGTCGGGGCGAGCATGTGCCGCGATGCAGCGGCCGAGCCAGCGGGCGGTGCGGTCGATGGCGTCGCGGAGCCGGCGGTCATGCTCCTCGGGGGTGGAGCGACGCTTGCGCGACAGCTGCGGGTCGGCGGGATCCTGCTCCGGTCGCAGCGCCGGCGGACAGTCGTCGAACGCCATCATGATGTCGGAGCCGATCGCGTTCTGCACCGCGATCGAACGCTCGGGCGACAGCATGAGCTTGGAGCCGTCGACGAAGGAGCGGAACTCGACGCCCTCTTCGCTGATCTTGGTGCCCTCGGTCATGGACCACGCCTGGAATCCGCCCGAGTCGGTGAGGATGGGCCTGGGCCAGCGCATGAAGCGGTGGCTGCCGCCGAAGTGCGCGATGCGCTCGGCGCCCGGGCGGAGCATCAGGTGGTAGGCGTTGTTGAGGATGATCTGCGCGCCCGTCGACTCGATCTGGTCGGGCGTGAGGCCCTTCATCGTGGCCGCCGTGGCGACGGGCATGAACGCGGGCGTGTCGAAGGTGCCGTGCGGCGTGGTCACTCGGCCGCGGCGCGCGCGGGTGGCCGTCGACCGCGCGATGATCTCGAAGCCGATCGGATGGCGTGCCGGGCTAGCGGCCATCGCGGCTCCTGT
>JBIIRG010000324.1:0-3191 GCA_044341665.1 Phycisphaerales bacterium | reverse complement strand
GCGGTTCGAGTCGGGGTACGCCTCGATCGAGAAGATGTTGGCCACCGCAGCCTGAGGACTGCCGTCGCCGCCTCCCTGGCCGCCGATCTGCGGCACGCGTCCGCCCGCGAAGGCGCGGTTCGTCTGTCCTGTTCGGCTCGACGACGAGCCGCCTCCGCCGAGCAGGCTCGACAGCAGGTCGCGCACCTTCAGCGGATCGGCGTACTTCAGGTCGTACGTGCGGAAGATGCTGCCCGCGGAGTTCGGCGGGAGGTCCCACGCACCGGCCACGAGCTTGCGGATCTCGCCAAGCACCGTCGGCGTCGCGCGGACCGTCAGCGAGTTCATCGACTGGAGCACGGTGACGATGAGCTCGCTCCCGCCACCACCGCCGCCACCGGCCTGCCCGGGAATACCCGGCTGCTGCGGGGCGCGGTTCTGCCTGTTCTGGGTGCGCGCGCCGCCGACCGAACGGCCGCCCGCCGAGCCATCATCCTGGAAGAGGTCCTCGATCAGCGTCGCGACCGCCTGCGCATCCTGGTACTGCAGGCGGAAGGTCTCCGTCGCATAGTCATCCCACGCGGGGATGTCGAGCATGTTGATGAGGGTCTGGACCTTCTTGGCCAGGCCGATGTCGCCCGACAGGATGATCTGGTTCGAGTCGCCGTCGGCTGCGAGCTGCGCGTACTCCTCGGGAATGAGCGGCTCGATGCGCTCGAGCACATCGTTGGCCCGCGACTGCTTCAGGCGGAAGATCTTGGTGACGAAGAGACCGTTGTCGCTCATCGACATCACGTCCTCCTCCGGCCCGAGCACCACGCCCGGCTGCGTCTTCTTCTGCTGGGTGGCGAGGCCGATGTAGATCACGTCCTCGGTCTCGGTCACGGCCAGATCCTCGAACTTGAGGGCCTGGAAGATGTAGTCGAGCGCCTGGCTCTTCGGGATCTCGCGATCGCCGACGAGGGTGATCTTCTTCGACTGGATGTCGGTCGGCTTGTAGAACACGTACTTGCCCGTCCACTCGAAGATGAGCGGCATCAGGGTCTCGATGCTCTCGTTCTTGAACACGAGCTTGACGGGCGAGTCGTCCACCACGCGCCGTCCCTCGCGCACGCCACGCAGCTGCGACGGCGGGGTGTTCGGCGGCGGCGTGGGCGCGAAGCTGGCCACGCTGCGCGGGTCGTCCTTCTTCGTGTCCGCGCCGGCGGTCTCGTTGGTGGTGTTCTGCACCGCCGAGGCGATGCTGGCGGGTGCCAGGGCGCCTGCAAGCGCGACGATCGCCGAGGTTCGGACGATGTCGGTCAGGCTGGGTGCGCGGAAGAAGGGGCGGTTCGGACGCAAGTTCGGACTCCGGTTCTGGTGCGGCGCATGCCGCGGTGTCGTCTCTGCTCGGGCGGACCGATCAGCCAATGCTGCGGCCGCGCGAAGCACCTGTCGTATCGCCTTCATCGGCATCCGCTGCTGAAAGCGACCAATCGCGGACGTGAATTGCCCCGCACCCGCGCAACGTCGCCATGAATGAGCTCACGAAGGGTTCGGGGGGCAGGCGTGAGGTTTCGATCGCTGCGACCGCCCGCGGTATGCAAGCCAGCCACGCTTCAGTACCAACGGATCGACGGCCATCGCCCCGCGTCGGCAGGGCGGGGCAGTCAGGATCAACTGAATCAAGTCACTGCGCGTGCCTTACGGCTTGCGGTCGAGTCGCGCCCGCAGCACAGAGCGTTCGTGATCCAAGCGCGCACGGTTGTGGCTGTCGATGGTCCACGAGTCGGTTGCGTTGATCGCCTCGAGTGCAGCACGCGCCTGCGCCTCCGACATTGCACCAATCTCGTCATCCGAGAGGCGAGGCGGGAGCAGTTCGCGATCCACGTACTCGGGCGGGGGCGCGTCGTCGCCCGCCGCGGGGTCAGGGAGCCGCTGCGGCTGCATGGCCGCCGACGGGAGCGTCTGCGGCTCGCCCTCAGGGCCCGGGCCGGAAGGAACGTCGGACCCAGGCTCGTCACCCGGCGGAACGGTCGTTGGATTCGCAGCCGGACTCGCGGGCTTGGGCGTCGCGGAGCCAGTCTGCGTGCCGGACCTCGGCGTTGTGGCGGGTCCGCCCAGCGGAGCCGCCGATCCACCGCTCGCACCACCTGCGGCGCCCGAGACGCCTGTTGCACTCGGCGCCCCGCCACTCGCGGGCGAACCGCCGGCGGCGCCGGAACCGGTGCCAGCGACACTCACGACGCCGTTCACGCGGGCGGGCGCCAGGTCTCCGCGGGTCAGCCGATCATCGGCCTTCGCCCACATCGGCACGGTGTACTCGCCGCGCTGGTAGCCGAGCTTGACGCTGTAGGGAGCGTTGACCTCGAGCACGGTGATGCCCGCCTTGGTCTCGCCCACCTTGATCCGCTTGTCGTCGTCGGACAGCGAGCCGAAGAAGACATACTCGCCGAGCACGCTCGACGGCGCCGGTCCCGTATAGGTCGCGGGCGGCGGCGGGGGACCGAGGTCCACCTTGGGCGGCTCGGGCGGCTTCGGCTGCTCGACCACGCGCACCTTGGGAGCGGGCCGCGGCGGCAGCGCGTACATCGAACGTCCGTCGAAGCGCTTGCGGCTCTTCTCCAGTACGTCGGCGCTGTCTTCGGTCAGCGCCGCCAGCGGGTTGGCCTCCTCGGCGTCGATCGAGGGCTGCAGCAGCGACTTTCCGATCGCACCCACCCCGTAGGCGACCACGATGGCGGAGATCCCGACGGCGGCAGCGGACACCAGCACGGGGGTGCCCACGCGCATGCCAGCCGGAAGACGATCGATCAGGAACTTCATGCGCCACCTCGCGTGCTCGCGGGAATCACGCCCCACTTCTCGAGCGACATCTGCACGCTCACCCGCTTGGTGCCCGCGTTGTAGTTCATGCGCAGGTCACCGATGGCGTCGACAGCCTCGCTGCCCTCGAGATCGGTCAGGATACCCATGACCTGCTCAGGCGTGCCCTCGAAGCGGATCTCGGCCACCGACTTGCCCATGCGTCCGCCGGGCGCCTTCTCGGCGACAAGCTTGGGCAGCACGGTCTGTGGCAGGACCTGCGCGGGGCGCACGTCCTGGCCGAGGTTGATGCTGCGCTTCTTGAAGACATCCGCGATCGCGGCGGTGAGCTTCTCCTTGCCCGCCTCCTCCGAGGTGGGCACCGTCATCGCGCCGTGCGCGAGCGCCGCATCCACGACTTCGGGCGG
>JBIIRG010000097.1:0-10597 GCA_044341665.1 Phycisphaerales bacterium | reverse complement strand
CGGCGCCGGCAGCGCCTCCTCCTTGCCCTTGGACACGCCCGCGAAGCGCGGCAGCACGAAGGTGAGGAGGAACACCGTGGTCGACACGGCCATGATCGCGATGATGCCGGGGTAGATCGACGCGCCGACGACCATCTTGCGCGTCTCGATCTCCTGCGTCAGGTACGCCGCGATGCGGTCGAGCATCTTCGCGAACGATCCCGACATCTCCGATGCCTTGACCATGTTCACGTACAGCGGGCCGAACAGCTTGGGATGGCGCGCGATGGCCTCCGAGAACTGCTTGCCGCTCTCGACGTCCGACTTGATCTGCAGCAGGATCTTGCGGAACTTCTGGTTCTGCACCTGCTCGGAGATGCCTTCGAGCGCCGCGCGGATCGAGATGCCCGCGCGGATCATCACCGCGAGCTGCGTGGTGAAGTCGAGGATGTCCTTCTGCGTCGGGCCCGACGAGTAGTTGAGCTTCTTGAGGACCGCCTTGAAGTCCTCGCCGGCGGCCGCGAGCGGCACCAGCTGCACGACGTGGTCGCCGCGCGCGCGCAGGAGCTGCGCCGCCTCCGCGACGCTCTCCGCCTGAAGGACACCCGAGGTGAGCTCACCTCGTTCGTTGCGGGCCTGGAATCGGTAGTGCTGCGTAGCCATCGTGTGGTCCGTCCGGGGTTAGGCCGCGAGCGTGCGGTCGAGCTTGTCGGGGTACGCGGCCTGCGCGATGGCGTCCTCGCGCGAGATCATGCCGTTGAAGTAGAGCTCCGCGATCGCGTTGTCGAGCGTGGTCATGCCGATGGAGCGGCTGGTCTCGATCACGTTCGGGATCTCGTAGGTGCGCGCCTCGCGGATGATGTTGCGCACGGCGGGCGTGCACAGCAGCACCTCGATCGCGGGCACCATGCCCGCCTTGTCCACGCGGCGGAAGAGCGTCTGCGAGATCACCGCCTGCAGCGTGTTCGCCAGCATGGCGCGGATCTGGTTCTGCTGGTTCGCGGGGTACATGTCGACCACGCGCTCGACGGTCTGCGACGCGTTCACGGTGTGCAGCGTCGAGAGGACGAGGTGGCCGGTCTCGGCGGCGGTGATCGCGAGCGCGGTGGTCTCGAGGTCGCGCATCTCGCCGACGAGGATGATGTCGGGGTCCTGGCGCAGCGCGTGCTTCAGTCCGCTCGCGAAGGTCGGCATGTCGGCGCCGAGCTCGCGCTGCTCGATCAGGCACTTCTGGCTCTGGAACGTGTACTCGACGGGATCCTCGAGCGTGATGATGTGCTTCTTGTAGCGCTCGTTCATCGCCTGGATCATGGCTGCGAGCGTGGTCGACTTGCCCGAGCCCGTGTCGCCGGTCACGAGCACGAGGCCGCGCGGCAGGTAGGTCAGGCGCGAGATCACCTCGGGGAGGTTGAGCGCCGACAGCGGCGGCACCTTGGTCCGGATGGCGCGCATCGCCATGCCGACCATGCCGCGCTGCATGTGCGCGTTCACGCGGTAACGCTTGAACCCCGGGATCTCGTAGGAGAAGTCGAGGTCGAGGTGCTGCTCGAAGTGACGGCGCTGGTGCTCGTTGGTGATCGCAGCCAGGATGCGCCACATGTCCTCGCCGGTCAGCACCGGGAGCTCCAGGGGCTGCATGATGGTGTGGGAGCGCACCATGGGTGCGTGGTTCGCCACCAGATGCACGTCCGAAGAGTCGAAATCGTTCGCCTTCCGCAGGATGTCGTTGAGAAGTGCTGACTCAGCCACAGCGTGTCCCTCCGAGATAGACACGCTCTCATCGGCAGGGAAAGAGGGTCAGGTAAGCCGCAGCGTCAAGTCGGGCGCAAACCGATCGGCCTCCATGGCCGACGGAACGCGGTGGCGCGGCGTGCGCCGCCTTTGCGCGCGGTCCGCATGGGGCGCACTCGCCCACAAGGTCGTCCGCAAGGAGGTTTCAGGACCTGTCCGCGCAGGCCAACGCGCCGCGCCCGCCTACTTCGGCGATTCCGCGACCGCGCCCTCGCCGTCGAACGACGACTCGGTCTTCAGGATGCCCGCCTCGTAGAGGATGCGCGCGAACGACTGCGGGTCGCGGTACGACACGGTGCCGCGCACGGTCCAGCGCGCGCCGGCGGTCGCCGACGCGTTCGGCACGATCGCGGGCACCGTCGCGGTGACGGTCTGTCCCGGCGGGAGCGCCCGAAGCGCCGCCCAGCGTCCGTCGTAGCTGCTGCCGTCGGCGAGCGTGATCGTGTAGTCGTAGTGCACGAGCTCGATCTCGGTCTTGCCCGGGTTCGTCAGCTCGAGCGCCACGTCGAGCATGGCCGTCGTGTCGCCGCGCGCCGCGACGGTGGCCGCCGACGCGCGCGCGCCCGGCCTGATGACGGAGCACGCCGTCATGGACGCGGCCGTCACGGTCGCGGCAAGCAGCAGGACGGTCGATCGGAAGGTTCCGCGGGGCATCTCGGAAATGTAGCAGGAGTCCACGGGGCGACTGCGCTTTCGCTGCACAGCCGCGATCGCCTCGCTACGCTTCGCCCGAGATGCGCACGCTGCTCGACCATCGTCACGCAACCTCTCCGCAGAGCGCTGGGCGCACGCGGAGTGGCTTGTTTTCCGCAGTGATCGACGCGGCCGCCGGTCCTGCGCCTGCCGCGCTGCTCGTCAGCGCCTCGCTCCTCGGCTGTGCGTTCCTCGCCGCGCCCGCCCGCGCCCAGCAGATGGTCACGCCTGCCATCGCCGACTCGCCGACCGCGCAGACGCTGATCGGCGACCTCCGCGCGCAGGCGCGCGAGAATCCCGCCGAGAGCGCCCGCATCGCGCGCAGGCTGCTCGACGAGTACGGAGACCGCGTGGTCCGCGTCGGTGCCGAGGGCGACGAGCTCTTCCGCGCCGTCGCCGCCGAGACGGAGCGCTTCCTGCTCG
This sequence comes from Phycisphaerales bacterium, assembly GCA_044341665.1. GTDB lineage: Bacteria > Planctomycetota > Phycisphaerae > Phycisphaerales > SM1A02 > QWPT01. The sequence goes on along the minus strand of JBIIRG010000097.1, from coordinate 7,711 downwards.
ACACGCCGCCCGTCCTCGCGCGCTTCCGCGACCTCGAGTCGCGCGCCGCCGAGCGCATGCTGCGCGATGATGGCGCCGCCATCACCGCGGCGCGCCGCAGGCTCACGCCGGCGGGGCTTCGCGCCACGCTCCTGCTCGCCGAACGCGCCGTGCGCGCCGATCGGCCGCGCGAGGCGCTCGGTCTGCTCGCCCAGGTCGCCGCACACCCCGATCTCGCGGGCGACGAGGCCGTGGCGCGCGCCGCCCTCGAGGCGATGGCGCAGCGCCGTCTCGGCAACCAGACCGCCGCCGCCACCGCGCTCGCCGCCGCCGACGCGATCGGTGACGCCGATCCCGCCCGTCGCTCGAGCGCCCGCGCCACCGCCGAGCGCGTCGCAGCCAACGCCGACGAGCCGCTCGGCCGCACTCCGCTCAGCACGTCGCGCGTCGGTGGCGATCCCAACGAAACCTGGCGCGAGATCTGGTCGCTCGAGCTCGACCAGAGCCTCTTCCGCCGGCTCTACTCGACCGGCCTCTCCGGCCGCTCGCAGCGCGACATCGAGCAGGCGCGGGGCGCCGCGAACCTCATGTGCGCCGTGCCCACGGTGCTCGACGGACGCGTGTTCATCAGCGAGGGACACCGCGTGCGCGCCATCGACGTCGACTCGCGCGACGAGATCTGGTCCCGTTCGATCGGCAGCAGCGGGGGAGGCCGCGAGTCGAGCACGGTCAGCGACCTCTCGGCGATCGCCGCCAGCCCGCGCTCGGTGGTGCTCTACGAAGGCCACGCCATCGCCAACGAGCGCAGCGGCGCGGCACGCGTCTGGTGCCTCGATCCCCGCACCGGCGCGGTCCGCTGGGATGTCGCGCTCGACACGATCGAGGGGCGCCCCGACCTCGAGGGGCTCTACCCGACGGGCGCGCCGCAGCTGGTTTCCGACGTCGTCGTCGTCGCGGCGCGCAAGCCAACGCAGCGGCTCGAGCAGGTCGACTGGCTCCTTGCCCTCGACGAACGCAGCGGCGCGCTGCGCTGGTCGATCTCCATGGCGGGCGCTCCCGCCAACCGGAGCATCGCCGGCCGCAAGATCGCCGGCACCGCGAGCAACGGCGAGGTCGTGGTGCACGCCACCCCGCTCGGCGTCGTGTCCGCCGTGCGTGCCTCCGACGGCGCGGTCGAGTGGCTCCGCCGGTTTCCCGTCCCGCTGCGCGATCCGCGCTTCTACGCCGAGCCGTGGGAGGCGGGAGCCCCCGCGATCTGCGGCGAGCGCGTGATCGCAATCGCACCCGACGAACTCGAAGTCCTGTCGATCGACCTGCGCACGGGCGCGTTGCGCGACACGCGTCCGATCGGCCCCGACACCCCTTGGGGCGGTCCGAGCTACCTCGTGTCCGCCGATGCGAGCGACGGCACGCCGCTCGTCCTCGCCGTCGGCGTCGACATCTGCGTGTTCGACGCGCGCGATCTCACGCAGCGGCTCTGGTCCCTGTCCGAGTCGCTGCGCGGCGTGGAGCCGCCGATCGCGGGCGCCGCCAACCGCAACGGCATCCGCGGCCGCGTGAGCGTGGCCGGCCAGTACGTGGTCGTGCCCACGGCCGCCGAGATTCTCCTGCTCGACCTCGCGAGCGGGCGCGTGCGTGCGCGCGTCCCCAGCGAGCGGCCCAGCAATCCGCTCCTGCTCGGCGACCGCATCGTGGCCGCGGGCGACGAAGCGCTTCGCGTGCTCATGCCGTCCGAGCGCGCCGAGTCGATGTTGCGAGCACGGCTCGCGTCGGCCCCCGACGATCCCTCCGCAGCCATCGCGCTGCTCGAGCTCGCGCAGGCCACCGCGCGTCCGCAGGTCGCGCTCGAGGCCGCCCGGACCGCCGAGCGCGCGCTGCAGCGCGCCGCGGGCGGCGAGGCGCTCCGCGCCGAGCTCATCGACAAGCTCGTCGCGCTCACCGCCGCCTATCCCGAGCAGGGTTCCGACGCGTTTGCCATCGCAACAGCCGTGGCCAACACCCCCGCGCTGGTCGTCCGCGCCGAGCTTGCACGGGGCGACTTCCTGCGAACCAGCGGCCGCGCCCGCGATGCCGTCGCATGCTGGGCCGCGCTCGCAGCCAACCCCGCCATCGCGGGGCAGCTCGTCGGCGAAGCAGGCGCAGGCGCCCTCGGGGCAACCGTCCCGCTGCCCATCGACATCGGCGTCGGCCGACAGGTCCGCACCGAGGCGCTCATGCGCGTCGCACGCCTCGCAGCCCGCGATCGCGAGATCGCCGAGGTCGTCGAGGCGGCCGCCACCGCGGCGCTCGGCGAACTCGGGCCGCGCCCCGACGCGCGGGCGCTCGCGCGTTTCCTCGAGGCGCACCCGCGCACCTCCGCCATCCCGCAGGCGCTCGCAGCCGCAACCGATCTCTCCTACGAGGCACTCGAACCGCTCGCTGCCGCAGCGTTCATGGACCTGCTGCTCCCCCCGGCCCGAAGCGAGCTGATCGACGAGATCCGCGCCACGCTCTCCTCGCGCGCCAGCACCCCCGCGCAGCGCGCCCATGTTGCCGCCATCGACGCCCGCATCGCCGACCTGAGCCACGCCAGCGGCCTCGACCGCGCCGACATCCGTCCCGTCGGCGCAGCCGCACCCGCACTCGGCGCAACCCCCGTGAACGGGCTCGACCTGCGCGCCCGCCTCGTGAGCGAGACCGCCACCACGCGCGCCACCCGCGACCGCTCACTCGTGCTCGGTCTCCTCGACGGCGCCCTCGTCCGCATGGATGGTCCCGACCTGAGCCTGCGGTGGCGCTTGCGGCTCGACGACCGCGATCCGCTGCTGCTCTGGGCCAACCAGCGCGCCGTCCTCGGCCAGACGCTCCCCAAGGGCGAGTACAGCATCCTGATCGTCGACCCCGCCGACGGCACGCTCGTCTATGCCTCGCCCCGCGGCTCCGACCTCTGGCCCGAGGCTCCCGAGCTCCAGCAGCGCGGCGAACCTGACGCAGCCGCACCGAACCAGGACCCGCTGGGAAACCAACTGCAGGTCGATCCGAACCGCAGGCGCTTCGCGGGCATGCCCGCCCAGATCTCCGCCGTATGCGACGGCACCTCCGTCGTCCTCGCGCGTCGTGACGGCGACCTCGCCCGCATCGGCGTCATGGACGAGCGCCCCACGCCGATCCTCGCCCGCCGCGTGCTCGAGCAGCTCACGACGGAGAGCATCGAGGATGGACTGCTCACCGTCGGCGGCCGTGTCTCCACAGACCAGGGGTTCAAGCCCGTTGTCCTCGTCTTCGACGCGGACACGCTCGCGCCGCGCACCCGCATCGAGCCCATCTCGCAGACCGACATCAAGTGGGCGTTCGCAACCCGGCTCGGCGAGGTCTTCATCGGCACGCGCACCGCGGTCGAGCGCTGGTTCATCGCGCCAAACGGTCAGGCGGTCCCGACCCTCGCGTCGTTCGCCACCGAAACGCTCGACACCGAGCGCCCGACCCTGCTCGGCGCCAACCTGCTGGCCTTCGACGCATCCACCCGACCGGTGCTGGTGCCCGCGATCGCCGGCGCCCCGCGAAACTTCGAGTATCCCGACGGCGCCGAGTCCCGCCAGGTGCGTGATTTCCAGCACACGCCGCAGGGCGTGCTCATCCAGTGCGACGACCGCTTCCTCCTCGTCGGCCCGTCCGGCGACTGCGTGGGCATCGACAGCAGCAACCGCGAAGCAACGCTCGCCTTAGCCCTCGTGGCCCAGGTCGCCGGCCAGGGTCAGTTGTTGCAGGTGAACATGCACCAGCCCGACGCCGACCCGGGAAAGGTCCGCTACCAGCTCAGCTGCGTGGTCGAGCGACTCGACCCGAGCCGCGGCCTCCGCAACATGGGAGGCGCGTTCGAGGTCCGCGCCCGAGACTCCCGCGTGAGCCGCGCACTGGCCGCCGATGGCTGGCTGCTCCTCTCGAACGCGCAGGGCACGATCGCTGTCTCGCTGCCGCCCGATGCCGGCGCCTCGGATCCGCCGCCAAACGGGAAATCGAGACCTTGACAGTCCGCCCCCGAGGCCCGACAACTCCCGCCCGAGCTGGTCCGATTGCGGACTTCTCTTTAGACCTCGCAAGGCTTCGTCCGATACACGCCCGACGGCGCACCCCGATGCACCCCGATGCACGGAGCCCCGCAGCTCCCACCGTGCGCCGCGTGCGGAACGACAGGATCAGTTTCATGACACGAACACACTCCGACGTACGTCCAGCCTGCTCCCTCGCTGAAGCGATCACCGAAGTTGGTCCGTTCATCCTGTGCGGCGCCTATCCGGCCTTCGATGCGTCGTTCCTCACGGCCGCGCCCGGTGCAGGCGGCCTGGCCACGAGCATCCTCGCCCGCGATGAGGACGAGGACGAAGACTTCGAGCTCGACGAAGACGACGACGACTTCGGCGAGGATGACTTCGCCGACGAGGACGCCGAGGAAGAAGAAGAGGAAGAAGACGAGGACGAAGACGACGAGTTCGACGACGACCTCGATGAGGACGAGGACGAAGAGGAAGACGAAGAAGAAGACGAGGAAGAAGACGAGGAAGAAGACGAGGAAGAAGACGAGGAAGACGGCGAAGAGGACGGGGAGGAAGAGGGCTTCGACGACGACGACGAGTTCCTCGAAGACGAGGATCTCGACGACGAAGACGAGGAGTGATCCGCGGCGAAGGCCACAGGCGACTTGCGCGCCAAGTGCCCCAGGTTCAAAGCGCCTCAGGTTCAAAGCGCCTCAGGTTGAAGGCGCCTCAGGTTCGGCCTCCCTCACCCAACGCATGAAACACAAGGCCCCTCACGGGGCCTTTCTCATGGCCGCTTCTCATGGCCGCTTCTCATGGCCGCTGCGCGCCACGCTACGCGACGCCTTCGGTCAGGCACCGATCAGTCGGATCAGCAGCATCCGCACGCCGCCTTGCTCGGGCACGAAGACCACCATCGCCGGCGCGCCCTCCACTACGCCGAGCGCGCGCGGTACGCCGAGTTGCTCGAGCACCACGGTCCCCGGGTCAAGCCCCTCGGTCGCGGCGTTCGACTCGGGTGTGCGCACCCGCACCTTCGCACCCACCAGCACAGCCTCGCGCCCGCCATCCACCCGCGCCCGCGCGAGCACGCCCCCAGGCACGATCCGCAGGCCGTCGGTCTCGTTCCAGCGCGCCAGCGAGCCGAGCGCGCGGTGGAACAGCATCCAGTCGCGTCCGTCGACGCCATCGCGCGCGCCCTGCGCCGAGCACATGAAGAGCGCCAGTTCGTCGCTGCCGCGGTCGGTCACGAAGAACCGAGCCGCCGACTGCGCCAGCGACGCATCGCTCGAAGGATCCGCCGAAAGCAGCTCGAGGATTCCATCGCGGAGCGACATCGCAAACACCCGCGCACCATCCTCGGAGACGGCGGGAAAGAGATAGCTGCGCGTCCCGTTGCCCGACAGCCGGCGCACGCCGCCCGCATCACGGCCCTCCGCCTGCCCGCCCGATCCGGAAACACCGCCACGGACCACGAGATCGAACATCCGCTCGTTCAGGCCCCGCGCGCAGTGCACGAGCATGCCGTTCGGGCCAAGCGCAGCGAACGCGTTCACGTTCCCGTCCTGCACCAGCCACTCGGTCTCGCGCTGCATCCAGTCCACGCGCCCGATCCAGCGCGCGCCATCGGGCCGCACGCTCTCGACCAGAAACCCCCGGTTGTCGGCGCTTCTGCCCAGGATCAGCCCGCCGTCGGTCTCGCCAAGCCGCACCAGCCCGCGCCCATCGACGCGGTACATCGCGATGCGCGACGCGAGCGGTGCCCGCTGTCCGTTCCGCGCCAGCGCCGTGACGAGGTCCGGCGCCACGCCCGTCTGCACCGCCATATGGCGTCCATCGGGAGACAGCACCGGCAGGGTCACGCCGTCGCTCGGCACGAAACCAAGTGGCCGGAGGTCGAACTGCACCGCGCTTCCCACGATGGTGCCCGACACAGGCTGCGTCGGCGGAAGCGGCGGGGGAGGTTCACGCCGCGTACCTCCCGCGGTGCACGCCACACCCGCGAGCATCGCCAGCCCACAAAGAACCGCACCCGCGGCGCGAAGGCGCTGCGGGTGCGGTGAACGGTGCGAAGAGCGTGTCGTCATGTGTCGCGGGTCGTTGGGCGGCCCGTTCAATCCGAGATGCAAATCTCGGCTCATACCTCGGCTCAATCCCCGGACTTCGGAGTCTCGGACGGCTTGGTCGTGCGCCCGATGTCATCGGGATGCACGCGGTCGCCGCTCTTGATGTCCTCGAAGAACTTGCTCTCCTCGAGGAGATGCTCCGAGCTCCTCTCGAGCGGAGCCTGCAGCTTCTCGAGACGATCGAGCTCGTCCTTGTTGAAGTTGGAGTCGTTCGCGTCGGGGTTCTCGACGACCACGGGCACCAGGAACACCACCAGCTCCACGACTTCCTTCTGCCGCTCGGTCGAGCTGAACGCAGCGCCCAGCAGCGGAATGTCGCCCAGGAACGGCAGGCGGCGATCGATGATCGTCTCCTGCTCGCGGCGGATGCCCGAGATCACGATCGTCTGGCCGTTCTTGACGGTCACGTTCGTGTTGGTCTGGCGGCGGTCGATGACGGGGTTCTGGTTGAACGACGCCGTCGAGGCCGACAGGTTCGACAGCAGGATCTCGACCTCCATCGCGACGTTGTTGTCCTGCGTGATGCGCGGACGCACGTTGATGCCGACGCCGACGAACTGCTGCTCGAAGCTCTGCGTCGTGCCCGTCGTTCCGAAGCCCGACGTGTTGCCCGTGATGAGCGACACGTCCTGGCCGGCGACGAACTTCGCCTCCTTGTTGTCGCGCGTGAACACGCGCGGCTGTTGCAGGATGCGCACCGAGTTGTCGGTCGAGAGCGCCTGGAGGAAGAACCCGAGGTCGTTCGCGGTCGAGATCTCGAGCAGGCTCGAGTCGAACCACGGCGACGCGAAGTTCTCGTTGGTGGTGTTGCCCGTGCCGCCGTTGCCCTTCGAGAGCTGCAGCGAGAGCGAGCCGCCGACCGAGTTGTCGCCACCGTTGAGCGGCGACGAGAGATTCTGGCCAACGCGCGCGCCCCACGAGAAGCCGTCGCCGACCTTCACCTCGGCCAGCACCGCCGTGATCATCACCTGGCGGCCCGGCTTGTCGAGCTCCTGGATGATCTCGATGACCTTCTTCTCGACCTCCGGCGGCGCCATCACGAGCACCGAGTTCTGCTCGGGGTTCGGCACCACGCGGCTCCGGCCGATGAGGCCGCTGACCTCGCTGACCTCACCGCCCGCGCCCTGGCCCGCGCGCGAGCCCTGCCACGGGAAGCGCAGCTGGTTGTCCTGGTTCTGCGAGCCAAGGTTGAAGCTGTTCGTGTTGCTCTCGGTGCCCAGCCCAGAGTTGAAGCTCGAGCCCAGGCCCTGGATGCCTTCCTCAGGCAGCCGAAGTCCGCCGCCCTCCGAGCCTGACGACGCAAGCAGCGTGTTCAGGATCTCGCTCAGCTCCACCGCACCGGCATGCTTGAGCGGCACGTTGACAGGAAGACCCGACGAGAACGGCTGGTCGAGGTCGTTGATCCACTTGTCGAGCCAGTCGTAGTTGTCCGGCGTCTTCGAGATGACCACCAGGCGGTTCGAGTCGGGGTACGCCTCGATCGAGAAGATGTTGGCCACCGCAGCCTGAGGACTGCCGTCGCCGCCTCCCTGGCCGCCGATCTGCGGCACGCGTCCGCCCGCGAAGGCGCGGTTCGTCTGACCGGTTCGGCTC
>JBIIRG010000323.1:0-3194 GCA_044341665.1 Phycisphaerales bacterium | reverse complement strand
ACGTGGACCTCGCCGGCCGTGGGGCGATCGAGGCCCGCCACGAGGTGCATGAGGGTGCTCTTTCCGCTTCCCGACGAACCCATGATCGCGTAGAACCCCGACCCTGCGATCTCAAGGTCGACGCCACGCAGCGCCTCGACGCTTCGCGCGCCGAGGTCGTACCGCTTGGTGACACCGCGACAGAGAATGGTCGGCGGCGCGGACTGCATGCCGCGCGCTCAGTGACCGTGCTTGGCGTCGTACGCCGGGCCGTTCGGGAGCGCGAGGATGGCCGATGCGTCGGCGACCTCGAGCTTCACCAGCCAGCCCTGTCCGTAGGGGTCGCTGTTCACGAGCGACGGATCCTTGGCGACGGCCGTGTTGACCTCGACGATCTTGCCGGCGGCGGCCGCGTAGATCTCGCTCGTGGTCTTGACGCTCTCGACCTCGCCCACCGAGCCGCCCGCGCCCACGGTGGTGCCGGCGGGCTTCATCTCGACATAGGTGATGTCGGTCAGCTCGTCGGCGGCGTGCTGGGTGATGCCCATCGTGACGGTGCTGCCGTTCACTCGGAACCACTCGTGCGTGTCGGAAACGCGGCAATCTGCGGGGGTCGGCATGGAAGCTCCAAATCGGGGCGCGGATGGTAGCGGCAAGAGGTGGACGGAGCGGCCCTCGCGCGCCGCCGAGTACGGAAACGTCCGAAAACCGCCCGTGCGGTCGAACGCGCCGCGGCGGTCCGGCGGCGTGGCGGCGCAGCTGCGGGAAATGTCCAACGCCTTCCGTGGTAGACTCGCGTTTCTCGGGTGGAGGATCGTTCACCTACCCGTGAGCCCGACCGCCTCACCCCGGCTGCCACGTCCGTGCAACCAGACATCCTTCTCACGCTCTCCGCGGGTTCTGTGCGCCCGCTCCTCGCTGCCAAGGATCCGCGCTGTCCCACGATCTTCGCGGTGCCGCAGTTCGTTGCCACGGACCTCGAGCTGCGCGGCCTGAACCTGCCCACCGACATGCTGAAGGGCTTCGGGCTGGCGGAGATCGAGAAGCTCCGCGACGAGGCAGACCGGGCGCACTGCCCCGTGCTCCTCCTCACCGAAGAAGCGCCCATCGATTTCATGCATCGCACGGGCCCGACGTGGGTTGCGGCGCTCGACCGGCTTCGCCGCCTGGGTACCGCCGCCAATCGCCTCGGCTGCCCGTCGATCGCGGTGCGCGTGCAGGCGGTCGACACCGACGAGGCCTTCGAGGCCACCGCGACGGGTGTGAAGGTCGCGCTCAAGGAGCTCGACAAGTTCGAGCTCAACCTGTTGCTTGCGCCCACCGAAGGCCTCACCTTCGACGCTGGTCGGCTGACCGACCTCATCAAGAAGATCGGCGGTTTCCGCATCGGCAGCTACCCGAGCTTCGCCCACGCGCATGCGACGGGTGACCTCGAGAAGACGCTCCGCAAGCTCGCGCCCTACGCGCCCGCGATCGCGGCGAGCGTGCGCGGCTTCGACGCCGAAGGAAAGCACGACGGCTTCAGCCTCGCGGAGTGCATCGAGAGCGTGCGCAGCGTCGGCTACGGCAACACGCTTGCCCTCGACTTCGTGGGCCGCGACGCGGCGGGCAGCGCGGGCGCCAAGGCCGGAGCCAAGTCCGAGTCCGAGGGCAAGAAGAAGAGCAGCAAGGCATCGGCGAAGGACGCTGCGCCCGCAGTCGACATCGTGGCCGAGCTCGACATGGCACGCCGCCAGCTCGTCGAGCTGACCGCGGAGCCTGAAATGTCCGACGTGTTCGAAGAAGACGAGGAGTGAGCCAGCTCGGTCGCTCCGTCGCGCGAACGGCACAGGCGGTCCCTTCGGCGGAGGCGTCGGCGTTTGGCCCGAGGCGCTGCGCGGGCCCGGAACGCCGCAGTCCTGCACCCGACCGGCATCGCTTTCCACAGTCCCGCGGAAATCCCGCCACGCAGCCCGTCGCGAAGAGGAGTTATCGTGTTGGCCGTGACCGCCACCGCCTCGTTCATCGTCACCATCGATGGCCCCGCCGGCACGGGCAAGTCGACCGTCGCGCACCGCCTGGCCAAGCGGCTTGGGCTCGAGTTCCTCGACACGGGCGCGATGTACCGCGCGGCGGCGCTTACGGCGCTCGAGCGCGGCATCGATCCCTCCGATGGTCCGTGCGTCGCGGAACTCGTGCGTGCGATCGACCTGCGCTTCGACTGGCGCACCGATCCGCCCGAGCTCTTCGTGAACGGGACGGCCATGGGCGAGCGCATCCGCACGCCCGAGGTCACGCGCGCCGTGTCGGCCGTTGCGAGCAACCCGCTGGTGCGCGCGGCGATGGTCGAGTCGCAGCGTGCGATCGCGGCGCGGCATCCGCGTCTCGTGACCGAGGGGCGTGACCAGGGATCGGTCGTGTTTCCCGACGCCGACGTGCGGATCTACCTCGACGCACGCGCCGAAGTCCGCGCGCGCCGCCGCGTCGAGCAGCTGCGCACCAAGGGCATCGAGACCACCGAGGCCGAGGTGCTCGCCAACATCATCGAGCGCGACCGCCTCGACTCGTCGCGGCGCGATGGCCCGCTCGTCTGCCCGTCGGGCGCCGCCGTGGTCGACACGAGCGCGATCGACATCGACGAGGTGATCGACCGACTCGAGGAGATCGTGCGCGCACGCGCCGGCTCCGCACTTGCCTCGGCCGAGGCGGGCGGACGGCGACCGTGAGCCCGCTCCCGAACCCGTTCGCCTTTCGTCGCCGCGTGCCTGGGCGCAGCTTCGTGCGCGCGGTCTGGTGGGACTTCTGCGCGTTCCTGTGCTGGAGCTGGCTCAAGCTCAGCTTCCGCCTGCGCCGCATCCACCGCGACCGCGTGCCGCGCACCGGCGCGATCCTCGTGATCTCCAACCACCAGTCGTTCCTCGACCCGATGGTCAACGGCGTGACCGTGTGGGACCGCCAGTTCACGGCCCTCGCGCGCGACTCGCTCTTCGTCGGGCCGTTCGGCTGGGTGCTGCGCTCGGTCAGCGCGCGCCCGATCAAGCGCGAGGGCGGCGACCTCGAGGCCATGAAGGCTGCGCTCGCCGAGCTCGAGGCGGGCCGCGTGGTCATCATCTACCCCGAGGGCACGCGATCGCCTGACGGCTCGCTCCAGGAGTTCAAGCGCGGCGTGCTGCTTCTCGTCAAGCGCGCCAAGCCGACGATCCTTCCCATGGGCGTCGAGGGCACCTTCGACGCCT
>JBIIRG010000096.1:0-10627 GCA_044341665.1 Phycisphaerales bacterium | reverse complement strand
CCAGATCGACTTCGCCACCGACAGGTAGAGCGGGATTCCGATCACGACGTTGAACGGGAAGGTGACGGCGAGCGCCATGCCGATGTACACCGACGGCTCGGCCTTGGGAATGGCGATGCGCGCTGCGGCGGGAACCGCGATGTAGCTCGCACTCGACGCGAGCACCGCGAGCAACACAGCATCGCCCAGCGGCAGGCCGCCAACGCGCGCGAGTCCGAGCGCGATCGCAGCCGCGACCGGCGGTATCGCCAGACCGAACGCGACGAGCGACCAGCCGCGCGACAGGAACGACCGCAGGCGTCGTGCCGCAAGCAGCCCGAGGTCGAGCAGGAAGAACACGAGCACGCCGTTGAAGAGGTCCTTGCAGAGCGGCTTGAACGCCTCGAATCCACGCTCGCGCGTCACGAGCCCGATCACGAGGCTGCCGAGGAGGAGCAGCACGGGGCCGTTGAGGAACGCCTCGTGCAGGATCGTGCCCCAGCCGACGCGCGGTGCGGCGTCGACGCCCACGCCCGTGCCTGCGTCCTTCTCCTGCGCCTTGCGGAGGAGCAGGATGCTCACCACGATCGCGGGCGACTCCATGAGCGCCATGACGGCCACCATGTGCCCGCCGTAGTCGATGCCGGCGTCGTCGAGGATGCTCGACGCGGTCAGGAACGTGACCGCGCTCACCGATCCGTAGCACGCGGCGACGGCGGCGGCGTCGTGCACGCTGAGCTTCAAGCGAAGCAGCGAGAAGAGCGCGAGCGGCATGGTCGCGGCCAGCGAGACACCGAGCGCGATCGCCACCATGGCGTCGCGGTCAAAGCCGCTGGCTGCGATCTTGACGCCGCCCGTGAAGCCGATCGCCCACAGCAGGTAGAGCGACAGAAGCTTGGTCACGGCCCGCGGCACGCGAAGGTCGGACCGCACGAGTGCCGCGATGGCGCCGAGCACGAAGAACAGGACCGGAGGGCTGATGTTCATGGTTCGGGGGCCCGCGGAGGGCGAGAGAATGTAGCGGGCTTTGGCCTGGCGATGGACGCGCCTGCCTCGGTCCCGGCGCCGCCTGGTGCGGACGCTCTGGGTCGCGCCCTCCCGTCACGGCACTTTCCCCTTCGCCGGAGGTGCAGTGGCGACCAACCATCGCCACGAGACGCATGCGCACTGCCGCGACGCCGACGGCGCGGGCGCGGACCGCTTCACCTGGGACGTGATCGAGCACGGCGCGATCGTGGGGTTCGCGCTGCGGTTTTGAACGGCACGCGGCATGTCGGCACGGCTTCGTGGCCGCAGGAGTTCGACTGCGCCCACTTGTGCAGGCGTCGCGTGGGCTCGCATCGACTACTGTGCTGCGACCCCATGTTTCCGATGCTCGCCGCCGCCTCCACGGCCACTATCACCACCGTCTTCGCGGCAACCAACCCCACGACGAACGCCCGCGCGGAACCGTTCGCCGACGTCGGGCGCACGGACGCCGAACTCACGAGCAGAGGCCTGCACGGCTACATCGCGAGCCGCGCCGAGCGTGTGCCGAGCGAGTTCCACTACGGCGCCGGCTTCTATGCGACGGTGTGGCCGCTCATCGCGCAGCCGATCGCGAACTTCCAGATCGGCCTGCCGTCGACCTGGATCCTGCCCGACAACTCCGACAACACCACCGAGCCGCTGTGCCCGCCCGGCACGCTGCCGCGCGACAGCTGGCCCGAGCGCGGGCCGACCTACGACACGGTGTTCCAGACGCTCGAGGGCGGGCTCGGCTACTGGGCGGGCAACCGCTTCCACTACGGGCCGCCCAAGTTCAGCATGAACGGCACGACCGACTGCTACACGAACGAGGTCGCCTCGCCCGGCTGGTCGTTCTTCTACAGCAGCCGGCCGCTCGCAGACGATCGCCTCGGCATCGCGCAGATCAGCAACCGCCTGCTGATTCCGCCCGACGGCCTGCCGTTCAGCGGCGCGCCGAACGGCGAGCTCCTCGGCTACGCGTACATGGCGCTGCCGCTCACCGACGCGCGCAACGCGCCGCAGCCGACGGGCGAGCTGAGCTGGACGCTGTTCCTCAACGCCGCCAACTTCAAGGGACCGCTCGCGTACTACATCCCCGAGTGCTGGAGCCGCATCTCGCGCGACTATCCGACCGTTGTCGGCCGCGGGCTCGATGCGCGCGCCGCTTCGGGCCGCGTCGACGGATCGATGGAGATCAACACCGTTCCCGAGTTCATCGCGAAGGATGAGCGCGGCGTGGCATGGACGAAGATCCCCGAGCTGCGCTTTCCGGTCGACGCGTCGGGCCGCACGACGCTCGTGCGCGATGTCGCCCTCTACTCGAAGGCCGCGCTGTACGACGCGGTGCTCGCGTGGCGCCGCGGCGGCGAGGCGCCGAAGGGCGCGTTCGCAACCGCGGGCACGGTGCGGCCGAAGGTCGCCACGGGGCGCGTCGGCTACCGCCAGGACGACAAGGAGATCGACGGCATCCACGAGCTCGCGACGCCGACGATCTTCGAGGACGGCGCGTTCGGGTTGCAGTGGAAGCAGCCTTCCGCCGACGGCTTTGCGCGTTTCCCGCAGTACTTCCGCGATGGCGGGGAGAAGGGCGACACGCGCGTCGCCATCGCCGCCGAGGAGGTGCCCGCGTCGCTCGGCCTGCGCGACCGCGAGTTTCCGCGGCCGAACGCGACGCCCGCGCCCTACAGCGCCGAGCCGCTCGCGGGTGCGTGGGCGAAGCCTGGCCCGAGCGCTGGACCGTTCACCGCCAAGCTCGTCGACGGTTCGACCGTGACCTACCACTGGTACCGCTTCGTCGACCAGCCCGTGTTTGCGCAGTGCGGCTTTACCGACGCCGAGCGCGCCGCGCTGCAGTCGCTCATCGAGCGCATGCACCGCGCGTGGCCGATCGACGGCGAGTACCTCGCGCCGCCGCGCGCGGGCGCGCTCGTGGCGTTCGACGCAAACCTCTTCGTCACGCCGCCCAAGGGCATGGAGGCCGGCTTCGTGCCGATCGTCGTGCGCCAGGAGATCACCGCGCCATGAAGTCGCACCGCATCGCGATGCTCGGAACCGGCTTGATCGCCGACTTCTACACCATGACCCTGCACGGCCAGCGCAGCCGCGACGCGGTGTCGGTCGTCTACTCGCGCACCAAGGAGCGCGGCGATGCGTTCGCGTGCCGCTGGGGCATCGCGCGCGCGACCACGAGCATCGACGAGGCGATCCGCCATCCCGACGTCGATGTCGTCGTCGTCGCGCTGCCGAATCACCTGCACGAGGAGGCCGTTGCGGCCGCCGCGCGCGCGGGCAAGGCGGTGCTGTGCACGAAGCCGCTCGGCCGCACCGCCGCCGAGGCCAAGCGCATGCTCGAGGAAGTCGAGCGCGCGGGCGTGTTCGCGGGCTATCTCGAGGACCTCTGCTACACGCCCAAGACGCTCAAGTCGATCGAGTCGGTGCGCGCGGGCGCCGTGGGCGATGTGCTCTGGGTGCGCTCGCGCGAGGCGCATCCCGGGCCGCACAGCGCGTGGTTCTGGGATGAGAAGCAGGCGGGCGGCGGCTGCATCGTCGACCTCGGCTGCCACTGCATCGAGATCATCCGCAACTTCGTCGGCAAGGGAAACCGTCCCGTCGAGGTGCTCTGCTGGAAGGACACGCTTGTCCACCCGATCACCGCCGAGGACAACGCCATCGCGCTCATCCGCTTCGAATCGGGCGCGATGGGGCAGTTCGAGGTGTCGTGGACCTTCCGCGGTGGCATGGACCTGCGCGACGAGGTCGCGGGCACGCGCGGCACGATCTGGCTGAATCACTTCCTGCGCACGGGTTTCGAGATGTTCACCGCGGGCGCGGCCGACGGCTACATCGCCGAGAAGGCCGAGGCGTCGAGCGGCTGGCTCTTCCCGGTCGGCGACGAGGTCGCCGAGCTCGGCTACGTCGACATGTTCACCGACATGTTCAACGCGATGGAGGCAGGGCGCGCGCCGCGCGAGACCTTCCGCGACGGCTACATCGTGAACGCGGTGATGGACGCGTGCTTCCGCTCGGTCGAGACGCACGGCTGGGCCAAGGTCGAGCTCGAGTGGACGGGCGCCCCGACGCCGCGCATCGCGCGCACCTCGGAGCTGCTCGACGGCCAGATCGTGGTCAAGCGCGAGGTGCTTCCCGACGGGCGCGCGAAGCTGATCCTCAAGGATCCCGCGACGGGCGTGTGCAGCGACCGCGTGATGGAGGCGCGTTGAGCCGCGGTTCGAGGGTGCATCGGCCGTCGGCGGGGCTGCGCTTCTCGCGCCTTCGACGCCGAGCGTCGCGTGCTCGGCGAGATGGAAGCCGAACTCGCCCGCGAGGGTGAAGCGACTGCTTCAACGGACTACTTGGCGGCCTTCGCGGGCGCCTTCACCTCCGCCAGCTTTCGCAGCGCCTCGACGGCGGGATCGACCGTCTCCTTGCCGCGGAGCGTGATCGACTCCTTGTCCTTGAAGAGCGCGAGCATGTCTTCGGCCCACTTGCGTTTGGCGGGGCCCTTGACCTGCTTGGCGAGCTCGCGGATCTCGTTCGCGAACTTCTGCGAGGCGCGGCGGTCCTTCGTGCGCTCGGGCGACGCGAGGTACGCCTCGACCGCTGCTTGCGAGCGCTTCATGAACTCGTCGTCGCCGCCGAGCCCGCGCCAGCAGCGCGCAAGAAGCGCCTGGTTCGTGCAGCCCTGCTTCTCGAGCGTCTCGAGCAGCTTTGCGGTCTCGTCCTGCGTCGCGGGCGCGGGCAGCTTCTCGATGCGCGCGTGCGCGAGGTCGCGCACGGTCGACAGGTAGAGCGCGTAGGTCTTGTCCTTCGCGAACTCCGCCGTGCGCTTGTTGAACGCCTCGAGCACCGCGAGCACCGACTTCGCGTCGGGCGCCGCGCCGATCGCCGCATCGACGACCGCGATCGAGAAGGGATTGCGTGCGAGCCCCTGGTCGACGAACCGCGCGGCGTCGCGGGCGCGATCGTCGGCAGGCATCGCGTCCCACGCGCGGCGCATCGCGAGTGCGTCGACGAGCGCCTCGAAGTCGTGGTTCACGCCCCACGCGACGGTCTGGTGCCAGATCATGTGCCGCCGGCCGCCGACGTCGTCGTAGTTCCAGCCCGCGTGGACATGCGTGACCTCGTCGCCGCCCGTCGCGTACTGCTCGCCGAAGCAGCGGTAGGTCTTCGTCTTCGCGTCGTAGCCCATCACCACGATGGCGCAGTGCCCCGGCTGTCCCGCGGTCGAGGCAGGCGTGCCCACGATGCGGTGCGTGCGCGAGCCGATGTTGCCCATCGTTCCGCACACGCCGCCGTCCTTCCACATCATCTGGATCGAGCCGTAGCTGAACGCAAGCGGCGCCACGCGGCGCGCGCTCTGCATGTCGAACTGCTGCGCGATGCCGCCGATGTACTCGCCGTAGGTGCGGAACTCGCCCGTATCGCGGAACTTCAGCCAGATCTCCTCGCGCTCGCGCAGCGGCTGGTCGTCGGCCGCGAGCATCATGAGGACGGGCCACGGCGCATTCAGCGGGAATCGCGGCCACTGGCGCGCCTCGCGGTCTGCGTCGCTGAACTCGTGACGGTCGTTGCGGATGAACCACGCCATCGACTCCGACGCGGTCGGCGCGCGGTCGCGCTCCGCAGGCATGCGGCCCTTCGCGCGGTAGGCGTCGTGGAAGAGGTTGTGCGCGTCGGCGATGCGCTTCTTGAGCGCGGCGTCGTTGACCATCTCGGTCGCCTTCCAGAAGACGACCTTGTCGCCGCAGTCGAGCGAGACATCGGCGAATCCATGCGCGGCCATGTACTCGTTGAACTCGCGCTGGAGCGCGGACGAGGCGATCACGTCGGCGCCGACGAGCGGCCGCGCGACCATCTTCTTCACGTCGACCGCCTTCCCCTGCGGCTTGGCGATGCCCTTGTCGTCATACTCGAGCGGAGGCAGTTCCTGGACGGTCGTCTCGACCTCGATCGGCGCGTGGTCCTCGAGGAAGTTGATGATGTGGTCGAACTTGTCGAGCGTGCGCGCGCTGTCCTTCGTGTTCACGGGCTTGCGCGGATCGGCAGGAATGACGAGCTCGAGCGGCTTTCGCGGCGAGACATCGGGGAGGTCCGACGGGGGCTTCGCGCCGTCGCCGTCGTTCCAGCCTGTTCCTTGCGGCGTGCGTGCGGCGTAGGAGTCCTGCACGGCGAAGGCGAGCGCCAGCTGCGTGTAGTCGCGGCGCACGACCTCCTCGCCGAGATCGATCTCGAGCGAGCGCAGCGCAAGCAGCACGGGCAGCGGGTCCTTGCGGCAGCCGTACACGGTCGCGCGCACGATCGGCGTCTTGTCGACCCACGCGAGGAAGTCCGCGGGAAGCTCGATCTTCCGCTCGCGCAAGGCATCGAGCGTGCGCGTGCGCGCCTCGGCGAGATACGGTTCGGTCCGCCACGAGACGGACTCGGCGGGCGCGGTGCGGACTGCGATCGCAACGAAGGCGGCGATGGCAAGGGCGAGGAACTTCTTCATGGAACCGATCCTAACCCACGCGCGGCGCCCTTCGCGTGTCTAATCCGCGCGTGCCCGCCAAGAAGAAGCCCAGCACCCGCCCGCCGACGAGCGCCGAGCGCGTCAAGGAAGCCTGCGCCTGCATCCGCCGCGCCCGCGTGCTGTGGGACGCCCACAACAACGCCGCCTGCCGCGGCGAGCGCGCCAAGGCCCTCGCGCTCTACGAGGCGCTGTCGCCAGACGAGCGCAAGCAGATCCCCGAGCAGCTCCTCGTCTGGCTCCGCTACCGCAGCGAGAAGTACTTCGGCGACCACACCACGCCGCCCGGCGGCGGAAAGGCCGCGCGCTGACATGCCGCACATCCACGACCTCATCGACTTCACCGTGGCCATCTTCGTCGTGCACGAGGGCAAGGTCCTCGTGATCCATCACCGAAAGCTCGACAAGTGGCTGCCGCTCGGCGGACATATCGAGCTCGACGAGGATCCCGAGCAAGCCGCGCTGCGCGAGGCGCGCGAGGAGAGCGGCCTCGACATCGAGCTCGTCGGCGAGCGGCCGCCCACGACCGGTCCGGGCACGCGCGCGCTGATCGCCCCGCGGTTCCTCGACATCCACCGGATCAGCGACACCCACGAGCACATCGGGATGATCTACTTCGCCCGCGTGAAGCGGGGGACCACCACCCTCGCCGCCGACGAGCACCACGCGATCCGCTGGTGCAGCGACGCAGAGCTCGAGCAGCTCCAGCCGCCGATGAGCGACGCGGTCAAGTGGTACTGCCGCACGGCGCTGCGCGAGGTGTGAGCCTGCCGCGAATCGCGCCGTCAGCCCCCGAGGCTCTTCTTGAGCGCGGCCAGCTCGGCGGCCTGCTTGGCGGAGTAGGCGTCGTTGAGGGCTCCACCGCGGATTCCGCACGGCGCCTGCGCATCAAGCGCTCCGAGCGCTGCGAGCAGCGCGGCGCGATCGGCGTCGGCGAGCGTCGTCCCGTTCACGCCCGCCGCCATCGGTGGCACGACGAGCTCGAGCCGTCGAAGGAGATCGGAGGCGAAATCGCCCGACTTCGGCAGCCCGCTCGCGGCGACATGCCGCAGCATCGAAGCGATCGCGGCCGCCCGTCGCGCGGCGCCCGCGGTGTCGCCCGCGACGAAGGTGCGCGCTGCATCGGCGGAAAGCACGGCACCGCCGTTGCGCACGCCGCGGAAAAACTCGATGGACTCGGGCGGCAGCTTGCGCGTGTCCGGATCGATGGCGACCTCGGCGAAGGTGCACTGGCTCGTCTCGGCCACGCGCATCAGCGCCTCGATCTGCGGCTGGGCCTGATCGAGCGCGCGCGCGAGCGCCGACCAGGTGCCCTTCGCGCGAGAGCCGTCGAGCGACACGCCTTTCGTGTTGAAGATGAGCGCGCGCGCATCCGCGCTCAAGGAATCGGTGAACTTGGCGAGGACCGCGGGATACTCGAGCGCCGCGCCTGATGCGGCAACGGGTGGCGCGGCAGGAGCCGCAGGGGAGACGGGCAGTGCGGCCGGTGGAGCCGCGGATTCGGATTCGCCTCCACCGCAGCCGAGCGGCATGATGGCGAGGAGCGCGGGAAGCGCGAGTGCACGAAGTGCATGGCTTTGACGGTCCATCATCGCAGCGTAGCGGGAAGCAGCGCTCCAGCGCTCGCCCACTCGCTGCGCCGAGGCGCGTCAGGTCGTCCAGCGCGACAGGACGATCGCGATGTCGGCCGAGTCGACGACGCCGCTTCCGTCGAGATCCGCGGGCGATCCCGCGACACCCCAGTCGTTGAGCAGCATGCTCACGTCGATGCTGTTGACGGCGCCGTCGCGGTTGAGGTCGGCGGGCTCGATCATGCCACCGTGGAACAGCCTTTCCGCGGGGACCGCGGCGCTCGAGATCCCAGGACCCGACCAGGCGAGGATGACGCCCGCGCCGCCGCCCGCCTCGAAGAACTCGACGCGCAGGGCGTGCTTGCCCGCCGCGAGCCCGACGGTTCCGCTGACCGTCTGCATGCCGTGCAGCCCGTCGTTGTTCGCGACGAGCGTGTCGCCGATGAAGAGCTTCGAGCCGTCGTCGCTCGTGACGCCAAGCGACCAGAGGCCCGCGGCGGGCACGTCGATCCAGCCCTCGAACACCGCCCCGACGTTGTCGGCGCGTCCGCTGCCGGCGAACACGTCGCCGGTCGAGGCGAAGTTGATCTGCGGCACGATCTCGCCCGCGTAGCTCGTGAGCAGCGTGAAATCAGGCAGCACGGTGGGATTGACGAGCTCGTAGTACGCGACCTCGACGCCAGGCGTGGCGCCGATCGGATGGTCGGCAGGGCGCGTGGCGATGGTGGTGATGGTCGCCGTCGCGCTCGCAGTGGCGCCACTCGTCGGCTCGACCAGCGTGTAGCCGAGCGTCTGCGTGCCGGCGCTCGCTCCGGCATTCGCGATGAAGAGGCGGTCGCGCACGCCTGTCGCTGCATCGCCGGGTAGGCGCGTGACCGCGGCGCCGGCCGATGTCGTCGCGTCGAAGCCCGCGATCGCAAGCCAGTCCATGTTCGCGTCGAAATCGTTCGCGAGCACGTCGAGCTCCACGCTTCCGGCAACGGTGGTCATCGCCTCGTCATTGCGGGCGACGGGTGCCTGCGGCGTCGACGCCGAGATGGCGAACTCCACGGCGCGGAGAAGGTTGATGCGGCCCCAGCCGAACGGCTCGTTGTTGGCCGTCGCGCCCCAGACATCGCAGCTGTGGAAGAGGATGTGCTCGGCGTGCTCCGCCGAAAGCGCGGGATTCGCCGAACGCACGAGCGCGAGCGCGCCGTTGGCAACGGGCGTCGCCATGCTCGTCCCGCTCGCAAAGCCGTAGCCGCCGTCGCGCGTCGAGCTCAGGATCGACACGCCGGGCGCGAACAGGTCGACGCCTCGCCCGTAGCCGCTGAAGCCCGCGCGCTGGTCCGACTGGTTGCTCGCGCCGACGACGATCACGTGCTCGAAGTCCCAGCCCGCGTGATTGACGCCCGAGTTGCCCGCCGCCCACAGCATGCTTGCATCGAGCGACCGCACGTACTGCCCGGTCGTCTCGATCGGCTCGTAGCCGATGCCCGAGTAGCTCGTGCTGATGACCTTGGCGCCGTGCTCTGCGGCCCACTGCACGCCCTCGAGCAGGTTCGAGAACGTGGCGCCTCCGTTGGTCGCCTCGCTCACGCGCACGGGCATGGTGCGGAAGTTCCAGCCCATGCCGCTCACGCCGACCGCGTTGTTCCCTGCCGCCGCGGCGCACCCCGCGACATGCGTGCCGTGTCCGTGGATGTCGGTCAGGTCGCCGCCGTCCACTTCGGCGATGTCGCTCGCGCTGTTGAAGCCGGGCACGCGGTTGCCGAGATCCTCGTGCGCCACGATGCCCGTGTCGGTCACCGCGATGATGATCTGCTTCGCGCCGTCGGCGCGCACGATGTCCCATGCAAGCGGCGACTGCATCATCGGATGGTGCCACTGCTCGGGATAGCGCGGGTCGTTCGGCACCTGCACCGGGTAGAGCATCCAGTTCGGGCACGCATACGCGAAGAGCCCCGTCGCCAGCAGCTCGCGCGCCACGCGGCGCTCGGCGGCGCCCGCCGCGAGCGGCACGCGACCCACCTCGAGCACGAACTCGTCGGTGCGCGGATTGTGCCGGCTGGGCCAGCGCGCCATCAGCGCGAGGGCACGCGCGCGCTGCGCTCGGCCGAGCTCCTGCAGCGGCCGGACGATCAACTCTCCCGTGAACTCGCGCTCGCCGACCGCCTCCTCGAACGACGCGTCCGACAGCGGATCGGGCCCCGCTGCCGCCCCTGCGGCCGAAGCGCCCGCCAGGAGTGCAAGCAGGGAGAGGGTCGTCGGCGACAGCAGCTTGAGCATGGATGTTCCTCACGCAGAAGGGGAGAAGGCACGGATCGAGGCACGAGATCGCTCGCCTGGAAGACCAGCGGTCCACGCAGCGGTCCAAGTGTGTACGCAAACGGTCGGCGCGTGGTCACCGCCTGTCGATTTCCTCGCCGATTTCGCACCGATGTCGGGCAGGATCCTGCGGACGAAGTGCGGTGTGCCCCGAGACCTCTGGAGGTCTCAGGCTCCGAGACCCTCACAGCGCCCGGTGCATCATGACGGCATCCACCTCGCCGAGCGTCGCGTGCCGATACGCCCTCGGCGACCG
>JBIIRG010000322.1:0-3207 GCA_044341665.1 Phycisphaerales bacterium | reverse complement strand
TCCGCACTGCGCCGGCCATTCGAGTGGCCACGCACAAACAAGTCGAGCTCGCGGCCTTCTCCGTGTTCTCCGTGCTCTCTGCGAGAAATCCTGCCCGAAGGCAGCCGCGAAACACCAACGGTGTCTCGCCGCTCTCGCGCTGGCTGGTTCTCACGGAGAGCACGGAGAACACGGAGGAGCGCGCGAAGCGGCCATGTCGCCGGCAGGACGATTCCGCACTGCGCCGGCCATTCGAGTGGCCACGCACAAACAAGTCGAGCTCGCGGCCTTCTCCGTGTTCTCCGTGCTCTCTGCGAGAAATCCTGCCCGAAGGGAGCCGCGAGAATCGAACGGTGTTCGAACGGCCACGCACCGAATTGGCTCTCACGGTCGACATGGAGCCGCGCGCGTGTGGGATGCTGCATGATGGGACGCGGCAGCCACCTCGGGTCGTTAGGATCCTTGGACCGTGCCCGAGTGATTGGGTGGCTGTGAGATCAATTCGAAGGGGAATCGAGATGCACGAGGACGAGATCGGCACCGTAGTGGTGGACTGCGCTGTACGCCTGCACAGGGAGCTGGGACCAGGGCTTCTCGAGGCGGTGTATGAGTTCGCACTCACGCGCCGACTGCTGCAGCGCGGGCTCCGCGTCGAGCGACAGGTCGGGATACCGATTCACATCGACGGCCTGCGGTTCGAACAGGGATTTCGCGCGGATCTACTGGTCGAAGGGCGTGTGATCATCGAGCTCAAGTGCGTCGAGCGAGTGCATGCGGCGCATAAGAAGCAGTTACTCACGTATCTACGGCTCAGCGACAGACGGCTCGGCTATGTCCTCAACTTCGGTGCGGCCACGATGAAGGAAGGCATCACGCGCATCGTCCATGGCGCAAGCGGCGTCGACCGTTCGGCGGACTCACTTCACCCGGACGAATCCGCTCGGGGGCTGCGTCCGCAGCTCGGCGATGAGCGATGAGAGCTCGCGCGGCCGCCTGCCGTGCGCTGCGACATCGATGCCGACGTCGCATCGGCGCGCGAGCGTGCTGCCGTGGCCATGCACGTGGCCGTGCAGGTGGAAGCCGCCGTTCGGGCGCCCCTGCCACTGCTCGATCGGGTAGTGGAAGAGCACGATGCGCTCGTCGACGCCTGCGACGCCGCGCGCGCTCACGATGTCGTCGACGCCCTCGAACAGGCGGTCGAAGTGCTTCTCGTCGCGCGGATCGTGGTTGCCGCGCACGAGGTAGACGCGCTCGCATGCGATGCGGCCGCGGAGTTCCTCGGCGCGCGCGCGGGTCTCGGCGCTCCACTCGTGCGGGCCGAGGAAGTCGCCGAGATGCACCAGGATGTCCTTCGCCCCGACGGCGGCGTTGATCGCATCGATCATCGCGTCGTCCATCGCCTCGGCCGTCGCGTGCGGGCGCGCGAAGATCGCCAGCGCCTCGCGATGACCGAAGTGCGTGTCGGCCGTCACGAAGATGCGCCGGTCGGTCTTGACAAGGTCCTTCGCGATCGACATGCGGGGGACAGTACCATCCCGCGCATGCTCACCATCGCAGCGCTTGCGGTCACCGCCGTCCTGTCGGCTCCCCAGCAGGAACTCCCCCGCTACGGCGGCGTGAACCTGGTCAACGAGACGCCCGAGCAGCACGACGCGCGCATGCGGTGGTTCCGCGAGGCGAAGTTCGGCATGTTCATCCACTGGGGCGCGTACTCGACCGCGGCGGGGGAGTGGAACGGACGAAGCGTGCGCGGCGTCGGCGAGTGGCTCCTGTCGAACGCGCAGATCAAGCCCGAGGACTACGCCGTCCTGCAGAAGCAGTTCAACCCCGTCAAGTACGACGCGAAGGCGTGGGTGCGCATCGCCAAGGACGCGGGCATGAAGTACATCGTGATCACCTCGAAGCACCACGACGGCTTCTGCCTGTGGGACTCGGCGCTCACCGACTGGGACGTGGGCGGCTCGCCCTTCGCGCCGCGCGATCCGCTCAAGGAGCTCGCCGACGCCTGCACCGAGGCGGGCATACGCCTGTGCTTCTACCACTCCATCATGGACTGGCACCATCCCGACTACCTGCCGCGCCGCGCGTGGGATGCGCGGCCGACCGACGGGGCCGACTACAGCCGCTACATCGCGTACATGAAGGGGCAGCTCAAGGAACTCACCTCGGGCCGCTACGGCGACGTCGGCATCCTGTGGTTCGACGGCGAGTGGGAGGGCACCTGGACCCACGAGATGGGCAAGAACCTCTACGACTACTGCCGTGCGCTCGACAAGGACATCATCGTCAACAACCGCGTCGACACGGGGCGCTCGGGCATGGAGGGCATCACGCGCGAGGGCGACTACCGCGGCGACTACGGGACGCCCGAGCAGCAGATCCCCGCGACGGGCCTTCCCGCGGGCGTCGACTGGGAAACGTGCATGACGATGAACGACACGTGGGGCTGGAAGAAGTCCGACACGAACTGGAAGTCGTCCACCGACCTCGTGCGCAAGCTCGTCGACATCGCGTCGAAGGGCGGCAACTTCCTCCTCAACGTCGGACCGACCGGCGAAGGCGAGATCCCTGCGGCCAGCGTCGAGCGGCTCGCCGCGATGGGCGCGTGGATGAAGGTGAACGGGCGCGCGGTGCACGGCGCGAGGGCGAATCCGTTTCCCGAGCCGCCCGCGTGGGGCCGCGTGACGCGCAGCGTGAACGAGGACGGCAGCGAGCGCCTCAACCTCTGCGTGTTCGACTGGCCTGCGGATGGAAAGCTGCGCTTGAGCGGTCTCCTGAGCGATGTGCGCGCGGTGCAGATCCTGGGGCAGCGCACGCGCAACCTCTGGACCTTCGAGCGCGACGGCGACGCGGTGGTGTTCAACCTTCCGGCCGAGTCCCCGACGGCCGAGCTTGGCGCGATGTGCACCGTCGTGGCGGTCGATCTCGCGGAGCCGCTGGCGGTGGCGGAGCTGCCTGTGATTTCCGCGGCCGACGAGATGTTCGTCGGTGCGCTCGATGTCGCGGTCGGGCAGCGTGGCGACACGAAGGTCACCTACCGCTACACGACCGACGGCAGTGAGCCGACGTCGCTCAGCCTTCCTGCGGGCAAGCCGTTCCGCCTCGGCGCGACCACGACGGTCAAGGCGCGGGGATTCCTCGGCGACCGACCCGTCACGCGCACCATCGTGCGGCGCTTCGAGGCGCTGCGCCCGACGCCGGCGCGTGCTTCGACGGGCGGCCTCGAGC
>JBIIRG010000095.1:0-10636 GCA_044341665.1 Phycisphaerales bacterium | reverse complement strand
TGTGAGGTCTCCTGTTCGCAGTGGCCAGCGACGCACTCGCGGACCGCCGCGCGGGATGATCCGGCTGCCGCAGCAGGCGGATGAAACACGCCGAGAGGGGATCGAACCCACGACCTGCGGATTTGGAATCCGCTGCTCTACCAGCTGAGCTATCGGCGTAACACAGGCGAAGCTTCGTGACTCGCGGCCGGGCGGCTCGGAATCCGAGCACACCGCCGCGCCACGATCACTTGCGCTTGATCTTGTGAAGCGTGTGCTTGCGGAGCTTCGGGCAGTACTTCATGTAGCCCTCCTTGACGCGCTCGAGGATGCCGCCCTTCACACGGATGTTCGTGCGGTAGTTCATCTCGCCCGTCTCCGTGCACACGAGCCACACCCATTCACGATCGAGGGACTTCTTTGCCATTGCTTGCTCGCTTTCTCTGAATCGCTGTCAAGACGAGGCTCGCCGCGGGGAGTACGACCCGCCCCGCGGCGGCCTCGAAATTCTGTCACAGCTCCCGCGATTGCTTCGCCGAAGCGGTAAGACACTCATCACAGCTTCGGCGAGTACTTCGCCGAAGCGGTAAGAATCACGCGATGATCTCGGTGACGACGCCCGAACCGACGGTGCGTCCACCCTCACGGACCGCGAAGCGGACGCCGGCCTCCATGGCCACGCCCTTGCCCTCGAGGTCGACGATCATCTGCACGTTGTCGCCCGGCATGCACATCTCGGCGCCCACGAGCTCATCGATCTTGCCGGTGATGTCGGTCGTGCGGAAGTAGTACTGCGGCTTGTAGCCCTTGAAGAACGGCGTGTGACGGCCGCCCTCGTCCTTGGTGAGGACGTAGACCTGGGCCTTGAACTTGGTGTGCGGCTTGATCGAGCCGGTCTTGCAGAGCACCTGGCCACGCTCGATGTCGGCCTTCTCGACGCCACGGAGGAGCAGACCGACGTTGTCGCCGGCGATGCCGCTGTCGAGGGTCTTCTGGAACATCTCGACGCCGGTGACGGTGGTCGTCTTGACGTCCGGACGGAGTCCGACGATCTCGACGGTGTCGCCGACCTTGACCATGCCGCGCTCGATACGACCGGTCGCGACGGTGCCGCGGCCCTTGATCGAGAACACGTCCTCGACCGACATGAGGAACGGCTTGTCCGTCTCACGCTGCGGCTCGGGGATGAAGGTGTCGATCGCGTCCATGAGGTCGGCGATGCACTTGTTGGCGGTCGAGTCGCCCGGATTCTGGAGCGCGGGGAAGGCCGCGCCGCGGATCACGGGGGTGTCGTCGCCCGGGTAGCCGTACTTCGAGAGGAGATCGCGGATCTCCATCTCGACGAGGTCGAGGAGCTCGGCGTCGGCGATGTCGCACTTGTTGAGGAAGACGACGATCTTGGGAACGCCGACCTGACGGCCGAGGAGGATGTGCTCGCGGGTCTGCGGCATGACGCCGTCGACGCCCGAGACGACGAGGATCGCGCCGTCCATCTGGGCGGCGCCGGTGATCATGTTCTTGACGTAGTCGGCGTGGCCGGGGCAGTCGACGTGCGCGTAGTGACGGTTGGCGGTCTCGTACTCGACGTGCGAGGTGGCGATGGTCACGATCTTGGTCGGATCGCGGCGACCCTCGGACTCGGACGCCTTGGCGACCTGGTCGTAGGAAACCGGCTTGCTGAAGCCACGCGCGGCCTGAACCGCGGTGATCGCAGCAGTGAGGGTGGTCTTGCCGTGGTCGACGTGGCCGATGGTGCCGACGTTGACGTGGGGCTTCGTACGATTGAAGTTCTCTTTGGCCATGACTCTTACTCCGGCTTTCGCCCGCCCCTGACACGCGCAGCGGGCGGAAGTGAGGAATGTGGACCCTGCCCACGTGGGAAAGGCCAACTGATTGGGATGCAGCAACGCCATCCACGACGTTGCCAAAGCCACCGAAGGGGATTGAACCCTCGACCTCACCCTTACCAAGGGTGTGCTCTACCACTGAGCTACGGTGGCATGATGTGCAGACAGGATCATCAAACTCCTGCCGCGCGTTCGCGTGTGCTGGCAGCACACGCACGTCACGCCAGTCCGGCCGTTCGTGCTCGCACACGCAGCCGGAGCGTGTGCGTTCATCGGCCAATCGAGGTCGGGACTTGCGATGGTTTTTCGCACGTCGCGCTCCCGCTTGCGTGACCCGCCGTGAGTCGACGGGCCACCGATGAAAAACCGTGCCAAGGGGCACGGTGGGACGGAAAGTGTAGCAACTCAGGGGGGCTGTGCAAGGGCATTGCACTTTCCCCGCGCGGGACGCCCCGACTGAGGCCATCACTCGATCGGGAAGAACCGCTGCTTGTCGAGATCGAACACACGAACGCCGAGGTCCTGCTCGAGCTCGCGCAGGTTGTCCCACTCGGACACCGACGCAACCTGCCCGTCGAGGTAGAGCGAGAGCGCATAACCACCGGAGTAGCGCCACTCCACGCCCGTCAGGTTGAGCGTGTCGCTCGTGTTGCTCAGGTTCGGTTCATTCACGGTGAGCAGTTCGCCCACCCAGGCGTCCATGCAGTACATCGAGGCGCTCGGGCGCTTGATCTGGCCGGTAACCCAGAAGCGACCCGAGTACGGATGCGCGGTGGTCGGCGGGCGACCGTCAAAGAACGGATTGCCGCCGAAGTAGCCAGGATTCTGCTTCTCGGACTCGAACGCGCCGTCGCCGAACGGTGTTGCACCAGTTCCGCCGCCCGGCGGGATCGCCTGCATGGCCTCCGCCGAGCGGAACACGTTCTTCGCGTCGCCGCCGAGGGCGTAGTACGCGGCATCGGGCGAGTCGAATCGGTAGTTCCAGGGGTTCGGCGTGCTGTCGTCGTTCGTGGCGATCGGACCGAGGCTGTTCTCCGTCCACAGGATGTCGACCCACGAGCCGACGCTGAGCGGACCGATCGGCGGCGCGACGCCGACGGGCGACGCGGTGCGCACCTTGCCCGGGGCGAGGTTGGCGCGGTAGTCGAACGCGGTGGGCACGATCGCCTCGCGGTTGTCGCCCGCGTAGAGCGCGAGGTACTGGCCCACCTGCCGCAGGTTCGACTGGCTGGTGCCGTAGAGCGCGCTGCGGCGCGCCGCGTTGAGGACGGGCAGCAGGATGCCCACGAGCACCGCGATGGCGGCCGCCACCGCCAGCATCTCGACGATCGAGAATCCGCGATGCGGGCGATGCTTCGAGAGGAGTTGCGTCGGCATGGGAGGCTTCCTTCGTTTGGCCCGGGAGGGCCGCGTCATCCTACATACGCAGGGCCCGCGGCCCAGGAGGCAGCGGAAACAGCGTCATTTTTGGGCGGTTTAGACACGCGGTCTGGAACGCCCGGCGGCGGGCGCTGTTCTCAACCCATCGCCATCGTCATCAGGAACTCCGCGTTCGACTTGGTCTTGGCCACGCGGGTGCGCAGCAGTTCCATGGCGTCGACGGTGTTCATGTCGCTCACGACCTTGCGGAGGCGCACGATGAGCTCGTGCTCCTTCGGGTCGAGCAGCAGCTCCTCGCGGCGGGTGCCCGAGGCGCCGATGTTGATCGCGGGATAGACGCGCTTCTCGACGAGCTTGCGGTCGAGGTGGAGCTCGGCGTTGCCGGTGCCCTTGAACTCCTCGAAGATCACTTCGTCGGCGCGCGAGCCCGTGTCGACGAGCGCGGTGCCGAGGATGGTGAGCGAGCCGCCGTTCTCGATGTTGCGCGCCGAGCCGAAGAACTTCTTGGGCTTGATGAGCGCCGCGTTGTCAACGCCGCCCGAGCCGATCTTGCCCGAGTTCGGGAGCGCGTTGTTGTAGCCGCGCGCGAGGCGCGTGATCGAGTCGAGCAGGATCACGACGTGCTCGCCGAACTCGACCATGCGGCGCGCCTTCTCCATGACCATCTCGGAGACCTGGATGTGGCGGATGGCCTCCTCGTCGAAGGTGCTGGCGACGACCTCGACGTGCGACGGCGTGTTGCGCTTGAAGTCGGTCACTTCCTCGGGACGCTCGTCGACGAGGAGCACGATCACGTGGACGTCCTTGTGGTTCGTCGCGATCGCGTTGGTGATCTGCTGCAGGATGACGGTCTTGCCGGTGCGCGGCGGCGCCACGATGAGCGCGCGCTGGCCGAAGCCGAGCGGCGTGACCATGTCGATGATGCGCGTCTCGACCTTGCCCGAGCCGAGCATCTCGAGGTGGATGCGCTTGTTCGGGTGCAGCGGCGTGAGGTTCTCGAAGGTGGGCAGGTCGTGCAGCACCGACGGATCGCGGCCGTTCACGCTCTCGACGCGGAGCAGCGCGAAGTAGACCTCCTGGTCCTTCGGCGGGCGCACGAGGCCCTTCACGACATGGCCGCGGCGCAGGCCGAAGTGGCGGATCTGCGCGGGCGACACGTACACGTCGTCGGGCGACGGGCAGTACGAGTAGTCGGCGCTGCGGAGGAATCCGTAGCCGTCGGGCGTGATCTCGAGCGTGCCCTCGGCGAGCATCAGGCCCGCCTTCTGGGCGCGCGCCTTGAGGATCTCGAAGACGAGCTTCTGGCGCGGCTGGTTGAGGTCCTCGATGCCCGACTGCTTGGCAAGCTTGTTCACCTGGTCGAGCGGCATCTTCTGCAGCTTGGCGAGGTTCAGGTCGTCCTTCTTGGCGACGTCGTACTTGCCCTCGAGCTCCTTCTCGATCTCCGCAAGCTCCGCGGCCAGCTGCTCGTCGGACGGGATCTGGCCGGGCTCGAGGCGCACGCTCGGGACGAGGGAACGCTGCGGGCGCTCGCCACCGCCACCTCCGCCGCCTCCTCCACCACCACCGCCGCCGCCACCACCTTCAGCGCCACCCTTGCCACGACGACGACGACGACCGGACTTATGACTCATCTTGGGACTCCTGCCTTGCGAACGGCGCTGTCCTTCGGGCCCGTCGGGCCGTTGGAAGAAACGCCACACGCATCGATCCTGACGGAGCGAACTGTGAGAGGGGATGGCGTCGGGTCGAGGCGGGGCTTCGTGCGCCCCGTTCGACGGACCGTCGGTTTCCGCGACGCGGATTCCAGCGGCCCCGGGCGCGCAACGCCGCGCGCACCCGTATGTCGCACTCGCGACAAGCGGATATTGACCGAACGCGGGGCAAAGGTCAAGTGGGCGCGGCGCGGGCGATGATCGCATCGAGCGCCGCGGCAACCGATGCTTCGAGCGCCGACGGGTCGCCCGAGTTGGCCACGACGTCGCTCGAGCGGCGGCGCTTCTCGTCGAGCGGCAGCTGCGAGGCCTCGCGGCGGGCGAGCTCCGCGTCGTCCCAGCCGCGCGTGGCGCTCACGCGGGAAAGGCGCAGCGGGCGCGGCGTGTCGACGAAGATCACCGCGTCGCACTCGCGCTCGAGGCCGACCTCGAAGAGGAGCGGTGCGTCGATGATGAACGCGCGGGTCGAGACGGGCGCGGCGGCAAACTGCGCGCGGCGCCGCGCCTCGATGCGGGGGTGCATGATGCGCTCGACGTCGGCACGGAGCACGGCGTCGGCGAAGATGGCGCGGCCGAGCGCGGCCCGATCGATGCTTCCGTCGGGCGCGGCAACGCGAGGACCGGCGCGCGCGAGGACCGCTGCGCGCACCTCGGGCGCGTCGAGCACGGCGCGCGCGGCGTCGTCGGACACGCACACCTCGCAACCGAGCCGCCGGAGGATGTGCGCGACGGTGCTCTTGCCGCTGCCAATGCCGCCGGCGATGCCGATGACGGGACGGTCGTGCGGGGCGTGTTCGGACATGCGCGGAGGATACGGGCGGCGGCGCACGGCGCGTCACGCGCCCAGGAGTTCGCAGATCGCACGCTTCACGCGGCCGCGGCGCAGGCGCAGGAACTCGCTCGCAGCGTCCTCCACGCGCGCGGCCGACTCGATGCGCGCGAGGCGCAAGGCGTCGTCGATCGCGCTCGCGAGGGGCGATCCCTCGAGCTGCGCGCGCGCCACGCGCATCTCGACGTCGAGGAGCGCGAGGTCGCGGTCCTCGCCGAGCATGGCGGCCAGCCGCTTGGCGCGCGTGCGCAGCCGGCGCACGGCCGTGGGCACGTCGTCCTCGAAGGGACGCAGCGCCAGGGCAAGGAACGACGCCTTCTTGCGGCATTCATGCAGGCGGGCGAGATCGTTGCCGCGCAGCGCCGCCTCGAGCTCGCTGCGGCAGGCCGCGTGCGTGCGAACCACGAGCGCCGACGCCTGCGCCCCGTCGAAGTCATCGGACTCGCCGAGCACGGCGACGGCGGCGCGCGCCGACCGCAGCGACCTGCGCGCGCGGTCGATCGACGCCGCTGCGTAGGCGGTCTCGTCGCGGCGATCGGCCTCGCCGAAGATGAGCGTGGCGAACAGCACCGTCCGCACCACG
This sequence comes from Phycisphaerales bacterium, assembly GCA_044341665.1. GTDB lineage: Bacteria > Planctomycetota > Phycisphaerae > Phycisphaerales > SM1A02 > QWPT01. The sequence continues at coordinate 4,303 of JBIIRG010000095.1, read as the reverse complement.
CGGCGCGCGTCGTGCTTGGCAAAGCGGTCGGCCAGCCGCTGGATCGATCGCGAGAGCGCGTCGCGGTCGCGCAGCGGCCCGAGGAGCTGGTTCGACTTCGCACTGAACTCGAGCACGCCGTCGATCGCCGAGTCGTTGCGGCCGTTCCGGCAGAGCGGCGCGACGGCGCGCACGGCCTTGAGCTCGCGCCGCGCGCTGCGCACGCCCTCGCGCCGCGCGGGAGGCGCGTCGACCGACTCGAGCGACGCCTCGGCGAGCGCCACCGCATCGCGCAGCGCGCCGAACAGGATCGCCGCCGCGCGCTGGGCGCGGGGATTTCCCGTCTCGCTGTCGTGCATGCGTGCGTCGTTCACGCCGCGACTCTATCGCCATGCAGCGCGGAAACCCCGCTCTTCCCTGCGATTTCCTCTTCCTGCTACCTTCTCGGTCCTGCGAGAAACACCATGTCGACCGAGAAGAACGCTCCCAAGCAAGCCGCCGCCGCCCAGCCCGCCACCGCCATCACCCCGACCCGCGCGGAGAACTACCCCGAGTGGTACCAGCAGGTTGTGCGCGCGGCCGACCTCGCCGAGAACAGCGATGTGCGCGGCTGCATGGTCATCAAGCCCTGGGGCTACGCGCTGTGGGAGAACATCCAGCGCTCGCTCGACAAGATGTTCAAGGACACGGGCCACAAGAACGCGTACTTCCCGCTGTTCATCCCGCTGTCGTACTTCGAGAAGGAGGCCGAGCACGTCGAGGGCTTCGCGAAGGAGTGCGCGGTCGTCACCCACCACCGCCTGAAGCCCGGCGTGAAGGCCGACGGCAAGGAAGGCCTGATCCCCGACGGCGAGCTGCAGGAGCCGCTCGTCGTGCGCCCGACGTCGGAGACGATCATCGGCGCGAGCTTCGCCAAGTGGGTGCAGAGCTACCGCGACCTGCCGCTCCTCATCAACCAGTGGGCGAATGTCGTGCGCTGGGAGATGCGCACGCGGCTCTTCCTGCGCACGGCCGAGTTCCTGTGGCAGGAAGGCCACACCGCGCACGCCACCGAGAAGGAGGCGATGGAGGAGACCCTGAAGATGCTCGAGGTCTACGCGGATTTCGCGGAGAACTGGATGGCGATGCCCGTCCTCAAGGGCGAGAAGACCGAGGGCGAGCGCTTTCCCGGCGCCGTGAACACCTACTGCATCGAGGCGATGATGCAGGACCGCAAGGCGCTGCAGGCGGGCACGTCGCACTTCCTCGGGCAGAACTTCGCGCACGCGAGCGACATCAAGTTCAGCGACGCCGAGGGCAAGATCTCGTTCGCGTGGACGACGTCGTGGGGCGTGTCGACGCGCCTGATCGGCGGCATGATCATGACGCACGCCGACGACGACGGCATGGTGCTGCCGCCGCGGCTGGCGCCGTCGCATGTCGTCATCATTCCCGTGACGCACAAGCCTGAGACCGCGCAGGCGGTGCTCGACTTCTGCAACAAGCTCGCGGCGGATCTCCGCAAGATCCCCTACGCGGGCCGCACGGTCGATGTCGAGATCGATGCGCGCGACATCCGCGGCGGCGACAAGGCGTGGCAGTGGATCAAGAAGGGCATCCCGCTGCGCGTCGAGGTCGGCCCGCGCGACATGGAGCAGGACTCGGTGTTCATGGCGCGCCGCGACCGCGCGCACAAGGACAAGCAGAGCCTCAAGCGCGACGAGTTCGTGGCGACGATCACGACGATCCTCGAGGACATGCAGTCGGGACTCTTCGCGCGCGCCAAGGCGCACCGCGACGCGAACATGAAGCGCATCGACTCGCGCGCCGAGTTCGAGGCGTTCTTCGGCGCGAAGAACGAGGCGGAAGACGCGGGAGGCGCCGTGAAGGGCGGCTTCGCGCTCGTCCACTACTCGCCCGATCCGAAGCTCGAGGACGAGCTCAAGGCGAAGTTCGCGGTGACCTGCCGCTGCATCCCCGTCGAGGGCGACGCCGAGCCAGGCACCTGCATCTTCAGCGGCAAGCCCAGCACCCGCCGCGCCGTCTTCGCCAAGTCCTACTAGTGCCATACGGTGCACGGCACGTGCCGTGCACCGCCGGGGTCACTTGGTGTTGTCTTCGGCGGCGGGAGCGGTTTCCTCGACCACGGCTGTCTCGAGCTTCTGCAGCGGGTCGTTGGGGGTGGGCTTCTCCGACGGAATCAGCCAGCGGTAGGACCACGCGACGGTCCATGCCGTGAGCGGGCCGCCGCTGAACTTCACGGTCATGAGCTGATAGACGCCGCGCTCGGGGTAGATGACGTCGACCTCGGCGCTGCCGCCCTGGATGCGAAGCTGCTTGACCGAGTAGACGTTCTCGTCGCCCGGCTCCATCGCACGCGCGCTGTCGGGCAGCAGGAACGCGACGCGGTTCCAGGTGTTCTCGGGAAGACCCGCGGGAAGGTTGAAGATGATGTCGGTGTTCGGCGCGGTCAGGCGATGCGCTTCCTTGATGGCGCCGGCCATGACCTCGGGGCCGGGCGAGACGCTCGGCGTATTGACGACCTTGCCGTCGACGGGTGGATAGGTCGACATCGCGGTGCACGCCGCGGGAACAACTGCGAGGAGGGCCAATGCCGCGAGGGAACGGATCTGCATGGCGCGCATCCTAGCCATCCGCGTCGGCGTGTCGCGCATGATGCAAAAACATCGCCGGCGCCTCAGAGACTCTGGGGCGCCGGCGATGCAAACGTGGAATTCGGTCTGCGGCGCGGACGGGAATCCAGGCAGCCGCAAGCTCGAGGGAACGTTCAGGGGTGCCACGCAAGCACTGGACTGACCGTGGCGCATGAATCTCGCGCCGTCCCTACAGGTCGCCGAAGCGTCCTGTTTGTTGTCAGAGCCAACTCAAAGGGGGGAGTTGGGAGGGAGTAGGGGAGTCGACCCTGACGCATGAGAAGAGATTTTCGGGGGTGCGGTTCTGCGCAAGCGCGTGAGATTTTTCGGTGCCTGACACCAACCCGAGACCTACCGCGATCGTGCCTGGTTGGCGTGCATGTGCGCAAGAGCACGCGGGGCATGGATTTACGGGTCCACGCTTCCGCCAGGCTCGTGCCGGGGAGGTGCCAGGTTGGTGCCAGGCACCGGGTGGGCGCGGCCGGCGTGGTCGAGGCAGGCGAGCGTGGTGAGCCCCTCGGCGAGGAGCTCCTCGCGTCGGAAGAGCCGGTAGGCGTGCTCGATCTTCACCGGTCCCGGCGAGAGCAGGCTCGTCTGGAGCCGCAGGACGTCGTCGTATCGCGCGGGCCGGCGGAATCGCACCTCGAGGCGCACGACGGCGAGGAACACCCCCGCCGCCTCCATGTCGCGGTAGCTCCCCCCTGCGGCGCGGAGCATCTCCGTGCGACCCATCTCGAACCAGATCGGGTAGACCGCGTGGTGCACGACTCCCATCGGGTCGCACTCGGGATAGCGCACGCGGACCTCGATCGAGTGGACGGCGACAGGCGGGCGGTCGGACGGCGGGGTGCGGGGCATGGTTGAGGCCAACGGACGGTGGATGGAATCGGTCCGCGCCAAGTCGGCGCAAACACGCGGAACGCGGCGTCGACCCGACGTCACTTCCCGATGCAGAAGCGCGAGAACACGAGCCCGAGCACGTCGTCGGGGTGCATCGGCCCGGCGACCTCGCCGAGCGCATCGAGCCCGGCGCGAAGGAGACTCGCGACAAGCTCGACATCGGCCAGGCGCCCTGCCGCGCTGCAGGCGTGGGCGCGCGCGGCGACGTCGCGCAGGGCGGCCGACGCCAACGCAAACGCTGCGTCATGCCGCGGCAGGATCGTGGCCAGGCGCGCCTGGCGGAGGGCGCGGTCGCGACGGATGCGCAGCGCGATCTCCGCGCGCAACCCGTCAAGCCCCGCGCCCGTAACTCCGCTCACCTCGAGCGCGCCGTTGGCGGCCACGGCGCCGGCGACGGCACCGGGACCGCGCACTACATCGCACTTCGTCCGCACGTCGACGATCTCGCCGCCCGCACAGGCGACCGGCAGCGCGACCACCGCCTCGCCCCGCGGCGTGCAGCGCACCACGATGTCGGCGTCCCGCAGCATGTCGCGCGCACGACGCTGCATCCCGGCGCCAATGACGTCGTCCGCAGCGGCCGCCCCGAGCCCCTCTGCCTCGAGCCCCGCAAGGTCGGCGAGATCGACCTCGAGCCCCGCCCCCACCGCAAGCCGCTCGACGATCGCATCGCGCGTGGTGCCCGCGTGTGCGCTCGCGACGGTGCGCGCACGGCCAAGCAGCGCGTTGAAGAGCGTGCTCTTTCCCGCGTTCGGCGCACCGGCGAGCACGACGAGCGGCACCGCCTGCGT
>JBIIRG010000321.1:0-3214 GCA_044341665.1 Phycisphaerales bacterium | reverse complement strand
CCCGCAGTTCCGGACCTCCGAGATCGGAGCGGCGCGCGCGTGGCAGTATGGGATACGCAGTGCGGGGACCGCGGTTCGCGATCGTCACGGAAAAAACACAAACACGCCCTAGACCCGCGTGCCGCGCGAGAAGTGGTCGAGCGCCACCGCCGCGCTGACCGCGACGTTGAGGCTGTCGACGCCCGGCGCCATGGGGATGCGCGCCACGTGCTGCGCGCACGCACGCACCGCGTCGCTCACGCCCTTCGACTCGTGTCCGACCACGAGCGCACAGCCCGAGGGAGGCGCCACGGCGCGCAGCGGCAGCGACGACTGGATCGCGGTCGCCACGATGTCGAGCCCGAATCGTTCGCGCATGCGGACGAGGTCGCCGGGCCACGCGGCGGCGCGCACCGCGGGCACGCGCAACGCGTGACCGATCGAGACACGCAGGCTCTTGCGATAGAGCGGGTCATGGCAGCTCGGGCTGAGCAGCACCGCATCGGCCGCGAACGCCGCCGCGATGCGGAAGAGCTGGCCGATGTTGTCGATGTTGGTGATGTCCTCGCACACCAGCACGGTGCGCGGCGCGCGTGCGGGCTGGAAGTCGTCGAGCGTCACCGGCTCGAATGCAGCGCGCTCCGCCACCGCGAGCACGCCGCGGTGGAGGTCGATTCCCGTCAGCGACTCGAGCATCTCGTCGCTGGCCGTGTAGAGCGGCGCGCTGCATGCGTGCGCATCGAGGAGCGCCTCGACGCGCGGCAGCATGCGCGCGCTCGCGAGCACCGAGCGGATCGCGGCCGCGCGCGCGAGCATCGCCTCGAGCACGATGATCGTCTCGCCCACGAAGAGCCCCGTGCGCGCAGCAAGCTCGCGCTCCCGGATATCGGCGTAGGAGGCGACGCGCGGGTCGGTGTGATGCGTGATGTGCGCGACGGCGGCCACGGTGCGATTGTCGCTGATTTGAAGGTGCTGCGCGCAGGAACCGCAAGGAACGGTTGGGTACACTCGCGCCATGCAGGTCGACGGCATCGATCCGGCCCAACCCGACGAGCGCGAGCAGCCGCATGGGCACGCGTACGGCGATGGTCCGTCCATCGAGCCATCGCCCCTCGAGGACGTGCGCCCGGACGACGCCGTCATCGATGCGAACGAGCCCACGCCGGAAGACGAGCGCGTGGAGGAGCTCCTCGAGGCCCCGAGCTTCGACGTGCCCGAGCTCGCCGAGGCCGTCGAGCAGCAGGAGGCTCCCGACGCCGCCGAGACGCTCGAGCAGATCGGCGAGGCCGCCGCCGTCGAGGTCATCGAGGAGATGGAGACGGAGAGCGCCGCCGATGCGCTCGCGCACATGCATCCGTCGCTTGCGGTGAGCGTGCTCGAGGACCTCGTGAACGAGGACCCGGAGTACGCGGGCAAGCTCATCGAGGAGATGGCGCCCGACGACGCGACCGACCTCCTCCAGAACCTGCCCGACGAGTCGCGCGACCGCCTGCTCGGCACGCTCGGCAAGGTCGAGGCCGTCAAGTTCCGCCGCCTGCTCGAGTACCCCGAGCGGAGCGCGGGCGGCATGATGACGACCGACTACCTCGCGGTGCGCGACTCGATGACCGTGCGCGAGGCGACCGAGGCGATCCGCCGCGCCGCGAGCCTCGGCGAGGACTGGCTGTACGTGTTCGTCGTCGACTGGCGCGGCCGGCTGCAGGGACGCGCGACCATGCGGGCGCTGCTGCTTGCCGATCCCGCGCAGCGCGTGATGCAGATCTCCGAGAAGCAGGTCGACGCCGTCAAGCCCGACGTCGACCGCGACGACGTCGCCCGCGAGTTCGAGAAGTACGACTACCTCGTGCTGCCCGTGGTCGATGACGAGGAGCGCATGCTCGGCGTGATCACCGTCGACGACGTCGTCGACGTCATCCGCCAGGAGAGCACCGAGGACGCGCAGGCGATGGTGGGTGCAGGCCGCGAGGAGGCCGTCTTCTCGAGCGTGGCCGACAAGCTGCGCGGGCGCCTGCCGTGGCTCTTCGTCAACCTCTTCACGAGTTCGTTGGCCGCGTTCGTGGTGTGGCAGTTCGGCGGACTGATCGCGGACCTCGCGATCCTGGCCGTGATCATGGGCATGATCGCCAACCAGGCCGGCAACGCCGGCCAGCAGTCGCTCGCCGTCACGCTGCGGGGCATCGTGCTCGACGAGGTGCACGACGGCACCGCGCTGCGGCTGGTGCGCCGCGAGGCGATGGTCGGATTCGTGAACGGAACGATCTGCGGCCTGCTCGTGGGCGCTGCGGTGGGCCTGTTCGAGTACTTCCAGGCTCCCGAGACCGCGATGTGGAAGCTGGGCGTCGTGGTGGCCGCGTCGATGACCATCGCGCTCTCGGTCGGCACGCTGGTCGGCTCGGGTCTCCCGCTCGTCGTGCGCCGCTTCGGCGCCGATCCGGCGACCGCGTCGACGATCTTCCTGACGATGGCGACGGACTCGCTGAGCTTCCTCGTCTTCCTCGGGCTCGCGAGCGCGCTGTCGGGTTGGATCGGCTTGGTCTGAGCCGCGGGGCCGCGCGGTGCCTCACGCCTCACTGCTCACGGCTTGGGCTTCGTGATCCGGTGCCCGCAGCACGTGCAGGTGCTCAGCTGCTCGTCGGCCCAGAACTCCTCCATGGCGCGGGCAAAGTGCTGCACGATGTCCTTGCAGTCGAACACCTTGTCGTAGACGAGCGAGTTGCACTTCTCGCAGAAGAAGATGAGGTGCTCGGGCTCGCCCTTGGGACGGCGGCGCTCGACGACCAGCCCGAGCGTGTTCGGCCCGCGCTGCGGCGAGTGCGGCACGTTCGGCGGGATGAAGAAGACCTCGCCCTCGCGGATCGGGTAGGTCTTGACCACGCCCTCCTCGATGGTCTTGACCGCCACGTCGCCCTTGAGCTGGATGAAGAACTCCTCGCTGTCGACCTGGTGGAAGTCGTTGCGCGCGTTCGGGCCCTTGATGATCATCACGAAGAAGTCGCGGCCCGAATAGAGGTACTTGTTGCCGACCGGCGGCTTGAAGTGCTCGCTGTTCTCGTCGACCCACCCGAGCAGGTTGAACGCGGGCATGACCGAGCCGTCGGCCATGAAGCCGTTGGGCTCGCCGGGCGTGTCGTCGATCGACTGGAAGCGCGAGATGACGCCGGGCTTGGTGGGCATGCTGCCTGCAGGGGTGGTGGCGGGAGTCATGGCCTCCATCGTACTGAGGACGGGTTGCATT
>JBIIRG010000008.1:0-29954 GCA_044341665.1 Phycisphaerales bacterium | reverse complement strand
GCGCAGAAGGCGTTCGAGAAGTTCACGGAGCCCACCGCCGAGGCCGACGCGCTGAAGGCGGCCCACGCCGAACTGCGCGCCCAGCTCCTCGATCTCGAGGCGCGCGAGCTGCGCGAGCGCCAGAAGGCGTATCCCACCGACCGCTCGATCAAGGCCGAACTCGGCCGCATCGAGTTCGAGCTTGGCAACTACGAAGACGCGATGGCGATGTTCCAGGCCTGCAAGGACGAGGCCAAGCTCAGGATCTTCGCCACCCACATGCTGGGACGCTGCTTTGCCGCCGAAGGCTGGCACAGCGAGGCCGTCGGCGAGTACCGCGAGGCGATCCAAGGACTCGGCGCCGGCGAAAGCGACCGCGAGCTTCCCATCAAGTACGACATGATGGTGGCGCTCATGGAGCTCTCCCGCAGCGAGCGGAACGGCGCCTACGCGCGCGAGGCGGGCGAGATCTGCTCGGCCATCGTGCGCCGCGACATTTCCTACCGCGACATCCGAGCCAAGCGCAAGGAAATCGACGCGCTCATGAAGGACATGCCCACGTGAGCGGCGCAGCCTCCCGTCGCCCGCGGACGGTGGGCGTCATTCCAGCTCGCTTGAACTCGAGCCGGTTTCCCGAGAAGGTGCTGGCAGCCGAGACTGGCAAGCCGCTGATCGTGCATGTCCTCGAGCAGGCCCGCAAGGCACGTTCGCTCGACGACATCCTCGTGGCCGCAGACCACCCGCGCATCGTCGCGGCGGTGGAGGCTGCCGGAGGAACGGCCATCCTCACCCGCGAGGACCACCCGAACGGCACCAGCCGCCTGGCGGAGGTCGCCGAGATCCTGCAGGCCCGCGGCACCCCCGCCGACGTGTTCGTGAACGTCCAGGGCGACGAGCCCGAGATCGAGCCTGACGTCATCGACGCCGCCGCCGAGCTGCTCCACGCCTCGCCGTGGGCCGACGTCGCCACCGTGGCAACCCCGTTCGCCTCGGGCGAAGACCCCGCCAACCCGAACCTCGTCAAGGTGGCGCTCGGCGCGGGCGGCCGCGCCCTCTACTTCAGCCGGGCGCAGATCCCGTTCCACCGCGACGCGGCCAAGGCTGGGAACGGCGCTCCGCCGCGCGCGACCCCCCTGCGTCACGTCGGGCTGTACGTCTACCGCACGAGCTTCCTGCCGACCTTCGTGTCCTGGCCGCCCTCCCCCCTCGAGGAGACGGAGAGCCTGGAGCAACTCCGCGTGCTCGAGCACGGTCACGGGATCGCCGTCACGGTCCGCACCGTCACCAGCCAAGGGATCGATACCCGGGAGCAGTACGACGCGTTCCTCGCTCGGTGGCGGTCGTCGGCCGCCCCAAGATTCCCGCTTGCAAATCCGACCCATTCCTGACTACATTCGGGAATGCCCCACTCGGACGCCAACGCCCACGAACCCATCGACAGCTGCGGCTTCCTTTCCCAGTTTGGCAAGAGTGAAGAGAGCACCGAGTGGCATTCGCCCGCGCCGGCCGGCTATCAACGCGGCCGCACGAAGTTCGTGGTCGTGATCGGCACCGTGATGAGCGGCCTCGGCAAGGGCATCTTCGCGAGCTCGCTCGCCAAGCTCATCAAGGACAAGGGTCTCTCCGTCGCCCCCATCAAGATGGAGGGCTACCTCAACATCGATTCGGGCACGCTGAACCCCTACCGCCACGGCGAGGTGTTCGTGCTCAACGACGGGTGCGAGACCGACATGGACCTCGGCACCTACGAGCGCATCCTCAACCAGGACCTCACGCGCAAGAACTTCGTGACCGCGGGACAGATCTACACCGAGGTCCTCGAGCGCGAGCGCCGCGGCGGCTATCTCGGACGCGATGTGCAGATGATCCCCCACGTCACCGGCGTGGTGAAGATGCGCCTGCGCGAGCTCGCGATGACCGGCAACAACGGCAAGCAGGCCGACGTCGTCTTCGTCGAGGTCGGCGGCACCGCGGGCGACTACGAGAACGGCTTCTACATCGAGGCGCTGCGCGAGCTCGCCTTCGAGGAAGGCGCCGAGAGCACCTGCTTCGTCGCGCTCACCTACATCCTCGAGCCGTCGATCCTCGGCGAGCAGAAGTCGAAGGCCGCGCAGCTCGGCATCAAGCGCCTCATGGAGGCTGGCATCCAGCCGAACATCGTCGCCTGCCGCGCCAAGAACCCCGTCACCGAGAAGGTGATGGAGAAGATCGCGATGTTCTCGAACGTGCCGCTCAAGCGCATCTTCTCGATGCACGACCGCGAGAGCGTGTACGCGATCCCCGAGGCGATGCGCGCCGCGGGCCTCGACCGCGAGATCCTCTCGATCCTGAACCTGCACGACCGCACCAACCCCGCGAAGGAAGACATCGCCCGCGTCGAGTGGCTCGACTTCTCGCGCCGCATCTTCGCGCCGAAGAAGCACCACATCGAGCTCGGCATCACGGGCAAGTACGCCGCGCTGCGCGACGCCTACGCGTCGATCGACAAGGCGGTCGAGCACTGCGCGATCCAGCTTTCCTGCGACATCCGCACGCGCTGGATCGACACGAGCGACCTGACCGACGACACGCTCACCGCAAAGGCGCTCGACGGCGTGCAGGCCGTGATCGTGCCTGGCGGCTTCGGCCAGCGCGGCGTCGAGGGCAAGATCCGCTGCGTCAAGTGGGCGCGCACCAACAAGGTGCCGTTCCTCGGCATCTGCCTCGGCTTCCAGATGGCGGTGATCGAGTTCGGCCGCAGCGTGCTCGGACTCGCGGGCGCGAACTCCACCGAGTTCGAGCCAAACTGCGCGCACCCGCTCATCGCCGAGCTCCCCGACCAGAAGAAGCTCGAAGGCATCATGGGCGGCACGATGCGCCTCGGCGGCCAGGATGTGCAGCTCGAGCCAGCGTCGCTCGCGAGCTTCCTCTACGGCGGCAAGACCGAGATCCGCGAGCGGTTCCGCCATCGCTACGAGGTCGAGCCCGCGTACGTCGCGCGGCTCGCCGATGCCGGGCTCCGCTTCAGCGGGAGGCATCCGAAGTTCCCCATCATGCAGATGCTGGAACTGCCGCAGAACATGCACCCCTACTTCGTGGGCGGGCAGTTCCACCCCGAGCTCACGAGCCGGCCGCTTGGCCCGAACCCGATGTTCATGGGTCTCGTCGCCGCCGCCATCGCCAGCCGCGAACCCGAGTTCGCGGCGACCGAGCTCGGCCGCCGCTGGGTGCGCAGCGCGCCCAAGGCCGTGACGACGGCGTGAGGTCGTGGCCGACACGATGTCCAAGTCCGAGCGCAGCGCGCTCATGGCGAGGATCCGTGGAACCGACACCAAGCCCGAGGTGATCGTCCGCTCTGCGCTCCATCGCGCGGGATTTCGCTTTCGCCTCTACACGCGCACGCTGCCCGGGCGGCCTGACATCGTCCTCCCCAAGCACGGCGTCGTGATCTTCGTGCACGGATGCTTCTGGCACCGCCACGGCTGCTCGCTCTCGAGCGAACCAAGCACCCGGCGGACATTTTGGAACGACAAGTTCGCCCGCAACGTCGCCCGCGACGCGCGCAACGCGCGAGCACTCCGCACGCTCGGCTGGCGGGTGCTCACTGTGTGGGAATGCACGCTCCGCACGAAGTCCTCGCGCGAACGCGCGATCAGCGGCCTCGTCCGGAAGATCCTGCGCCGCACACGATGACCCGCACGACGGAAGGCGCGCCCGCGACCGCTTCGCGGTCGCCAGCCCCTCCATTCACGAGAAAGGCCGCGAAGGCGCGCCCGCGACCGCTTCGCGGTCGCCAGCGCGCCAGTCGCGGCCGCTCAAACACTGCCGATGGGCGGACTCGAACCGCCGACCTTCGGGTTATGAATCCAACGCTCTAAACCAGCTGAGCTACATCGGCGAAGGGTCGCGGAGTATACCCGACCGGCGCGCAGACTCAAGCCATGCGCTTTCGCCGTGTTTTCGGGCGTCAGAGCAGCGGCGAGAGCAGCCCCACCGCGTTCTCAACCAGACGCTTCCATGCCGGGCGTGCATGCCATTCGCGGGCACTGATCCGCCGCGAGCGCGCCAGGTAGCGCTCCTGCACCGCCCGCAGCCTGCGGCTCGTCTCGCCGTCATAGACCACGAGGCTCGCCTCGAGGTTGAGCTCGAAGCTGCGGCGGTCGAGGTTCGCGCTCGTCATCAGGCTCGTCTTGCCGTCGACCACGATCGTCTTGGCGTGGAGCAGGCCGCCGCGGTAGTGCCAGATCTCGACGCCTGCGTCGAGCAGCCGTTGGTAGAACTTGCGGCTTGCGAGCTTGACCAGCCACGAGTCGTTCTGCTCGGGCACCACCAGCACGGTGCGCACGCCGCGCCGCGCCGCCGTCAGGAGCGACGCAAGCGCCGGCTCGTCGGGCACGAAGTACGGCGTGGTGAGCACGACCTCCTCCTCCGCCAGGTGCACGATCGACAGGATGAGCTGCGGCATCGCGCTCTCATAGGTCGCGGGGCCGGTGCCGAGCACCTGCGCCAACGCGCTCGTGTGGCCGTCGAGCACACCCTGTCCGATCAGGTTCCACAGCTCCTCGTCGGTCTCGAGAAACCAGTCCTCCGCGAAGATCTTCTGCAGATCGTTCGCAGCGGGACCTGCGACGCGCATGGTCGCATCGATCCACGGTGCGTAGCGCTCCTTCACCTTGAAGTCCTTGGCTGCGAGGTTGTGGCTGCCGATGTAGCCGATCGCGCGATCGATGACCACGATCTTGCGGTGGTTGCGCAGGTCGATCCGCCCGAACCGCCGCCGCACGATGCCGACGGGAAGCGCCTCGACCACCTGCACGCCCGCGGCGCGCAGCTGCGAGTGCCGCTCGCTCAGGAGCAGTGCGCGCGAGCCGATGCCGTCGAGCAGGAGCCTGCATGCCACGCCGCGCAGCGCCGCACGCTCGAGCGCCGCGAAGACCGGCGCCGTGGTGCGATCCTCGAGGGCGATGTAGAACTCGATGTGCACGTGCTGCTCTGCGGCTTCGATGTCCTCGACCATCCGCGCGAACAGATCGTCCGCCTCCTCGAAGATCTCGATGTCGTTCCCGCCCACGGGAAAGTCCCCCGAGATCGACGCCGCCTGCACCGCGAGCAGCCGCTGGTCCGGCGAAAGCGCGCGAAGCACCGTCTCGCGCGCCGTCCGACGCATGGCGCCGGCACCGCTCGCTTCCTCGCGCAGGCGCGCCTCGCGGCGCTCGGCCGCCACCTCGACGTACGCGGCCTCGCGCTTGCGCGACAGCCATGCCTTCCCGAAGATCCAGTAGATGATCGGACCCACGAGCGGCGCAACGATCACGAGCAGCACCCACGAGATCGCGCTCTGCGAGCGGCACCTTCGGTCGAGGAGCACGGCCGCCAGCGTGGCCAGCGACAACACGATGGGAAGCGCCACCAGGATGGGCGCCGCCACGGGCCAGTCGGAGAAGAGTTGCCGCAGGATCGGAAGCACGGAGCCTGTACTCTACGCCGCGGCGACGAACGGACTACATTGTCAACATGAGCACGACTTCTCCACCACCCGCAGCACCTCGCACGCCGACCGACGCGCGCGGTCCGGACGTGATCGGGCCGATCATCTCGGCCGCACTGTTCGGGTACTACGGCTTCGTGGCCGGACTGAGCACCCATGGCAGCGCCGGCGAGCCGATCGCGCTTTGGCTCGCGTTCGTGTGGGTGCTCCGCGTGGCGGCGCTGATCTTCGGAATCTCCACCGTCCTTGCCCTTCTGCGGAACCCGAAGACCGATCTCCTGTACGGCGCGGGCGGCCTGTTCGCGACCGCAGCGCTGGCCGGCGTGCTGGTCTGGGACCTCGTCGATCCCAACAGCCTCGCCGTCTCGCCCATCATCCTCGTCATCCTCATCGTCTGGAACGGCTACAGCTCCATCCAGACCCTGCGCGACGCCCTGCGCTGAAGCCCTATACTGCCCGTCCGGCTGCCCTCCTAGCTCAGCTGGATAGAGCAGCGCTTTCCTAAAGCGCAGGTCGCAGGTTCGAATCCCGCGGGGGGCGCTTCCCGTCCAGCCGATCGTCCGCATTCACGCCAGGAACACCACGCCATGATGCCCGTCCTCTTCTCGAATCTCCTGTGGCTCGTCGTCTGCACCGTGTGGTGCATCCTGTGCGTCGGACAGGCCAAGGCCGACCGCGCCAAGGGAACGGGCTTCCAGCGTCCGCTCTCGAAGGAAGAGCTCGAGCGCTGAGTGGGGCCGAGCGTGAACCCGGTGCAGGACGCGGAGCCGTTGCTCCACATCGTCCTGCTTCACCCTGAGATCCCGAACAACACGGGCAACATCGGGCGCACCGCCGCGGCGCTCCGCTGCAGGCTGCACATCATCCACCCGATCGGCTTCGACATGGACGAGAAGGCGCGGCGGCGCGCGGGGCTCGACTACTGGCACCTCGTCGACTGCCGCGAGCACGCGTCGTGGGAGGCGTTCCTGGAGCGCGAGCGGCCCGCTCGGCTTTGGCTCCTGAGCGCCCGCGCCGAGCGAAGCCACTTCGACGCGACGTTCGCCCGCGGCGACTACCTGCTCTTTGGCAAGGAGTCCTCGGGCGTCGGCCCCGAGACCCATGCCTGGGTCGAGAACACGTATGGCCGCGACCACGCGATCCGCATCCCCATGCCCGGGGGCGATGGCGTGCGCAGCCTGAACCTCGCGACCGCGGTCGCCATCACCGCGTACGAAGGCCTCCGACAGGTGGACCTTCGACAAGTCACGCACTGAGCGGCGCTTGGCAGCGGCCGAGACGAACCAACGTGTCCAAAGTGGATCCTGCCACCGAACCGCGTCCGCGGCGGGCGCGAATGCGTAATGATCGCGGAGGGACTCGGACGCGCTCTGCGGTGACCCCGCCGATGGCGCCTTCGGGCGCGCCTCCGCTCCCTCCAAGGTAGGATCTCGACCTATGACCGAAACCCGTCCCGTCCGTCGCGCCTTCACCCTGACCGAGATGCTGGTCGTGATCGGCATCATCGCCCTGCTTGCCGGCATCCTGCTGCCGACCCTGAGCGCGGTCAACGAGCGTGCGAAGAAGACGCAGACTGAGAACCTCCTGCAGGAGTTCATCAAGGCCTGCGAGACGTTCCAGCAGCAGTTCGGCTACTACCCGGGCATCGTGCCCGAGGCGATCCTCGCGGTCGATCCGCAGATCTCGTCCACCGAGAACGCGCTCCTCCACCTCTGCGGCGGAGCCATTCCCGAGGACGATCCCGCCTACAACTCGGCGCCCTACAACACGTGGACGGTGCTCACCTTCAATGGCGGCACCACCTACGGCACGTTCCGCATGCGCGTCAACGCGCTCAAGCTCGGCGAAGGCCCGCGCGTTCGCGGCGTGCAGTACAAGTCGTTCTTCTCGCCGAAGTCGACCGACCTGATCGCGGTGCCGGGGCAGAACCTCACGGTCGCCGTCAGCGACGACCGCTACTCGGCGGATCCGCTCCGCATTCCCGACCTCGTCGATGCGTGGGGTCAGCCGATCCTCTATCTCCGCCAGCTGCGGCCGAGCGCCTCGACCATGGTGGCGGGTGCGCAGCCTGCGGATCCGATGAACGACTGCATGTTCGCGTTTCAGGGACTCCGCCCCTACCTCATCTCCGAGAATCTCGGCGAGTTCGGACTCTCGCAGGCCGACAGCATCCTGCGCGCCACCGCCGCGAGCAACCAGAACGCGACGCTCGCGCAGATCATCCGCAGCGTGAGCTACGGCAAGCCCGAGACCCCGCAGCAAGGCGCGCCGCGTGGCGCGGTGGTTGCGATGTCGGCGGGCCGCGACGGCATCTACTTCTCGCGCTTCGACGGCCGCGGATCGCCAGGCGCCGCGCAGATCGACATCGTCTCGCAGGCCGCGAACCCCACGGGTCCCTACATCGTGGCCGAGTACGACGACGTCCGCGTGTTCGGCGGCGGCTAAGCCGCCCGCGCGGACTCGCATCCAGCACACACACTCGACCATGCACGACCGACCATGCACGACGGGCTCCGCGATCGCGGAGCCCGTCGTGCGTCATCGTCGCCGTGTTCGTCGCAGACCGCGCTCAGTTCGGGCGATCCATCTCGGGCGCGGACTCGCGGCCCTTCTCGCCAGCGTTGTCACGCGGCTTCTCGCCTGACTTGCGCTCCGCGTCCTTCTGCTTGCGGGCTTCTTCCTCGCGGCGCGTGAGCTCGGCACGGGCACGCTTGAGGCCTTCCTCGAACGACTTGCGGAGCTCCTCGAGCTGCTCCTTGGTGAGAACGGCCGCGAGCTTCGCCTTCAGGTCGCTGAGCTTCGGCCGCTTGGCCTCGAGCTCCTCCATCGCCTTCTTGAACTCCTCGCTCGGAGGCTTGCCAGGCTCGGCCGACTTCTTGCGCTTCTCGAAGATCTCCTTGCGCTTGACCTCGGCGTCCTTCTCGTAGGCCTGCACCGATGCCGCGAACTCGTCGCGGATCGCGTTCACCTTGGCGCGCGTCGGCTGATCGAGCGCAAGCCCCTCGAGCGCCATGAACAGCACGCGCTGCTCAAGCATCGGTCGCGACTGCTTGACAGGCGCGTCGACCTTCTTGGCACGCTCGCGCTCGGGCTTGAGCGTCTCCTGCGGCACATCGGGTCCCTTCAGGATGTCGCCGTCGGCGGGCTTGGCCGCGCCATCCTGGAGCATGAGGCACGAACTGGCGAGAAGCACGGAAAGCGGGATGGTGTGGAGAGGCATCGCGGAGATCATAGGGGCGGAGGTTCCTGCGGTCGCGCATGAACGCAGCCGGTGATACGGGTCGCTTTGCAGTGTCGCTGCGGTCGGCCTCCGCGATTCCCGCTACGATTTGACCCCTTCCGCCTGCAGAGGACCCTATGCCGCTCACGCCTGCCGACCTGACCGACGCCCTCCGTACCGTGCTCGACCCCGACATCCGCAAGGACCTCGTGACGCTCGGCATGGTGAAGGAAACGCGCATGGACGGCGATCGCGCGGCCGTGACGGTGGAGCTCACGACGCCCGCGTGCCCCATGAAGGACAAGATCCGCGGCGACATCGAGGCCGCCATCGCGGCCAAGGCCACGGAACGCGGTGCGCCCTACGCAGGCGTCGAGGTGACCTTCACCGCCGACGTCCGCCGGGCCAACGAGAAGACCCGCGACGGCGCCAATCCCCTGCCGGGCGTTCGCCAGGTGATCGCGGTCGGTGCCGGCAAGGGCGGCGTCGGGAAGTCGACGGTGGCGGTGAACCTCGCGGTCGCCCTCGCACGCATGGGTGCGCGCACCGGCTACCTCGACGGCGACATCTACGGACCGAGCGCCCCCACCATGCTCGGCCTCGAGGAAGAGCCGACGCAGGCCCGTGGCAACATGCTGCTGCCGTTCGAGGTGCACGGCATCAAGGCCATGACCATCGGCAAGCTCGTCGACGCCGACAAGCCGCTCATCTGGCGCGGACCGATGGCGCACGGCGCCTTCAAGCAGCTCGCGACGCAGACCGAGTGGGGCGAGCTCGACTACCTGATCATCGACCTGCCGCCGGGAACGGGCGATGTCCCGCTCACGCTCTCGCAGCTCCTGCCGCTTTCGGGCGCCGTCATCGTCTGCACCCCGCAGCAGGTTGCGCAGGACGACGCCCGCCGCGCCGCCAAGATGTTCGAGCAGCTCGGCGTGCCGGTGCTCGGCGTCGTCGAGAACATGAGCTTCTTCGTCGACGACACGGGGCGCGAGCACGACCTCTTCGGCCGCGGCGGCGCCGAGATCATGGCGCACTCGATGGGGCTTCACTTCCTCGGCGCGATCGCGATCCGCACGGCGCTGCGCGTCCACAGCGACCGCGGCACGCCGCTTGCCAACTGGAACGACGCACGCCTCGGCGCCGAGCTCGACGCGGTCGCGAAGTCGGTGGCGCAGCGGCTCTCGACGCTCTCGATGCTCGGGCAGTTCAAGCAGCCGACGATCAGCGTGCACTGACGCGCGGGCTGGTTCCCGCCGCTACTCGGCACCAGACGCGAAACGGGCGCGCACGGTTTCGAAGGCGCCGTCGCCCACGTAGTGGCGGATGATCCGCTCGTCGATCTGGGCGAGGTCGACCAGCATCAGCGCGTCGATCACCTCGCCGAAGTCGGGATCGACGTTGAACGCGAGCAGGCGGGCATTCAGGCGCAGGTAGTGCCGCAGGAGCACGGGTACGGCGCGCTGCCCCCGCTCGATCTCCTCGATCAGGCGCTCGACGTGCACGATGTCGGAGGTCATCTCGGCCCGCTCGCGGTCGGTCCAGGAGGCGATGTCGCGGCGTGCGGGCGGATGGCGCGGCGTCACCAGCGGCGCGAACGGCGTCGACATGCGGTGCCGCTCGAGGAACTCCATGATGAGCTCCTTCGACATCGAGTTGTAGTCGTTGGAGATGCTCACGGGACCGAACATGCGGCGATGGCCGCGCAGCAGCATGAACGTGCCGATCCCCTTCCAGAGGAGGAAGAGCGGCATCGACTGGCGCTGGTACTCGGAACGCACGAAGCTGCGCCCGAGCTCCACGGCGTCGCCGAGCTCCGCGATCAGCTGCGGCGAGTACTCGAACAGCGTGCTGGTGTAGAGGCCGTCGATCCCGACGCCGCGCGTGACCTCGGCCACCACGCCCGCCCGGTAGCCACCGGCGATGCGACGCTCCTCGCGGTCCCAGAGGACAAGCTGCGTGTACGTGGGGTCGAACCGGTCGACGTCGAACGGCTTGCCCGAGCCCTCGCCAACGGCGCGGAAGGCGATCTCGCGCAGGCGTCCGATCTCCTGCATGGCGTGCGGAATGCAGGCGCTCGCGGCAGCGTAGAGGTCGTACTTCCCCTCCGAGAAGAGGCGCGCATCGGCGGGCAGCGCCGCGAACTCCGCTGCGATCTCGGCGTCGCTGGCCGCCTGCGGCGCGATCGGCGCGAGCGTCTGCTGGACGGGGGCCGGGCGCGCCACGCGACGGAGCAGCTCGCAACGGCCTCGAACGAGGCGGGTCATGCCCTCCGCATCAAGCGTGGTGCCGTCGGTCTCGACGGCGCGACCGAACCGCACCTCGATGGGCTGGTTGCAGCGGGCGAGGAACTCGCTCGGCAGGAGCGCGGTGCGCAGCCGCGGATGGACGAGCCCGGCCGCGTGGAAGAGCGCGCGGTTCGAGCCCTCGAACCACGCGGGCACCATGGGCGCCTGCGCCGCCATCGCCAGTCGCGCGGGGATCGTCGACCATGGCGGATCCGCGGGGCTCCAGTCGCCCCAGTGGACGGCGCTGACCTCGCCCGCGGGGAAGCACGCAAGCAGGTGCCCCTCGCGCAGCCACTCCTTGGCGGCGCGCAGCGCAGCGGCGTTTCGACGCGCCGCATCGGCGCCACCAAACGGGTCCACGAAGATGCATCGCTCCGCCAGGAACGGAAAGCGCGACATCACGCCGTTGGTGAAGATCTTGACGTCCGACCGACGACGCATGCACAGCGCCATCATCACGGTTCCGTCGGCACCGCCGTACGGGTGGTTGGCGCACACAACGGCTGCACCCTTCGCGGGAATGCGCTCGAGCTCGCCTTTGGCGACCACGGGGTCGAGTCCGGTCACCTTCAAGATGCGCTCGGTCACGAGCACGGACTGATCGCCGTCCTCGACCGCCCGGGCCATCGCCTCGATCTGATCGAGTCCAAGTGCGCGCTCGGCGATCTTGAAGGGCACGTCGACGAGCGAGCGAACCCAACGGGTCTTCGGACGAGGAAGCTCGACGGGATCTCGCGGAAGTCGCTCGGCAGCCATGCACGGGGCATTGTCGACGCGCCCGTGCCCACCGCAACCATGCGTCGCGCGAATCGGGCGGGTTTGAACCAAAAACGCACGAAGGGCTTGCGGAAAGTCACCTGTGGCGATCGCCCGTCATCCCGGGCAAAAACGACGCCGCGACCCCCGTTGCGTGAGGTCGCGGCGCGTGGACAGGATTGAGGTTTGAGGTACGGAGTCTTCGCTGCGCAGTTCCGCCTTAGCGGCGACGGCGCATCGCAAGTCCGGCAAGACCGAGCAGCGCGAGCGCGCCCGGAGCGGGAACAAGCCGGAACTGATCCTGTGCCGTGGGGCTGTTCCAGCCTTCGGCCTGCGCGGCCTGGTAGCCGCCCTGGCCGAGGGCCGAGACCATCGAGTTGTAGATCACCTCAGCCTCGCCGGAGAGGGCAGCACGAAACGCACCCGACTGCAGCGAGAGGCGCGCGCGCGCCACATCGACGTCCTGCGTCGAGAGGTTCTCGTGGATGATCTCCCAGGCGAGCGCGCAGAACGCAGCCGACGAGGCGGGCGACGAACCCACCGACTCAGCCACGCGGCCGTCGCTCGCGAGGAAGCGCGACATTGCGTCGCGGAGGAGCGCCGCCTTGGCCGCGCCCATCGGGCCCGGAGCAGGCGGAGTCTGCGGCGCCATCTCGAGGGCGACCGTTTCGAAGCTGTAGACGTAGCCCGACGTGACGCCCTGGTAGAGCTGTGCGCACCAGGTGTAGACGGTCGTGCCACCGAGGTTCCACTTGTGCTCAGCGAGCTTCAGGTTGAACATCGTGACGGAGGCGTTCGAGTCCCAGTTCAGCGCGGTTGAGTAACCGACGCCGTGCGTCTGGAAGTTCCCGTAGCCAAGATAGTCGGCGGAGAAGCCGGCCGAAGCCGACGATGCAGCCACCGCCGCGGTCGCGGCCGCAATTCCCATACCCAATGTGCGTAGCATCTTCTCTCTCTCCCGGAGGCCCCAATGCCCCCAAAGACAACCCTCTCGAGACCATCCCTCCCACACCCCCTCGGGTATGGACTTGGTCCACTGGAAAGAGAATTGATGCCGTCGGTTTTGCGCAAGGGTATCGACTGTAGCGAAAAACGCGTAAGTTCATGCCAGAGAGCCGCTTGCAGCGTAATCCTGCACGATTCTATCGGAACCCATTTGTTGTCAACGCCACGCGATTTCGCACTTCAATCACGCAAACTCGCGGCGGAGCACCTTGAGGCCCTCGGTGAGCTGGCGAATGTGGACCGCCTCGTGCGCCGCTGAGATCTGCACCCGAAGACGGGCGTGTCCTTCGGGGACAACCGGGAAGCCGAAGCCGATCACGAAGACACCGAGCTCGAGCAGGCGCTTGGACATGGCGATCGCCTTGGCCGTGTCGTGCACGATGATCGGACAGATCGCCGTCGGGCTCTGGAGTACCTCGAAGCCTGCGTCGCGGATGCCAGCGCGCGCGGCGTCGACGTTGGCGCGGAGCTTGGCGACCCGCTGCGGCTCGCGCATGAGGACCTCGATGGCCTTGTCGGCGCTGCAGGCGATCGTGCAGGGCAGCGCGTTCGAGAAGAGCGTCGGTCGACCGCGCTGGATGAGCAGGTCGATCGCCTTGCGCGAACCCGCGATGTAGCCACCCGCGCCGCCGCCGAGGGCCTTGCCGAGCGTGCCCGTGATGTAGTCGATCTGGGTGCCGCTCATCCCCTGCGCCTCGTGCGTGCCGCGGCCGGTCTTGCCCATGACGCCGGTGCCGTGCGAGTCGTCGACGACCAGGTAGGCGCCGAACTCGTCGCAGAGCTTGCGCATCGCGGGAAGGTCGGCGATGTCGCCCTCCATCGAGAAGACGCCGTCGGTGACGACCCAGATGGTGCCGGTGAGCTCGGGGTTCGCGCGCGCTTCGGCGAGCTTCGCGCGGAGCGAGTTCAGGTCGTTGTGCCGGTAGACCGTCTTGAGCAGGCCCTTCTTGATGACCGCGGCGAGACGGATGCCGTCGATGATCGAGGCGTGGTTGAGCTCGTCGGAGATGATCATGTCGCCCGCGTCGCAGAGCGTGGGGAAGATCGCCTCGTTGGCGTTCCAGCAGCTCGTGAAGGTGTACGAGGCCTCGACGCCGTAGAACTCGGCGATGCGCGCCTCGAGCGTGTGGTGGCAGTCGAAGGTGCCGCAGATGAAGCGGACGCTGGCGGTTCCCGCGCCGTACTTGCGGATGCCCGCGATCCCTGCCTCGACGACCTCGGGGTGGTTCGCGAGTCCGAGGTAGTTGTTCGAGCAGAAGCACGCGACCTCGCCGTAGCCCTTGAGCTTGACGGTCGCGTCCATCGGTCCCTCGATCGTCTGCAGGTGCTTGAGCTGGCCGCTCTGGCGGAGCGACTCGAGGATCTGCTGCGTGCGCGAGGGAAACGTCGGGACGGCGAACGGCTGGGCGGTGGCGGACTGCATGAGACGAAGTCTACAGCGCTTCAGTTGGCGTCGGAACCCGCGCCTGCGATCGTCGTGACGCCAATCGCGACCGCAGCAGCGGCCATCGCACGATCGAGCGTGAGAAGACGCGCCCCGCGCTTCTCGGCAAGGACCACATAGAGGGCGTCGTAGGAACTGAGCCCGAAGCGGTCGGCCAATTGGCAGACACGATCAAAGCTCCCTGGCGCGGAAAACGACTCAAGGGTGATCCCGAGCGCTTCAAAGTGCGATCGGATCGCGTCGGCGAGCGTCTCAACGGACATGCCAGCCAGGGATGCGGAGTCCACTTCCATCCCGACCCGCCGCGCGCGACGGCGGATCTGGACGATCGTGTTCGCCACCTCCAGCGCGAGGAACTCGGGGGCGATCAGCGGTCCATGGACTTCATCCGGAGTTCGCCGATCAGGTCGTGCCTCAGTCCGACCCTGAAGCGCACTGAGAACTCTTTCCCCCGCGGGCTCCCCGAGCAGCACGGACAAAAGCGCAGACGCATCGACGACGATCATTCCAATCCCTCCCTTGCCATCTTCTTGATCTCTTCCCAGTTCAGCGGTCGCCCCTCACGACGAAAGAGCTCGGCAACCACGGCCCGATCGGGCGCGCACACCTCTCGCAGTCGCCTGAGCTTCTCTGCAAGCGTTGGCCCCGCACCGCCGTCGGCCTCGTCGGACGAGCGCTTGTACGCCCGCAGGCGCGCCACGCGCTCACCATGGCGGACGATGACGATCTCCTCGCCGCGTTCAACGGCATCGAGCAGTTCGGAAAGCTTGGCCTTGGCCTCGGTGAGGGTGACGATTCGTGCGACCATGCATGGAGTATACATGACTAGTCAGACTAGTCAGAAGTTACTGCACACTTTTCGCAAAGTTCACCTTGGGCGTCTCACGCTCGAGGTCGGTCGCGTTAAACAGCTCGAAGGGCTTGAGCCGCGCGATAGCGGCAAGAAAGCGGTCGGGCACGACCAGGAGCCGAGCGTTGAACGATGCGGCGATGCCGTTGTAGTAGCTGCGCGCGAGGGCGATCCGCGCCTCGGTGTTGGAGAGCTCTTTCTGGAGCGCGAGGAAGTTCGGCTGCGCCGAGATCGACGGATACGCCTCGGCGACGGCCTGCAGCACGCGCACGACGCCCTGCACCTTCGCCTCGGGTGCCCGCGACTGCGCGGGCGGGATGCTCGCCTGCGCGCGCAGGATCGCGATGACCTGCTGCGTGTCCTTGTCGTGCGTGCGCGCGGCCTTCACCACCGCGGCGAGATTGGGCAGCAGGTCGGCGCGGCGCTTGAGCTCGACCTCGATGTTCGCCCACGCACGGTTGACGCGCTGCCGCAGCGACACGATCGAGTTGAACGCCATCCATGCCCAGCAGACGGCGAGCATCCCGATGTAGAGGACTGGCGCGATGGGGATCAGAAGCGGATCCGGCTCGCCGCCGCGCTTCGAGAGCCCCCCTGCGGAGATGAACCCCGCCACCAACGCGACCAGGAACCCCACGACGGCCCACACCCACGATGCGATTCCGTAGCCGCCTGCGACATCCTTCTCCTCGCGGACGGAGATGATGAAGAGCCGCGCCTCAGGGTCTGCCGCGATCTCGGCGGCCACGACGTCGCGCCGCTCGCGCGCGCGGCCTGCGACGAACACGCGCGCATCGAGCGGGATCGCCTCCTCCGAGAAGTTCCGTCGATGCAACGAGTCGGGGATCGGGCCACGCTGCGCCTTGCCGTGGTACGCGGCGTGATCGGGCCCGCAGCTGAAGCGCACCGTCTGCCGCGGCTCGATGCGCGCGCCGTCGGGGCGTACGAGCAGGAAGCCCGTGTCATCCTTCACATAGAACGGAATCATCTCGCCGCCCGATGCGATGGTGGTCGAGCCGGTCTCCCAGCGGCGGCGCGTGCGCGTGTTGCCCTTGTCGTCGCGGTAGGTCTCGGTGACCCAGCGGCCCCAGTCCTCGCTGATCGACCAGCTGTGATGCACGCAGAGCGTCTCGGACAGATAGGTGCGCAGCGGCGCTTCGCTCGAGGCGATGCCCTTGACCTCGACATCGCCGATGAACACGCCCGCCGTCGACGAAGTCGGCGTGTCGTGGAGGTACCGCCGCATGCGGGAGGCGCGCACCGCCATGAACACCGCGCCGGTGGCGAGCAACGCCATGACCGCAAGAACCACGAGGACGGACGGTTCCATTGCAGGCAGCGTAGCGAGGGCGCACTGCGATCGGACGAGCGCCCGCGCGATCATTCCCGCATCGCCGCGAAGTACCGAGGGTCCTTTGTCTTTGTCCGTCGTTCGGGTAGCGTGTGAACATGTTCCTCCGCGCCACGCTGCTCGCCGTCGCCGCCCTTCCCGTTGCTTGCGGTACGGTCGAGACCGATCGAGTCCTCGACGACCGCGGCAGCCCGCTCGAGGTGATCTCGACCGCGAACCCGCGCAATCGCACGGGCTTCGGTCCGCCGCCCTACCGCTACTGGCGCATCCTGGGCGATGTGGTCACCGACGAGATGCGCGCGCTCGAGTGGAACCTCGACACGCCCGCGCCCATGCAGTGGAACTTCATCGGTCCGCGCCCCGTGTCGAACGAGTACTGGTCGGGCACCAACAACGCAGGCGGACGCGTGGTCGGGATCGCGTGCCACCCGACGCTGGCGGGCACCGCGTATGCGGCGAGCGCATCGGGCGGCGTGTGGAAGACCACCGACACCGGCGCAACCTGGGCGCCCGTGACGGATGGCACGGCGAACCTCAACCACGGCGCGATCACGCTGGATGCGGCGTTTCCCGAAACTGTCTACGCAGGAACGGGCGAGTACACGACCGGCTCGACGGGCGGCGGACTGCTTCGTTCGCTTGACGGCGGCCTCAACTGGACTGTGATCGCAACGAACACGACGCTCGGTCCGACATGCAGCGGACTGGTCGTCGTGCCGGGCAAGAGCGCCGCAGCGCCGACGGCGATCCACTGGACAGGAGACGGCGGCTACAAGCGCAGCCTGAACGGCGGCACGACCTGGACGACGCCTGTTGCCACCGGTTGCTCGAGCCTTGCCGTCGATCCGGCGAACCCGCAGCGTGTCTTCATCGGCGTGCGCAGCGGCGGTATCCGCCGCTCGCTCGACGGCGGCGCGACCTTCACGACGCTCGCAGGCGGGCTGCCCACGACCGGTTTCGATCGCATCGTGCTGGCGCAGTGCCGTGGGACGCCCGATGTCCTGTACGCGGCGTTTGCGTCGGGCGGAAACGTCGCGGGCTTCTACCGCACCGCGGACGGCGGCAACACGTGGACGCTGCTCACGGCGACTCCGAACTTTGCAGCGCCGCAGGCCTGGTACGACCTGTCGGTTGGCGTCGATCCCACGAATCCGAACCGCGTGTTCTGCGGCGGCGTGTCACCGCTCTACGCCACGGCTGGCGTCATCGAGTCGACGAACGGCGGCCAGACCTGGACGGAGATCTCTGGCGTGGGCGGGCAGATCCATCCCGACCAGCACGCGATCGCGTTCGGTGCCGACAACACGCCGTGGTTCGGCTGCGATGGCGGCGTGTGGCGGCGCACGGGGAGCACGTGGTCGAACCGCAACGCCACCCTCGCGGCGATCCAGAACTACACGATCCACGAGCATCCGAACGACGCCAACCGCGTGATGACGGGCACGCAGGACAACGGCATGGCTGGAACCTCGACGGGCTCGCTCGTCTGGCCGCAGCTCACGGCGGGCGACGGCGGCTACGGCGTGTACCTCAACGAGGTCTACACCACCCTCTTCACGACCTACGTGTACCTGCGGGTGTATCGCAAGACGGGGACCACGACCACCGACATCAGTGGTCCATGGTCAGGCGACTCGCGCGAGTGGATCGCACCGCTTGTCGCCGATGCGAACGGCGGCACCACGATCTACGGCGGCAGCAACCGCGTCTGGCGGAATCTCTCGTCGCTGACCGGTGGGAGCGCGAACTGGACGGCCATCAGCGACACCACCGTCGCGGACGGCGGCACGCTGACGGCGATCGCCACGGTTCCCGGGGCGCCTGGCGTGCTCTGGGTGGGCAACAGCGCGGGTGGCGTGTGGCGGTCGACGAACTCGGGCACGACATGGACGCGCGCGCGCACCAACGATGGGACGCGCATTGCCGCGATCAGTGCACGGCCTGGCGATCCGCTGACGGCCGTGATCGTTCGCAACGCCTCATCGGGACAGCGCGTGCTGCGCACGACGAACGCGCTGACCTGGACGAACGTCACGGGCACCATGCCGTCGGGAGTGACCGCCAAGGCGCTCGCGGTCGACTGGGATCGCGGCGTGCCCACGCTGTTCGTGGGCTCGGGCGCAGGCGTGTACACGAGCTTCAACTCGGGAGCGAGCTGGACGAAGTCGGGCCCCGACCTCCCCAACGTGAACATCGGCCAGCTCGAGATCAACCGCGCGCGCCGCACGATCGCCGTCGGCAGCTACGGCCGCGGCGCCTGGCGCAGCGTGCTGCCTCGCGCGACGGACCTCGACCTCAACGGCAGCATCGACGGTGGCGACCTCGCGATCCTGCTCGACAGCTGGGGACCGTGCGCGAGCCCGTTTAGTTGCTCCGCCGACATCGACGCGAATGGCTCGATCGACGGGGCGGACCTGACGCTCATCCTGACGACGTGGGGGTCGTAGGCTCGCCTTCCGTCGACGCGTCTGCACGCGGACCGCTGTGCGCGTCGGCGGCGTCATCCTCCGCGTGATCCTCCGCGTCATCCCCGGCATCGTCCTCGCGCGGCGGCAGCGGCCCCGGATCGGGCGGCAGCGGCACCAACGCTTCGTTCACGCGGCAGCGCGCCATCATGTCGAGCACGAACCGCCGCTCGACCCAGCCTGGCGTCAGGGCGGATTCACGCTTTCGCCATTGACCGCGCGCGTCGGGCTCCCACACCGCATCAAGCGAGACCAGCAGCAGGTCGTTGCGCACGCGGCAGTCGTCGATCAGGCCGCGTCGCTCGCCCGGCTGCACGGCCAGCCCCGTGTGGTGATGGCGCGACGGGTGGAGCCGCACCTCGATCACCCGCAACGCATCGCTCGGCGCGGGAACCAGCGAATCGAGATTGATCGGGTTGTCGTTCTGGAAGTACTCGTCGCGCCACTCGCAGCAGCCGATGAGGACGGAGTTCCCGCAGAGGAGGCCGCCGAGTCCGAACCCACCAGGCCCGAATGTCCTGAGGATCGGCGCTCCGATCCAGCTGCGGTTCTCCTCGTCGTAGAGGAACCGCGCGTGCGGGCCCGGGGCCTGCGGCAGCGCGACGATCAGCCACCCCGTGATGACGGCGCCGACGACCAGAACGGGGACGACGAGGAACATCACCACGAACTGCGATGTCCTGAGCCCCTCCGAGGGATGAAGCGTCGCGGCGAGGCCTGCATAGACGCCCACGAGCGCTGCTGCCGCCATCAGCAGCACAGGTGCACCATGCCGCACCGCGAGGAGCCGTGCGAGGACACCGGCCACTGGCACGACGCCAAGGGCGATCAGCGAGCCCAGCGCGGGTATCGAGCCCCAGAAGCGCTCCGCGCCCCTTGCGAGCACGTGCGGTCGGTCCGAGCCGATGGCGAGCGCGACACCGAGGCCGAGCACCACGCAGAGCGCGAGTCCGAGCCGCCAGCGACCCCATGCGTACGAGCGCTCGTAGCTGCCGCCGCGCCAGTAGCGCAGGTTCGGAGTCCGCTCCGTCGCGTCTGGTCCATGCGCGTCCTCGCGAGGGGTCGACATGCGCGGATGCTACAGCAGGCGCGCGCTGTTCATCCGCGCGTCGGCCGCTGCGCCAAGCGCGATCAGTTCGGGCACGGCCCCCAGCCGCTGAGGACATACGCGAGGTCGGAGCCATTCACGATGCCGTCGCCATCGATGTCCGCACCCGACTTGCCGCCCGCGGGCGATCCCCACGCACCGAGCACCGCAGCGAGATCGACACCGTCGACGGAGCCGTTGCCGGAGATGTCGGCGAGGCACTGGCAGGCGTCGAGGACGCCGTCGTTGTTGCGGTCCCAGCTCGGGTTGCTCGGGATCTCGCAGGCATCCAGCAGGCCATTCGCGTTGCAGTCGCCGTTGTTGAAGAGCATCTCTTCGAGGTCAATCACGCCGTCGCCGTCGCAATCAGGACACGGTCCATTCCAGTTGTTGCCGCCGCCGTCGATGTAACCGCCGTTTGAAAGGGCGCCGATTTGGCAGCCGGTGTTGTTCTGGAACGAGACAGTGCCGGACTGAAAGTGTGCATTGAGCACATTTGAGTTCTTCACGACGCAGTCCCGCACCGTGATGTTCGTGTTGATGCGTGCGTAGAAGGTCCCAGTTCCAAATGTGTGATCCTCGAAGTAGCAACTGTCGACGGTCGCTTGGACATTGTCGTATGCGTAGACAGCCTGCCCATGGACGGTCGAGCTGTTCCGCTTGAACACACAGTTTCTCACTGTGCAGGTCGTGTGGCCGAGGTAGAGCGCCCCCACCCCGGTGCCACTGCGCACATCCCGAAAGATGCATCCTTCCACCAGCACCGCTGCGTTTGGACCGAGATACGAGATGATCGCTCCGGCGTCCTGCCCGGGTTCTTGGACACCCTCGCTCGTGATGGTGAGGTTACGGAGGCCGACCGTCCCCTCGTAGCCCACGGAATCAGCGATGAACACTGCTGGCCCAGGCACTCCCAAGCTCGAGACGATCACCGAATCAGCAGGAACGCCCGGCGCACCCTCCAGCATCACGCTCTTGCCAAGAAAGCGGACCGCTTCGCGATACGTGCCCGGGGACACCACCACACGATCCCCGTTCACGCTGGCATCCACCGCTGCCTGGATCGTCGGGTACTGCTGCGGAACAAGGCGGTCGACGCCGAATGCGGACGTCGCGAGCGCTGCGGTTGCCATCACGGTAAGCGGGTACTTCATCTGCATCTCCTGTGGTTGGGACTCAGACAGAGAGCGGGATGCGTGGCCCGCGGACGCTGCGATCAGGAGAAAAACCGCAAAGAGCACGATGTTCGCCGGAAAGTCCCTGTGAGGCGATGAGCCGTGCGTGGCGGAGAGCCTTGCAAGCGCACCGTCGTCGAGGCGGATGCGGCGTGCCCGCGCCGTCACTCGGGACCCCGCGCGAGAAGCGATTGGATGCGCGTGAGTTCGGCGGATACATCCGACGGCGGCACGCCCTCGTCGAGGAGCAGGCGCTCGAGCGCGCGGTCGACGCGTTCCCGCACCAGGCGGGTTGCATTGCGGGCGGCGGCGGCGGTGACGCCCTGCTCGGCGGCGATGTCGGCGTAGGTCCGTCCGTCCAGCACATGCCGCGCGAAGATCGCCCAGAGACGGGCATCGCCCGCGTCGTGAAGCTCGCGTTCCACCACCTCGCAGGCATCCGACACGATCGCGCGCGCCCACTCGCGCTCAAAGATGCCCTCTGCGGTCGGCGTGCCAGCGAGGAGTTCCGCCGGCAAGGCCGACTCCCGGCCAGCCTGCGTGCGGCGGCGACGGAGTTCGGCGCGCACCCAGAGGAGGAGGCCGTTCATGAGCCAGCGGCGGAGCGGCAGGCCGCTTTCGCGCCACTTGGCGAGGCTTGCGGCGTCGGCGAAGCGCTCGACGAAGTAGCCCGCGACGAGCGCCGATGGCGCGTCGACGTCGCGATATCCCGTTGCCGACAGATACGCCGAGAGCGGCTCGTAGTAGCGGCGCATGACATGGTCGCGCAGTTCGCGCAGCGCGCGATCGGCAGAGGCGTGGTCGCCGCGGTCGACCGCGTCGAGCTGCACGGTGATCCAGGTGGCGTGGGTCGAGGGAAAGAGCGTGTCGGCGCGCATGGGTGGTTGGACGCGGTTCGGTCGCGCCAAGATAGGCGCGGGAGGCGCGTCATGCCCGTCCTTGCAGGAGTGAATCGAAGCGCTCGGCGCTGATGAACACCGGCGGCATCACCTCGCGCTCGATGGCGTACGCGCGGCGCAGGAACCGCTTCTTTCGAACGACGACCTGGTCGATCGAAACGAGCACCGATGCCCGATCGAGGGCGGGTTCGCTCGGGTGGACATAGAGCACGAGCACGGGGCGGCCTACGAGCAGCTCGACGACGGCGTCGTCCTCGGGAATGGGCACGAGTTGCGGGAGGTCGGCGGGCGTCGGATCACAACCGTCGAGGAGTTCGAAGGTGCCGATCTCGACGGGCGCGCGGAACCAGTTGCCGGTGCGGGCGTCGAGCATGAAGCCGTTCGTCACGAGACCCGCGAACCGGAAGGTGAGGTCGCCGACGATGGCGGCGCAGATGAGGGCGCCGAGGAGGACATTTGCGAAGAGGACCTTGTCGCTGCTGGCGATCGCGCGGAGGCCTTGCAGGCGCGCGCCGAGCTGCTGCGGCTGGGCGAGCACGTCGAAGGCGCCGCCTCCAAGGCTGACATCGCGAAAGGCGACTGGACGCCGCGCGACCATCGCATGGTCACCAAGCGGTGCCTGCCCGAGGAGCGCCACGACGCAGGTCAGCAGGATGACGACGCCGACGCCGATCGAAAGCGCGCGCGCGAGCCTGCGCGAGGCGACGCGGCAGTACGCGATCGCCAGGACAGCGAGTGCGGTCGCCACGATCGAGCAGACGCCGCCCGCGAGGCCTGCGATGGGGCCAGCGCTGCGCTTGGGCGTTGTCCAGAGCCCGCGCACGGGCTCGGACATCAGACAGAACGCGTAGAGCAGGCCGGAGATCAGCGCGCCGATGAGGCACGCGAAGAGCGCAAGGCGCCAGTTCCCGAGCGAACGGCTTGGGGCATACACGGGGACCGGCTCTTGGTTGTGCCGCCCCGCGTCCATGCGTCAGCAGCCGTAGCGCGCCTTGATCTTCGGCACGATGTACTCGGCGAAGGCGCGGCTGAAGTCGTGCTCGGGCTTCCAGCCCCAGTCGCGGCGCGCGGCGGAATCGTCGCAATCCTCGGGCCACGAGTCGATGATGCGCTGGCGCTCGATGGTCGGCGCGTAGGTCGTCTCGGCCTTCGGGAAGAACTCGCGCACCTTGGCGGCGATCTCTTCGGCGCTCGGGGCGAACGCGCTCACGTTGTAGACGAGGCGCGAGAGCTTCTCGCGCGGTGCGTCGGCGAGCTCCATGAGCGAGCGCACGGCGTCGGGCATGGTCATGAACGGGATGCGGGCGTCGGGGCGCACGAAGCAGGCGTAGGGCTTGCCCTGCGCGGCGGCGTGCAGCATCTCGGGGCCGTAGTCGCTGGTGCCGCCCGTGGGGACGGTGTCGGCCGAGATGATGCCCGGGAAGCGGATCGAGCGGAAGTCGACCGTGCACTCGGGGCGGTCGGCGGCGAGCAAGCGGTAGTGGCGCGCGTAGTAGCGGCCCATCTCCTCGACGGCGCGCTTGTTGACGCCGTACATGGTGATCGGCTCGAGGCACTGGTCCTCGGTCACGCGGCCGGCGGCGCACTTCTGGGCGAGCGTCGGCACGCCGTAGATTGCGATCGTCGAGGGGAACATGAACTTGACGGGCGTGCCGCGGCGGGCGGCGCTGTCGGCGGCGAGCTTGAGCAGGTTGGCGCTGCCCATGACGTTGACCTTGAGCGCGAGCTCGGGCGAGCGCTCGCCGCGGGTCGAGAGGAGCGCGGCCAGGTGCCAGACCTCGGAGACGTCGTGCTTCTGGCAGATCTCGTCGATGGCGGCGGGGTCGCTCACGTCGCAGGCGTAGGCCTTGGTGGCATGGGCGGCGCGGTCCTTGGGGAGCTCACGCACGTCCATCGCGATGATCTCGCGCGAGCCGTGGTAGCGCTTGGCGAAGGCATCGAGGAGGGCGTGGCCCATCTCGCCGCCGGCACCCGAGACAAGGATGGCGCCCGTGGCGGTGGCGGCGGTTCGGCTCGACTTCGGCTCGGTCATCGTGGCGTGGATCGTGGTCATGGCAGGAAACGGATGGGTGCGGAACGCGGGCGGCGAGTATAGGTTGTACGGATGCCTGCAAACGCGATCCCCCTGCCTTGGCGCCCCGAATCGGCCGACGAGATCATTCGGCTGCTCGACCTGAAGCCGCACCCCGAGGGCGGGTTCTACCGCGAGACGTGGCGCGATCGCCCCGCCGACGGCGCGCGCGGTGCGGGGACGTGCATCTATTTCCTCCTGCCGGGCGGCGTTGTGAATCGCTGGCATCGCGTGGATGCGGCGGAGATCTGGCACTTCTATGCAGGTGCACCGCTCGAGCTGTCGATCGCGGGGCACGGGCGGGCGCCCGAGACGCAGGTTCTCGGCACGGCGCTGTGGGACGGAGAACGTCCGCAGATCGAGATCCCGGCGAACGCGTGGCAGCGCGCACGGTGCCTGGGCGCGTGGACGCTCGTGGGCTGCACGGTCAGCCCCGCGTTCGAGTTCGCGAAGTTCGAGATCGCGGGCGACGGGTTCGTGCCGCCGGCGAAGTGAGCGCGGTCACGCGACGCAGCCGAGTCGCTCGAGCAGTCGACGCGTGGCCATGATGCCGTCGGCTTCGCTCGACTTCTTGCCCTCGAACTCGATGCCGATGGCGCCGGTGTACTTGGCGGCGCGCACCTCGGCCATGATGCGGGGGTAGTCGAGGGTGGTCTCGTTGCCCTCGGCGTCGAAGCCGTAGCTCTTGGCGGAGACGCCCTTGGCGAAGGGCATGACGAGCCGCACGTTGCGCACGGGATCCTGCAGGACGCCGTTGCCGTCGCGCCAGTTGCCGAAGTCGGGGAGCGTGCCAAGCGAGGGCTCGTTCACGCGCGCGATCACGCCCGCGAGCCACGCGCCGTCGGAGGAGAGGCCCCCGTGGTTCTCGACGATGACGTTGAGGCCGTAGGGGCGCGCGGTGGCCACGAGCTTGGCGAGGCCGTCGGCGCACCGTTCGGCCTGCTCTTCCTTGCTGCCCTCGCCGATGGCGTTGACGCGAATCGAGTGGCAGCCGAGCTCCTTGGCGAGCTCGAGCCACTTCTTGTGGTTGTCGGCGAACTGCGCGCGCGACCCATCGGAGGTGCCGCCGCAGATGCCCTCGCCGTCGCACATGATGAGGAGGCTCGAGACGCCGTGATCGTCGGCACGCTTGCGGAGTTCCGCCGCGAGCGACGCCTCGCCGATGCGGGGGCGATAGAACGAGTTCACGTACTCGACGCGCGAGAGGCCGAACTCGCTGCGCGTGATGCGGGCGAACTCCATCGGATCGGCGGGATTCGGGTCGCGCTCCTCGGGCCTTCCGAAGCCGAAGCGGCGATGAAGCGACCACTGGGCGAGCGAGATCGGGTTGGCAGGCGGCGTGGACGGTGCAGCGGGCTGGGCGCCTGCATCCTGCTGTGTCGCGCTGCAGCCGAAGAGCGCGGTGGTTCCGAGCGGTCCGAGCGCCGACAGGGATGTGAGACCGAGGATGTGGAGTGCGTCGCGGCGTTGCATGGTTCGTGTGATCCTTGCGTAGCACGCTACCGCAAAGCGGCGCCGTAGGGCGCGCGAGAGGGCACTTCGGTGCCGCGCCTCCGGCGGAGACTTGTGGGGGGTGAATCGCGTGAGTTCAGGGGTCGCGGCACTGCGTCCGCCGAGGCGCGGCCGTAGGATTGCGCCATGTCGATTGCACGAACGGCTGTCTGGTTGGGCGCGCTCGCGCTCACGTGGAGCATGGTGGCGCGCGGCGTCGGGCCGACGACGCCCGATGCCTCGTCGGAGGTGACCACGACGCGCGCGGCGCTGCCCGCGCTGGCGTCGCCCGTTGCCATCGATCTCGACGGCCACGATGTGCCCACGATCCGTGCAGCGACGCTCGACGACGCCTTGCGTGCCCAGGGGTGGATGCATGCGCGCGAGCGTTTCCTGCAGATGGACCTCGCGCGGCGTCAGGCCGCGGGCGAGCTCGGCGAACTCGTGCCCCAAGCGGTGGCGAGCGACCGCATGGCGCGGCCGCTTGGCCTGCGTGCTGTGGCGGAACGGGCGCTCGGCGAGCTCAACCCCGAGCATCGCTCCATGCTCGATCGCTACGCCGAAGGGGTGAACGCGCTGATCGCTTCGGCGGCGCCGCTCGACTACCAGATGCTGCGGCGCACGCCCGCGCCGTGGCGCGCCGAGGACACGCTGCTGGTCCAGCTGGGGATGGCGGTCTATCTCGACGGCTCGACCAACGCCGACCGGTTGCGCGCGCCGCTCTTTGCGAGCGTCGCGCCGGAGGTGGCGCGCTTCTTCTCGTCGAGTGCCGGCGCCCTGTCGATGTCGGTCGACGGCTCGCCGCTCCCCGCCCCGCTGCCTCTGCCGACGGCCGACCAGCTCGACCTGCGCGCCCTCGCGGCGCGTGCGCGCACGGACGCGGGCGCGGCGCGGGAGACTCGGCCCGGCTCGAATGCGTTCGCAATCGCGGGAAGCCGCACGCATGACGGCCGTGCCGTGGTTGCCAACGACATGCACCTCGCGCTCACTGCGCCGGGGATCTGGTACCGCGTGTGCCTCGAGTGGCCGGGGCACCAGCTGATCGGGCTATCGCTGCCTGGCGTGCCGCTGATCGTGCAAGGCACCAACGGGCGCGTGGCGTGGGGGTTCACCAACCTCACGGCGGACCTGTCCGACCTTGTGATCGTGGAGCCGGATCCGAGCGACGGCTCGCGCTACCTCGTCGATGGCGGCAGCGAGCCCTTCGAAACGAGCGAAGTCAGGCTGGGCGTGGCGCCGCGTGACGAGCGGCTGACCATTCGCCGCACACGATTCGGGCCGGTGGTGGGTGCGCTTCCCGATGGTCGGGTGATGGCGCTGCGATGGCCGTTCCTCGACGCGGGTGGCCTCGATTGCGGGCTCTTCGACCTTGCCCGCGCCCAATCGCTCGAGGACGCACTGCTCGCGGCGCGCGCATGGCGGGGGCCGCCGCAGAACACGCTCGTTGCATCGGCCGACGGGCGGATCGGCTGGACCATCGCCGGCTCGCTGCCGAGGCGCGCGGCGCCCACTCCCGCACCTGTTCCGTGGCGCGCGGCGCCGGAGTGGAGCGGCCTGCTTCCGGCGGAGGCGAAGCCGATGATCGTGGATCCGCCGTCGGGCATCCTGACGAGCGGCAACCAGCTTGGGATCGCGCCGTCCGATGCGCTGTCTCCTGTGCTCGGCGTGGACGAGGCTGCGGGTGACCGCGCCCACCGCATGCGCGAACTGCTCGCGGCGCGGTCGGACTGGACCGAGCGTGCGCTACACGACATCCAGCTCGACGTGCGCTCTCCGCGGCTCCTCCGCTGGCGCGATGCGATCATCGCGGCGCTGCCACCCGGCGCCGATGATGCGGCGCTGACGCCCGCACGCGACGTGCTGCGCGCGTGGAATGGCTCGGTCGACACCGACGCCCAGGCGCCGGAGATCCTCGACGCCTTCCGCCGCGAAGTGCGCGCGGCCGTCTCGGCGCTGGTCGCTCCGGGTTCGCCTGAGGCGATCGAGGACGAGGCCGTGCTGCGCGCCTTCGAAGCGCGTGCAGCGAATCTCCTGCCGAGCGCCGAGGGAGATTGGACGACCTTCACGGCACGCACGCTCGCCGTCGCGGCGGCACGCGTGCGGATCGAGGAGCGCGGGAACAGCAACGGCGCGCGCGGCAACGGACCGAGCGACGCGAGCGGACGAACCGCGGCACGCAAGCCGAGCGCCGCAGGCGATGATGCGGACGCGGGTGCGGACGGTGACGCAAGCGAGCTCGCACGCGCGGGGACGACGCGCTTCCGTACGCGGGGCGAGTCGAACATCGCGTCCATCCGCCATCCTGCGGCGGACACGCTCGGTGCGCTGTCGCGCGTGGCCGAGATGCCGCGGGTCGCGCTGCCCGGCCATCCGACCACGGTGCGGGTTCAGACCCCGACCTTCGGCGCAAGCCAGCGCTCCGTGATCTCGCCGAGTCACCTTGCCGACGGGATCCTGGTCACGCCCGCCGGACAGGCAGGCCTGCCGACTTCACCCCACTTCCGATCGCTGCACGGACCGTGGCAGAAGGGCGAGCCGTTTCCCCTGCTTCCCGGCGCCGTTGCACGGCGCGTCGAGCTCGCGAAGTCGGTGCCGCCGGATGCGGGCACTACGCCTCGTCCGCGTACGGAACAACCCTGAACTCGTCGCTCTCGGCGACCTCGACCTCGTAGCTCCTGCCGTTGGCGCAGTCCGGCGGCTCGATCGCACGACGGACACGCGAGAGCGTGGCCACAACCTGTTTGCCCATGATGGCACGCATGAAGGCGGCGCGCTGCCGCCGCCCCTCTTCACTACCGGGATGGGCGGTGGGAAGGCGTAGGCTCGCCACGGGCGCATCGTGATCGGGCTCGATCAGGCTGTAGAGCACGCGTCGGCCGCTGGCACCACGGATGATCTCGAGCTCATCGATGGGCTGGCCGAGGCTGAAGCCGCCGCGTCGAAAGCGCCGGATCACCCGATCGACCGTGGGGTACGGCACGAGGATCGATGCGCTCACGGCGCGGCGGCGGACACCGTCGCCGAGATCGAAGTCGGCGAGGACAGCGCTGCCCGCGACGATCGAGAGCGGCAGGCCCTCGTCACGCAGCAGTTCCTCTGCCACGGACAGCGAGCGGCGGATGGCGGCCTGAGCCTCCCGCACGCGCGCCAGGATGACCGGGTCGACCGCGCCGCTCACGAGACGCCGCACGCCCCCCAGGCCGAGAGGATCATGGCGAGGTCATCGCCCGCGACCTGACCGTCGCGCGTGAGATCGGCTGCACAGCTGTCGCAGGTGCCCCACGCGCCGAGCAATTGCGCGAGATCCGCGCCGCCCACCGCGCCATCGCCATCGAGATCCGCGCGGCAGCCGCACTCGTCCGGCACGCCGTCGCCGTCGGCATCCACGCTCGCGCCGCCGGAAATGTCCAACGCATCGTCGATCCCGTTCGCGTTGCAGTCGGGCGCCGTCGTGAGCTCGACGCACGCAGCGGTGAGTGCGCCGGCATCGCCGGTCACTTCGTCGCGAATGACGAGCGTCCACACGCCCTGCGGAGTTCGGCCGCGCAGCAGCGCAAGCTGTTCGGAGGGACGCAGCGATCCCGCAAGGACGGGCGTAGAGCCGAGCGGGCAGCGAGACTCGGC
Source organism: Phycisphaerales bacterium (assembly GCA_044341665.1). GTDB lineage: Bacteria > Planctomycetota > Phycisphaerae > Phycisphaerales > SM1A02 > QWPT01. Next base: position 785 of record JBIIRG010000008.1, on the reverse strand, counting down.
GGCAGCCTGCGCCGAGTCGTCGAGCCACGCGTCGATGTTGTCGCCACCGCATCCCCAGGGACCGGGAAAGCCAACCGACGGCATGCCCGGGCGATCGATGAGGCGGACCTCGACGCCCGACGGGTACCGCAGCGTGATCGTCAGGTCACCGACCCAAGGATGCGCCGCCACCACCTGGACGCGGACACCGACAATCGTGCGCAGGCCATCCGAGGGCGGGACGGTCATCGTGAACTCCGATGCCGTTCCATCCGCGATGGGGCCCGCTGGGAAACACCAGAGGTCCGCACCCGCACGCGCGGTGCGCGTCAGGGCGAGCAGCGCGCTCACGAACAGTGCGACGCAGATCGATGTCGTTCGGACCGTGTTCATCGTGCCCCCTGTGCGTCCATGCTGGCGTTGCGCTGGGCGTCAAGCGTCTGGTCTGGATCACGCATGCCCGAGACATGGCACCAGCCCGTCTTGAGGCCCATGCTGTTGGCGCCCGGGATGTGCCCCGACCAATCCTCGACCACACCGTCCTCGGGATCGGTCAGCAGGAAGTCCGAGAGGATGTTGCAGTAGTCGTAGACGAACGGGTTGTTGGTGAACGTCGTGGTGTGCGAGTACACCTTCGCGCGCGCGGCCGTGGGGATGGTCGAGAGCCAGGCCGCCGCGCCGTCGTAGGTCATGTCGTAGTTGGAGCCGCACTGGACGCCAAAGATCTGTCCGAGCGCCGCAAGGTTGCCCGCGAGGGCCGTGCCCTCGAACGGTGTGCCGACCGCCTGGATCAACCGACCTGGTCC
>JBIIRG010000094.1:0-10664 GCA_044341665.1 Phycisphaerales bacterium | reverse complement strand
CTCGACGCGTTGTCGACACGCGTCGTAGGGCTCGCGCCGACCCCGTCGATCGCGGTGCCGGTGGAAGTTCCACTGGCACTTCACAGCGTATACACGCGCCGCCAGCTCTTCGCGGCCTTCGGATGGGATTCGATCTGGAGCGCCACGCCCCAGAGCGGCGTGGCGTGGATCCCCGGGCACTCTGCATACCTCATGCTGGTCACGCTCGAGAAGGATGCGGAGAGCTTCACCGAGCGCACGCGCTATCGCGACTACGCGATCAGCCCGTCGGTGTTCCACTGGCAGAGCCAGGCGTCTGCGCGTCCCGATCGCGGCGACGGCCAGCGGATCGTGCGTGCCAAGACGGGCGAGGGAACGATGTGGCTCTTGGTGCGCCGCGCAACCGACGACGAGTTCGGCACCGAGCCTTACGTCTTCATGGGTGCCTTCACGCCGACCTCGATCGAAGGCATGCGGCCGATGAGTGTGACGGGGGATCTTGCGAACGCGATGCCGGCGGAGTGGTTCGAGGTGGCGGCGCGGGCGCGCTAGGAAACCGGTTCGACCGCGCGCCTGCCAATCACATTCACCCACCTCGTCCCCCGCGCCCCCTCGTCCACCGACACCCACTCCTCGACGCGCTCGAGCGGCGTCCGCCCATCGAAGATCGCCGCGAGGGCCTCGTCCATCGTCCAGAACCGGAACACGCGCCCGTCGCCCGCCGAGTCGCGTTCGTCCTGCTTGAGCGAGATGTACAGCGCCCCGCCCGGGCGCGGCGCTCGCGCGAGACGGCGGACCGCCTCGTGGAACTCGGCGTCCTCGAGATGGATCAGCATCGCCGACGCCCAGACTCCGTCGAACGCGGCGTCGTCCTGCATCTCGAGCACATCCTCGACGCGCACTGCGAGGCCCGTGCGGCGGCGCGCCTCCTCAGCGATCGCGGGCGAGCGATCGCGGGCGTCGACCTCGTAGCCGAGCTCGTGAAAGCGCAGGCTGTCGCGGCCTGAGCCGCAGCCGACGTCGAGGATGCGCCCACCCGCGCGCACATGCCGCAGGAAGCGCTGGCGGGCGGGCTCCATGTCGATCGCGAAGGTCCGCGCGCAGAAGGTGGCGGCGTGGGTGGAGTACCAGTCGGTCACGCGGGGGGTCACAGCGTTGCATCCTCCTTGGAGTCGGCTCTCCAGGTATGGACCAGTAGCTCTGCCGCCTTCTGGTAGGCGTCTCGAAGAAACTGGCGGCGTTGCTCGGCCGTGCTGCCGGTTTGAAGCATGATCGTCTCACGAAGTGGATGATGACTACAGACGTAGTAGTCGTTCCTGGTTGCGAGCCGAGCTATGTAATCCACCGCAGGAAGCAACGCAAACTTGCCACGCGGACCCCGATTGCAATCTCTGCAGGAAAGGACCAGATTCCAGACCCCGTCAAGATTGAGACGAACGCCGCGACTCATGAGTGCGTGAGGGAGGAGGTGATCGACTTCAGCAGACTGATCGGCCCCGCTGGCAAGCGTGATCGCTGTCCCGCAGTAGAAGCACTTCCCCTTTTGATAGCCGCTCAACGCGTGACGAGCAGATGTCACTGGAACGCGCCGGCCTTCCCCCGCAGTAATGAGCTCGGGGTTTGACGAGCGGTCGCTCAAGGTGATGAGCTTCTCATGTAGGCCGAGTCTCCAGGCGGTTTCAACGAGCCGCCAGCGCGCCTCAATCTCGAACGGGAGATTCACGGCGTGGGCGGATTCGGCGAGGGTCAGAAGATGATCTGTGAGCCGTAGGCCTCCTCCACTCGACCGCTCGTCGACAAAGAAGCGAGTCGGCACCTCTTCTCTATTGACGGTATGAAACGCATCAATCACATTGATGAAGCCAAGCCGTACCGTTGCATCTCGCAGCTGGTCTTCGGATGCGCTGCCTTGAGCAAATCTGCGGCAGTGCTCAAGGAACTGGCTGGTCGCGTTAGTTCCTTGGATGGGTGAATGCTGAAGGTGCCGACAGATTGACTTCGCGAACGGAGCCGCGAGCTCCTCGAGTTTGATCAGGTCGCTTCCGCGCCGCTTCTGGGCGAGCAGCGTCTCCGCGAGCGCAAACTTGTAGGATGCGACGTTCCTACCGAACAAGACGATTGCGCGCCAGCAACTCACGGGCGTTGGTGCTGCGGCGAAGTAGTCCGTTGCGTTCGACAAGTTTCAATCTCGATTAGCCATGGGCGCGTTAGATACACGCGAACTCGGTCGTGCTCGCGAGCGGCACCCCGCGACCGGCCGCTCAATCTTCGCGAGGAAGTCGGGTGGCTGCTGGGCGCTGGGCGCGGGGTGGGCCATGAGGCGGAGCGTACGCGAGGAGCCTATGCCAGCGAGTCGCGCGCCCCCGAACCGTGTCGGCCGCATCGCCCCGCTTGCGCGAAGAATGAGGAGAATTGTGTAGACAAAAACTGTCGCGCGGTATACTTTGTCAACACGCCCAAATCGCGCCCGTTGCGCGTCCTGTTCGGCGCCGCGCCAGCCATGCACCCCGGGGAACCCATGATCGGCCACCGCATCAAGCAAGCCCGCATCGCAGCGGCGATGACCCAGGACCAGGTCGTCGCGGCGCTGGTCGCCGCGGGTCATCCGCTGACCAAGGCCGGGTTGTCGAAGTACGAGCGCGGAGGCAGCGTGCCGAAGGCGACCACGCTGCGCGCGCTCGGGAAGGTCTTCGGCGTCGCCTCCGACTACTTCATCGAGCAGCCGGCGGTCACGGTCGAGTGGCTGGCGTTCCGGAAGGCGTCGTCGACGGTGCGTGCGGCTCAGGAGCGGGTGAAGACGCTTGCCTCGGCGCAGGTGGAGGCGTTCGCAGCACTCAGGCAGGCGCTCGAGCCGACGCGCGCTTGCCCCAAGGTTCCACACACGAAGGTCGCTTCGCTGGAGGACGCCGAGGTGGCAGCGGCGCGGCTGCGTGCGTACTGGCACCTCGGTGAGGCGCCGATCGAGAGCGTCACGGCTGCAATCGAGGATGCGGGTGGCGTCGTGGTCGAGATCGAACCTGGCGTGGATGCGTCGTCGGCTTCCTTCGACGGCTTGTCGGGTTGGGTCGCGGGTACCACGCCCGTGGTCGTCGTGGCGGCATCAGCGACCGACGATCGCCGACGCTTCAGCCTCGCGCATGAGCTTGGGCACCTTTGCATGGATGTCGGGAACGCCACCGCAAAGGACGCCGAGAAACTCGCCCATCGGTTCGCCGCGGCGCTGCTGGTTCCTCCCGAGACCGCGCGGCGGGAGCTTGGCTACAAGCGGATGCGGCTCGATCCGCGCGAGCTTTCGATGCTCAAGCTCAAGCACGGACTGAGCATGCAGGCGTGGGTGTACCGGGCGGCCGACCTCGGCATCATCGACGCGGCGCACAGCCGCAGTCTCTTTGCAGCGTTCAGCGCGAAGGGTTGGCGCAAGGAAGAGCCCGTGCGATTCGAGGGTCGCGAGCGGCCGATGCGGCTTCGTCAACTGACGGTGCGCGCGCATGCCGAGGGGCTCATCACGGCAGCGCAGGCCGAGCGGATCTGTCCGGAGGCGGTGCAGCTTGATGGCGGAGGTGCCCGGAGTGCCCGCCCCGCAGACGATGCGCGCGCGCTCATGAAGCTGCCGCAGGCCGAGCGTGAGCGCCTGATGGCGCAGGCGGCGCTGCAGGTGCGCGATGAGTACGGTCCGGACGGAGCGCTGGCGGGGTTCGAGGCGGCCGAGGTGCTCGATCGCAGCACGGCTCTGCGAAGCAACCAGCGGCAGGGGGGAGGACGCCGTGCCACGGGCCGCAAGCGATGAACTGTTCCCCTTTCCCGTCCGCGGCGAGGTCTGGTGGATCGAGTTCGACCCGACCGTCGGTTCCGAGGTCCGAAAGACGCGCCCCGCGGTTGTTGTGAGCGTGCCATCGGTTGGTGTACTTCCGCTCCGCATCGTGGTGCCTGTGACCGAGTGGGACGCACGATGGACAAGCGTGCCGTGGATGGTGCACCTCAGGCGCGGGGCGCGGAACGGCCTCGCGAAGGATTCCGCGGCGGACTGCTTTCAGGTGAAGTCGCTCTCGCTCGAGCGGTTCAGGACGAGACTTGGCGTCGTGACCGCCGACGAGGTCGAGCAGATCGCGGCTGCGGTGGCGCTGTGCGTGGGGGCGGCGTGATGCGGGCGCTGGGATCACGCGCGCGCGAGAGGCAGGGCGGTGGATCCGAGTTGCACCATCAAGTGCAGGACTACCAACTCCGCTTCAGCGCCCCTCTGCATCAAGCTCGCGCAGAATCTTCGCGACATCCTCGAGCAGCTCGCCGAGGCTCGACTGAAAGACCTGCCACACGATCTCATGATCGACCGCGGCGTAGGCGTGGATGATGATGTTGCGAAAGTCGACCGCATCCTGGGCGTGCCGTATCTGCGCGAAGAGATCAGGTCGTCGCTTGGCGAGTTGGTTCAGCGCCTCGCCGATGATCTCGAACTTCCGCTCGAAGATCACTTGGAGGTCGGCGTTGGCGAGATAGCTCTCCCGATTGGTGTTCGTCGCCCGGGACCGCATGAACTCGGCGGCGTCGACCACATCGCGCAGGAGTCCAAGCGCATCACGCGGCGGCATACACCGGCACCCTCGTCTCCTCGAGCTCCGCGCGGAAGTAGGGGTTCTTCACCCCGCCCACGCTCACGAGGTCGATGTCGACGCCAAAGATGTCCTTGAGCGCGCGGTAGAGGCCGAAGAACTGCTCCGGCAGCGGCCGAGTCGGGTCGAGCTCGACCAGGAAGTCAATGTCGCTGGTCCCCTCGCGCCACTCGCCGCGGGCGGCCGATCCGAACACCCACAGCCGGCGCACGCCGGAGGTCTGGCAAGCGGAGACCACGAGCGGGAGCTTCGCCTGGATGGGGGTTGGAATCGCGCTGGACATGGTGACGAGAGTGTATCGGCGGGTAGGGCGTTGGCGAACAGCTGGATTCCTGCGCGAGCTTTCTGCCCGTACGCTCACGCGCACATGCCCGCCCACTTGTCCACCCAAACCCAACACGCCATCGGCGCCCTCATCGGCTCCGCCGTCGGTGACGCCCTTGGCGCGCCGTTCGAGTTCCAGCCCGCCGGCCGCTATTCGGCGCGCTTCCCGCAGCCCGTCCGCGGCGGCAGGGGCGAGATGATCGGCGGCGGACCTTGGACCGCTGGCGAGTTCACCGACGACACCCACATGGCGCTCGCCCTCGCCGAATCGCTGCTCGCGCGCGGCGGTCTCGACGCAACCGACCTCTGGTCGCGCTGGCGCGCATGGGCTGCGGCCGCGAAGGACGTCGGCATCCTCACCCGCCACGCGCTCGCGCGTGCGACGCACGACGGCGCCGCCGCGCACGCGCATGCGGCGAACGGCGGCAGATCCGCGGGCAACGGATCGCTCATGCGCAACACGCCCGTCGCGCTCTTCACGCTGCGCGAGCCGCTCGACTCGGCCGTCGCGCTCGCGGTCGCGCAGTCGCGCGTGACCCACCACGACGCGGCGAACGACGAGGGCGTCGCCATCCACACCGCGATGGTGCGCGCAGGCGTGCTCGGCGACGGCGACGACGACATCTTCGCCGCGCTCGATGCAGCGGTCGGCAGGCTCGCGCCCGAACCGCGCGAGCGCTGGCGTGCGCTCCTCGACCCCTCGTGGCAGCCCTCCGACGCGCGGTTCGGAAACGGCACCGTCTGGACCTGCCTCGCGCAGGCCGTGTGGGCGGTGCGCCGCGCGAAGGACTTCGAGGAGGCCGTGCGCACCGCCGTCGACCTCGGCGACGATGCCGACACGGTGGGGTGCGTCGCGGGGTCCCTCGCCGGCGCGCGCTGGGGCGTCCAGGCGATTCCGAGCCGCTGGACCACCTATGTCCACGGCGCGATGCAGACGCCGACCGGCGAGCGGCGCTACGACTTCGTCGCGCTGCAGGAGGTCGCGCGCGGATTGCTCGGCCACAAGCCTGTCCCGTTCACGCCGAGCGACGCGGAGGGCGGACCCACGCGCGTCCACGACGAGCTGCCCGTGTACGCCGCCGACCTCACGGGCGCGTCGAAGGCGCCGGCCGATTGGGCGGTCGTCTCGCTCTGCCGCACGGGCGGTGCGTTCGCGCGGCACGCGGTGCGGCGCGAGGTGTTCCTGATCGACCAGTACGAGGAGCACGACAACGCGAATCCGCGCGCGGCGCTTGCCGATGCGGTCGATGCGATCGACGCGCTGCTGGCCGAGGATCCCGCGCGGCCGCTCGTCGTCCATTGCCACGGCGGCCGCAGTCGCACGGGGTTCGTGCTCAAGGCGTGGGCGATGCGCCGCCACGGATGGACCGAGCGCGAGGCGCACGCGTGGCTGGTGCGGGCGTGGGACCGGGTGCATGTCAACAACCCGGTGTTCCTGCGGGTGCTGCGGGAGGAGTGGCGGTAGAGGGACTGAGCGGTTCGAACGCCACCATGAAAGTGGAATGTACACCTTCCATTTTTCATGGTGTGGTGGAGAGCGTGGGTCGCTGAACATGCGTGCGCCCGTGTCAAGAAAGGCAACACAAAAACTTGACAAGCGCCGACGCCGACCCAATGATGGATCGAGTCATGCCGCGCACGGTCGCTCCATCCTCGCCTCCGCCCCCGCCTCAGACGGTCTCCGCGCGCGTGCGCGGCGCGATCACATCGCGCGCGGGCAAGGATGCGGAGCGGACCTGGCGGATCAGCGACTTTCCCGACATGTCGCCCCAGGCGGTCGCGCAGGCGCTCTCGCGGCTCGCGCGCGAGGGGGAGATTGTGCGACTGTCGAAGGGCGTCTACGCGGTTAAAGGCAGCGCGGCAGGGCGGGTGCGGGTGTACGACGCGCGCGTCCAGCCAGTCCAGCGAGCACGGGCGCCGCTCTTCCCGTGCTCGGTGTCGGCCGCGAACGCGCTCCGCTTGAGCCTGCAGTGCCCGAACCGGCTGTGGTACTCGACACCTGCGAGTCGCGCACCCTCGGAGCTCGACAAGTCGTTCACCCGTGTCGTGACGCGGCGCCCGAAGTCATGGGTCGCGCTCGAGCCACTCGACGGCGCGCTTCTCGAGGTGCTGCGCGACGGATGCATCCACAGCGAGCTCGAGCCTCGGCAGACAGCGCTGGTCATCCGCGACTACCTGCTCGAGGAGGGGCGGCTGAAGCGAATCATGTCCGTCGCGCGGGACGAGCCGCCGCGCGTGCGGGCCATGCTGGGTGCGTTGCTCGAGCATGGGAAACGAAAGCGGCCACCCGAGGTTCATGCGGCGATTCGGGCGCTGCGCGCCTCGCTCAATCCGCTTTCGCGATATGGCTTCGGGCAGTTGAGCCTGATGCCCGGCGCGCCGCAGTGGCAGGCGCGTCGGCTGAAGCCACTCTATTGATCCCGATCGATGAATCCACACTCACTGCGCGAATGGGAAAGGACGCAGTGGCATGGCAGTTTCCGGGAAAGGCGAGACCCGCTTGTGCGGGCATGCAGATTTCAGGCAGCACATCGAGGATGCAGGTAGGCACTTCGCGCACCGCGGGATTCCCCCGGAGTACATCGAGAAGGACTACTACATTACGGAGTGTCTCCGAATCGTGTCGGCCGAACTGGGTGACGCGGCCGTCTTCAAGGGTGGCACGAGCCTCTCAAAGGGCTGGGCGTTGGTGGATCGATTCTCCGAGGATGTCGATCTGTTCATCGATCCGCTGGCGTTCGATCCCCCGCGCGGCGGGAAGGCGATGCGCACGACCATGAAGCGGTTGTCGGAGCGGGTTGTTTGCGATTTGCCCGTGCTGCTCCGTGGAAGCTCGTTGCGGGCGACGCGCGGCATTGCACGCTCGGAGCGCTTTGAGTACGCGTCGGTGTTTCCACGCCCGAGCCCGATCGCACGCGAGGTCTGGCTTGCCTCGGGCGTCGGCAGTGGGCGGGAGCCGGTTTCGGCCGTCGCCATCCAGTCGCTCGTCGGCGAGTACCTGCAGGCGAGCGGCGCGAGCATCGTGGCGTCGGACATCGGTCCCTTCACGATGCGGCTGCTCCACTTTCGCCGCACCTTTGTCGAGAAGCTGTTCGCGGTCGACCATGCGGTCACCGTGGCGCGTGCGACGGGCCTTCAAGTCGGCGCGCGCATGAGGCACTACTTCGATCTCTGTGCACTTGGGTCGCGCCCGGAGGTGCTCGAGATGCTGCGTGGTCCCGAGTATCGCGCGATCGTGCGCGACTGCATCGAGATCGACCGCCGGTTCTACCGCCGCGCGGCGCGCGATCCGGATGAGTGGTCGTTCCGGGCAAGTGCGGCGCTGTTTCCCGAGGCGAGGCTCTCGGCGGCGCTCGAGGCTCAGTACGAGCAGCAGTGCTCGGTGTTGTGCTTCCGTGGGTACCCGCCCTGGTGCGAGGTGCTCGCGCGGTTCGAGGCCTTGCGCGAGTGGCTGTAGCTTCGCCGGCGGATGCGCCTACGACGCCATGTTCGCGCGGGCGAGGTCTTCTGCACTCCCGATGTCGATCCAACGGCCGTCGAGCGGGGTCGCGTCGAGCGGGATGCGTTCGGAAAGCCATGCGATGAAGTGGCCGGGCGCGTCGGGGTTCCCGCCGCCCGCGAGGTATGCGCGCACGAGTTCGGGCAGTTCGCGCGGGAGGAGGTACACCGCGATCGCGCTGAGGTTCGACTGCGGGTCCTGCGGCTTCTCGCGGAAGCGGGTGACGCGCGTGCCGCCTGCGTCGAGCAGGACCTCGCTGTACTTGCCGCTCGGAACAGGCTCGGGGACGGTGCGCACCACGAGCTGCGCGCGACCGTTGCTCGCGAAGCGTGCGACGAGCCGCGCGAGGTCGAACTCGAAGAGGTTGTCGCAGGCGAGGACGAGGTAGCCGTCGATATCACCGTCGACGGCATCCCGTGCGGGCGCCGCATCGAGTGCGAGCGCAAGGTCGCGCACCGCGCCTGCGATGTCGCTTCATGCGGGGGATCTACCCATGCTTCCTGCCGCGCCCCAGTGGAAACTCACGCGCATCCCGAATCAGACGATCGCTCCGACCTCTGCGGAAGCCTCGCACGGCGAACGGCTCTCGCATCACGGACTCGGATTCTCGCTTCGCATTGATGTGCCCGGATTCGCGCCGTTCGAACTCGCATGGTTCGACGTCCTCTCAACCGGAGCACTTCTCACGAAAGGAGCCTTCGCGGCGCAGAGTACCTTCCGACCGTTCGAAGGCGTGGAAGGAAGCGGGTACGGGCTCGGAATTCTGCGCTGCAGCGGTCTGCTCGGCCATGCAGGCGAGGTGTTGGGTTCGAAGGGCGCGATGTATCTCGCGCCTGGCCTTGGCGTGGAAATCATCATCATCGCGGAAGGCGGCGACGATGCGTTTGCTCCCGCCAACTACATCGGCGACTCACTCAACGCGGTTCCTCAGTAGGAGTGGCGACATCCGGGTGCTGGAAGTTTCTTGCGCCTTCACATCTGTGGAATCGGCAGCCCGAATTGCTCACGCTTTCCGATCGCATCGCGAAGAGCGTTTTCCTCCGCGTCTGCACGAATGTTCTGCGATCGAATGCGCATCACCATCGTTTCGTCGAAAGGTAGCGGCGTTCGAACTTCGACCGCGTGCTCGCTGGGTGCATTCGTTGCAGCCGTGGGTGCAACCTGTCCCACATCCGTCGGAAGTTGATCCGGCCAAACTCGCGGAATGCCGAGCACAGCCGCGGTGTCGCGATCGACCTGCGCCAGCTCCGCTGCAAGCACTCGACCCCTCGCGATGAGCGCGTCGGAGTCGCAATTCAACAGCGTGAGCACATACTGAACGCGAGAAGGTGGACGAGTTCCGCTCGGGGGCTCGCTTGACGCGCCGACTTCTTTCCCATGCTCGACGTGTTCGCGCTCGGGGCAGTCTTCCGCGAGAAACTGCTCTGTACGCAGGCTGCGCGCCGGTGGCTGCGCTGTCCATGGTTCGCCGAGCTGCACTGCGTAGTCACCATCGGAGGAACGATGTCCGCGCTCAAAGCGATACGACGCAAGCGCACCACTCTCGTTGAAAGCCGAGTAGTCGAGACACGCCCAGTTCGAACCGTTCGTGGGTATCTCCACGGCGCGAAATCCGTAGTGGCCGAAGAAGACGGGCCGCTCGCGCTTGTCGTAGCCAGCGAGCACGTCGGCCGAAGCGTTCTCGACAGCGCGCGCCGAGGGAGTCGCCTCGAGAGTCGCGCGCCGCCGCTCATCCTGCGAGTCGCCGACCTCTGTGCGGATCGAATGTGCCGGGCCCATCCAGTAGTCGCGGATCGACTGACCGCGAAACGGCTCAAACCATCGAATGCGGAACCGATCGCGCTGCGTGCCCTCGGGATCAGGGAGCGGATTCGGGAGGTTGAGTTCCGGACCCTTCAGGAGCAACTCCACCGCGCGGGCGCAGTTCGTGCTTGATTTCGGTCCGTGCGTGTCAAGGAAAAGCAGCATCGCGCGTTGCTGCGAGTCTCCTGCAGCGATGGCGGAGCGTCGCTGGCATTCCTCGAGAGCGGCGTCGACCGTTGTTGATCCAGGGCGCTGGCCAGGAATCTGCGTCGCATCGAGTCCGGGGTTGCGGCGCGTCGTCTCGCATGCCCACGATCGGAGTGTCGTGATCGCCGAGGGAATCCACGCAGCGTGTACGGCGCGGACATCGGGGAGTTCAAGCCACAGCGGAAGCCGAATGAACCATTCGACCATCTCGGCATACTGGGCAGCATCGGTGGATACGAGCGTCG
>JBIIRG010000320.1:0-3219 GCA_044341665.1 Phycisphaerales bacterium | reverse complement strand
CACTCCCGGCCAACCTCATTCCTCCGTGTCCTCCGTGCTCTCCGTGAGAGATCCGAGTCCAGCCACCCGGGCCGTCATCGATCTCAGCCGGAGTGACTTGCCCGAGCCTTCGAACCACCTCGGGTGCCCGTCAGTCGCCCCCGAAGGGGAGACTGCGGAACGGGTTGCTCGAGGAGTCGGTTTGCCGGCGTGGGATCGGGGATGAGCTCGAGGTCGACGACCCACGTCGATCACTCCCATCGAAGGCTCATGTCCGACGTTCCGCAGTCTCCGTCGGCTTCGCCGCCGGGCGACTGACGGGCACCCGAGGGACATTGAAGGCTCGGGTCGATCACTCCCATCGTGGATTCGGGGAGGACATCGATGTCCCACGTCGACCACTCCCATCGAAGGCTCGGGTCGGCCTCTCCATCGTGCTGTTCAAAACGCAACGCGGCTGCGCCAGGAAGGCGCAGCCGCGTGCGAGTTTGAATCAGATGCTCAGTCGAGCATGCTCTTGACGGGTGGGATCAACCCCACGCGCCGAGCAGCGCCGCGAGGTCGGGAGCGCCGACCTGGCCGTCGCCGTCGATGTCGCCGGCGCCCGGGTTGCCCCAGTTGCCGAGCAGCGTCGCGAGGTCCTGCGGACCGACGACGCCGTCGCCGTCGAGGTCAGCCGGGTTGCCCTGGCCCTCGGGTCCCGTGATGGTCAGGACGCCCGTGATGTTGGCAGTCGCGGAGTACGAACCCGCGCAGATGTAGTAGGTCGTGCCGGCCACGAGGTCCTGCGCGAGCGGGAAGCCCGCGAAGGTTCCCGTTGCACCGCAGTTGGTCGCGTCGATGCAGCTCGCAAGGAAGCTCGTGGTGCTGCCAGCCACGAGGCACGCGTCGTCGTTGTACGCGAGACCCTCGAAGCGGCCACCCACGCTCGGGCACACGTCGCCGATGGCGATGATCGTGTCACCAGAAGCGCCACACATGTCGATCTTGAACTGGCCCGTGGCGGTCGGGGTGAAGGCGAACCACATGACCTTGTTGATCGTGGCGGAGGTGGTGCCAGTGGCGTTCGACTTGGCCGACTGGGCCGTCGTCGAGGCGGTGTTGTTGAACGCATTCGCGCCGTACGAGGCAGCGACCGCGTTCACGCAGGCCGGGAGCGGCGGCGGGACGACGGTCACGGCGACCGGGCCCGTCAGGACCGACTTCGCCGAGTTCGAGCCGACCACGATGTAGACGGGCACGGTGGCGACGAGGTCGAGGGTGACCGACGAGGAGCCGCCGCAGAAGTCGTCGTTGCAGGCGAGGACGGCCGAGTTGGCCGCGCAGCCATCAAGCACCGCGATGCGGGTGTTCGCGCCACCCGAGCAGGTGTTGATCGTGTACGAGCCCGACTCGGTCGGCGTGTACTTGTAGGCGTTGGCGTTGTAGATCACGCCGCACGAGGTGCTGAGGTCCTCGGAGGTCGTGCTGTTGTAGGCGAGGTTGCTGGTTCCGTTGCCCGCGGTCGGGTTCGCCGTGTCGCACGGGTCGTACCACGGGGTCACCGAGACGGCGTACGGCGAGGGAAGATCGACGCCCGACACCGAGCTGCCGAGCACGAGGTAGTACACGCTGCCCGCGGTCGCGGCGAGCGTGACGGTCGAGCCCGAGGTGCCGCATGCGGTGCCGCAGGCGACGACGTTCGAGCCAGCCGCGCAGCCATCGAGGATGACGAGCGACGAGGCCGACGCGCCGGCGCAGGTCGAGAAGTCGTAGTTGCGGGTCGCGGGGGCGGTGAACTTGTAGTAGTTCGCCTTGTAGATCGTGCCACAGGCCGTGGTCAGGTCGGCGATATCGGTGTTGCGCACGAACAGGTTGTTCGAACCAACCGCAGCGGTCGGGTTGGTCGCCGCGCACGGATCGTACGGACCGCTGCCCGCGCCCGTGTCACCAACCGAGATCGCGACACCAGGAGCGGACTCCCACGCGAGCTCGGTGATGGTGCGGTCAGCGCCGCTGATGCTCGCACCGATCTGGAAGGTGCCCCAGCCGTAGTGGGTCTGGCCATCGGCCGCGATGAAGCGGAAGCCGAAGCGATTGAGGCTGTTGAGCTGCCAGTTGCCCGCGGCGGCGCCGACGACGACCGCGCCCGAGCCGTAGCTGCCGGTCGCGCTCACAACCGTGCCGATCGGCAGGTTGCCCGCCGAACCCGTCGTCACGCCCGGAAGGCGCATCATGCCGGTGCCCGTCGCGTTGAACCAGTTGAGCGATGTCGCTGTGGCCGAGTACGGGTTGATGTCCCAGCCCGCAGTCGACGCGCCGCTCGAACCAGTCGTGAGCGTCTCGACGTTGATGTACAGGCCGTCGATGTTGTTGGGAACCACGAGGTTCACCGGGGTGTAGATCACGTCAGCCGACGCAACGCCCGTGGCGAGGAACGTCGACGAGGCGACGACAGTCGCGCACGCCGCGAAGTGGCGTGACAGGCGCTGTGCGAGCGCCGAATTCGAGTGGGGCAAGGCCATCTGCTTTCTCCGTAGTCCGCGGTGCGATACGCCCCGCGCCAGTCCGCCGACCGCGCACCGCGCTCGGACCATCCAAGCCAAAGCGCGCAAGCCAGCGTTGCAAAGGTAAAGGCAGATTGATGTGAACCAAACCCAAAAGCTGGACTAGATCGGAATCATGAGACGAATTTTTGTCCTATAACCAATCGGCTCCATTCAGGAGCTCCATGCGTTCAGGAGTCGGGCGAGGTCTGCCGCGTCGACCACGCCGCTGCGATCCACGTCCCCGACTCCCCCGCCAAGCCAGTTGCCAAGGAGGAGGGCGAGGTCGACCCCGTCAACGCGCCCGTTGCCGTCGAGGTCGGCGGGATTGGCTGGAGGCGCCACGAAGGTGACTCGGACGACCGCCGTCGCTGGCAGCGGCTCGACCGCAGACCACGCTCCGACCCCAAAGAGCACCGATTGGCCCGCGGTTGCCGCAAAGGTGAGCCGCGACGGCCCGCCCGTGATCCCGCAGCCGTCGTCATCGACGTCGATCACGCTGGCGCCGTCGTTGCAGGTCCCAAGGCACGCGATGAGGCTGTCGAACCCCTGCGCCGGGCAGGTGTCGATGCGATAGGTGCCCGGCTGGGGCGCGGCAAAGCGAAGGTAGTTGACCTTGTGCAGCACCGCGCCCCCGCCGCCGCTGACGACGAGGTCAGGCAGCGCCGAGTTGAGTGGCACGGTGTTGCTGCCGATGCCGATGGTGCCGATCGAC
>JBIIRG010000319.1:0-3223 GCA_044341665.1 Phycisphaerales bacterium | reverse complement strand
GCCCCGGAATCGACGAGCTTGTTCGATGGGAGTGCGATCCCGGATTGCAACGGCGATGGTGTCGCGGACTACGGTCAGTGCCGCGAGGGCTCGCTGCCAGACTACGACGGCAACAACATCCCAGATTGCTGCGAGCATGGCGCCGCGTGCGTCGTCGGCAGCTATCCCGTCCAGTGGCGTATCGAAGCCGGCGGAAACGGGCATTGGTACTCCGGGGTGCGCGCCGATCGGTTCATCACGTGGAGCCAGGCGAAGAGTGCGTGTGTGTCACGAGGGGCGCTGCTTGCATCCATCGGTGTTTCGTCGGAGAGCGATTGGCTGTACGAGACCATCGCGCACAAGGCAGACTTGTGGACCAACAACGGTCCCTATGTGGTCGGTCCTTGGATCGGCGGCCGAGGACCGAGCGGAGAATGGCGCTGGGATGACGGTACACCGTGGACCTATTCGGCCTGGCATCCCGGCGAGGGACCGCCGAGCCCAGATCCGAACGAGCAGTTCGCGCACTTCTTCAATGGCGTTGGTGCCATCGTCCCGGCCAATCAGTGGGGCGACTATTTCGATGTGCCCGTAACGCCGAGCTACATCATCGAATGGTCCGCCGACTGCAACGCCGATGGCATCGTCGACTACGGCCAGATCCTCCGCGGTGAGCTTGCGGATGCCGACTCCGATGGCGTTCCCGACCTCTGCGAATCCACCATCCTCGTCCCGTCGCAGTTCCCCACGATCCAAGCCGCCATCGACTCCGTCCCCGCTGGCGCGCAGCGCACCGTGCAGGTCGCCGCGGGCACCTACAACGAGTCGTTCTCGCTGAACGGCAAGAACGTCGTCATCCGCGGCGCCGCCAACAACGCGACGATCCTCGACGGCACGGGTCTCCCCGCGTCGATCGCCACCTTCAGCGGTGGCGAGCCCGCCACGGCCGGCCTCGAGAGCCTCGTCTTCCGCAACGCGACAGTCGGCTCGCTGATCTACAAGGGCGCGCTCTTCCAGGTCGGCGGCGCTGTGTACGGTCGCGATTCGTCGGCCTTCATCCGCAACTGCCGCTTCGAGAGCAACCGCTCCGACTACGGCGGTGGCGCGTACCTGCTCTACTGCAACATGCTCGTCGAGGGCTGCGTGTTCACCGGCAACACCGGCATCGCGCAGGGCGGCGGGCTCATGGTGTTCGGTACCACCGGCACCGTGCGGAACTGCACCTTTACCGGCAACCAGTGCGGCATCGCGGGCATCGGCGGTGGCAGCGCGTTCAAGGCGGCGGGCACGCTCTTGACTGGCGAGCAAGTGCTGTTCGATGGCTGCCAGGTCACGAACAACACCGCGGGCGTCGAGGGCGGCGCTGTCGAGTACTACGAGAATGTCGAGCTGAACCCGGGCACGCTGCGCATCGTGAACAGCACGATCACGGGCAATCGCTCGGGAGGGAGCGCGGCACCCGCGGGTGCGGGCGGACTCATGATCACAGGCCGCATGCAGAGCTGCATCGTCGGAGAGGGCACCGTGCTCTGCGACAACCTGCCGCGCAACGTCGAAGGTGCGTTCTTCGTCTCAGGTGCGCCAGCCATCTGCGATTGCCTCGCCGATCTCAACAGTGATGGCGTGGTGAGTGGCGGCGACCTCGGGCTCCTGCTGAACGCGTGGGGGGCGACTGCGCCAAGCGGCGCGGGCGATGTCAACCATGATGGTCAGGTCGACGGCGCGGACCTTGCGCTCATGCTCAACAGCTGGGGTTTCTGCGACTGAGCGCGGGGGGGTTGGCCCCGCCTCACCTCACCTCGCCAGCCGCGTGCGGCCGGCGGGGAGCGTCCATGCAGCGATCCGCTCGCCGTCGCGGCTGCGGAGCTCGAGGCATGGCACGCCCTCGTCGCGCGAGCCGAGTGAGTCGAACTCGGCGAACACGCGGTGCGCAACGCCGCGGTCGTCACGCGATTCGCCATCGCCCTTCACGAGCAGGGTCGCGCCCTTCATCGGGGCGAGGCCGCCGCTGCCGAAGCGGCGCTCGGTGCCTGCGATCGGCGTCGTCGGCTCGGCGCTCGGTGCAAGCCACCACGCGGCGCCGTCGGTCGAGGCGACTGCGACGACAGGTGCGCCAAGTGCCATCGCCTCGGTGCGGGCGCGGCGGAGGTCCGCTTCGAGGAGCTGCGCGACCGGCTCGGGGAGCGGCCGCGAGGCGTCGGCAAAGCGGGGGATCACGATGCCCGCGAAGATGCCCACGATCGCCACGACGATCATGAGCTCGATGAGCGTGAACCCGCTGCGGCGCGTCATTCGGAGGACCTCGCCTCGGCGGTGCCGAGCTGGACAAAGCCCTGTCCGCCCGCCTCGAGTGGCTCGAAGAGGGCGTCCTTCCAGCGCTCGCGCAGTTCGGTCGCGCGCTGCCGCAGCTGCTCGCGGAGCCCGCGGCGCTTGCGCTTCGTCTCGTCGCTTGCCTCGAGCTCGGCGCGCTCGTTGAAGTTCGCCGTGCGCACCACCTGGTCCTCGAGCGCGACCGCCGCGATCGCCTGGCTCGCTGGCTCGGGCTCGATGCCCGTGCGGGTGGCGAACTCGAGGAGCGACGCGTCGTCGAGCCGAGCCACCTCGGTCACTTCGCTGCGCAGGGTGCCGCCGCTCGTCCAGAGTCCGCTCGCGGGGCTGGTCCAGCCATGGCGTGCGTCGAGGCAGGGGTCGTAGTAGAGCGCCACGCCCTCGGCGAGCTGCACGCTTGAACCGAGCAGGCGGCCGTACACCGCGCTGCGGCTCTCGACCGTGACCGTGGCGCTGGGGGCGTAGATCTGCCCCTTCACGATCGAGCCGTCGGTGACGAGGATGCGCCGGCTGTCGCCGCCGCCGAAGAGGACGGTGCGCCGCGCGCCGCCGTCGAACGCTGCATTGCCCGACGCGTCGCGGCCCTCGCTCGGATCGCTGCGCGCGGCGCCCACGAAGGCCGACGACAGGGTGAGGTCGCCGAGTGCGATGAGGGTGAGCGAACCCGAGGGCGCGACCTCGATGCTGGCCGCGTCGACCACGGCGTTGCCGCGCACCACGATCACCGCCGACTGCTCGATGTACACGCGCGAGCCGCGCTCGACGAAGAGGTTGCCCCCGACATCGAGCGTGACGCTGCCGCGGATGGTGGCCGAGCCGCGGGCCGGAACGCGCGCGTCGCCGCTGCTGGCGGCGTCTTCCGACACGAGGCCGTCGATCATGAGCGAAGGCCTCGCGGCGACGCCGCGCGGAGCGT
>JBIIRG010000318.1:0-3226 GCA_044341665.1 Phycisphaerales bacterium | reverse complement strand
TTCACGCGGTTCCACACCGTCTCGTAGTACGCGTCGGGAATCGTGAGGAAGTCGACGCCGCGGCGGCGGAGCTCGGTGATCGAGTGGAGCTCATCGTCGGTGCGCAGCGCGAGGTGCTGCACGCCCGGCGTGTGGTCGTGCCAGTCGAGGTACTCCTGGATCTGGCTCTTCTTCTTGCCCTCGGCGGGCTCGTTGATCGGCATCTTGATGAGGTGGTTGCCGCTCGCCATGACCTTCGACATGAGCGCCGAGTACTCGGTGCCGATGTCCTTGTCGTCGAAGTGCTTGAACATGGCGAAGCCGAGGACCTGCTCGTACCACTTGACCCAGTGGTTCATCTTGCCTTCCTCGACGTTGCCGACGGCGTGGTCGACGTACTTGAGGCCGCAGGGGTTCGCCTTGTTGTAGGCGTTGAGCGCGAAGCCCTCGATCTTGCGGAAGCCGGGCATGAAGAGCCCGCCGTTCTTGATCGCAGGCAGCGCGTACGCGCCGGTGCGCGACACGAAGGTGTGCTGCGCGCGGCCGTAGGTCTTGATACCCGCGAAGGTGACGGAGCCGTGCGCATCGGACCACGTCTTCGGCTCGTAGGCGCTCTCGCCGCCGTTCCTGATCGCCTGCTTCCACGCCGCCTCGGCGTCGAACACCGTGAGGGCGAGGTCCTTGACGCCGTCGCCGTACTGCGCGGCCTCGCGGGCGGCCTGGCCGTCCTTGGTGAGCGAGCTCTCGAGGATGATGCGGATGTTGCCCTGGGTGAGCAGGTACATCGCGCGGTCGCGCGAGCCCGTCGTCAGGTCGGCGATCTGGTCGACCTGGAAGCCGAAGGCGCTCGCGTAGAAGAACGCGGCCTGCTTGGCGTTGCCGACGTAGAAGCGCACGTGGTCGACGTCGATCAGCTGCAGCGGATCGGTCGCGGTCGAGAGGCCGGAGGACGGGCTGAGGGTGGTCATAGGGCGCGATTCTAGTCAGAGCGCGCGGCTTCGCTCAACCCTGCCGGCGCTGCTACGCTTGGGTCCTTATGGAACCGAGCTCGAACGCGCCGCGCCGCCCCGACTTCGCGCCCGAGAATCGCTCGTCGAGCGCGGGCAAGCTCGTTGCAGTCGTTGTGTTTGCGCTGCTTGTGATCGGCGGACTGGCCACGCTCGTCGTCGTGCTCACGCGCGGGAGCTCGGGCATCACGCCGCCGCCGCAGACGATTCCCTCGTCGCGCGACGTCCTGTCAGGCGAGGCTCAGTAGCGCAGCACCGACTCGGTGCGCAGCCCGCCGAGGACCCCGCGGCCCTTGAGGAACTCGAGCTCGATGAGCACGCTCGCGCCCACGAGGTCCGCGCCGAGCCCGTCGCGGCCGAGGAGCTTGATCGATGCGGCAAGCGTGCCGCCCGTCGCGAGGAGATCGTCGACGAGCAGGACCCGCATCCCGGGCTGCACCGCGTCGACGTGGATGTGCAGCTGGTCGGTGCCGTACTCGAGCGCGTACTCGATCGACTTCGTGCGGTAGGGCAGCTTGCCCGGCTTGCGGACGGGCACGAAGCCCGCGCTCAGCGCCGTCGCCACCGCGGTCCCGAAGATGAAGCCGCGGCTCTCGGGGCCGACCACGACGTCGACGCGCTCGTTGCGGAACGGGTTCGCCATGAGCTCGACCGCGAGCGCGAGGCCGGCAGGGTCTGCGAGCAGGGGGGTGACATCCTTGAACACGATGCCTGGCTTCGGGAAGTCGGGCACGTCGCGGATGAGTCGCGTGAGCTGCGGATGCATGGCGGGAAAGGTAGCGGAACAGGCTGCCCTCTGCGGCTATCATCGCGGCATGCCAGACGCAGGTGACCGCGCGCAGCGCAGCAAGCAGACCATCGAGGTCGTCGAACCGATCGGCAAGCGCGTTCTCATCCGCAAGGACGAGGACAAGAAGATCACCAAGGTCGGCCTGCACCTGCCCGACAAGATCGAGATCCCCACCATCACGGGGCGCATCGTCACCGTCAGCGCCGAGGTCGAGCGCGACGAGAACTACCCGATCAAGCAGTACGACCGCGTGCTCTTCAACCCGAAGCACGCGATTCCCGTCGACTTCGAGGGCGACAACCGGCTGTTCGTGATCCCGGTCGAGGACGTGGTGGCGGTGTTCCGACGGGAGATCGGTTGAGCGCGGGTGGCGCGCCGCATGTCGGGCGCGCGATCGAACCCGCGCGCGGGCCGGTCCACGCGGTGATCCGCGTGCCTGGATCGAAGAGCCTCTCGAACCGTCACATCGTGCTGGCCGGGCTGGCCGCGCTGGCTGACGGATCGGTCCTGCTGCGCGGCGCGCTCGCCTGCGACGACTGCGACCGCCTGCTGGCGGCGCTCGAGGCGTTCGGCGTGCGGCATGAGCGGGACGGCGACCTCCTGCGCATCGAGCGCGGGCCGGTGCCGCTGTCCGCCACGGTCGACCTCGGCGACGGCGGCACGCCCACCCGCTTCATGATCGCGTTCGCGGCGGCGCAGCCGCATGGCGTCTTCACGATCGACGGCAGCGCGCGCATGCGCGAGCGCCCCGTGGCCGAGGGTGTCGACCTGCTGCGCGCACTCGGCGCCCGCATCGAGTATGTCGAGGAGGACGGCCGCCTTCCCGTCCGCGTGTTCGGCGGAGGTTGCACGGGCGGCTCGATCGAAGTCGGCCGCACCGCGTCGAGCCAGTTCGTGAGCGCCGCGATGATGGTCGCGCCGCGGCTCGCGCGGGGGCTCGAGATTCGCTTCACCGCCGAGCCGACGAGCGCGTCGTACATCCACCTGTCGCTTGCGGCCCTGGCGGCGGCGGGCGTGCAGGCGGAGGTCGGCTACGGTCCGGTCGTCCTCGGCGCGGCGCAGCCTGGCGCCGGGCTCGCGCGCGTGTCGATCGCGCCGCAGCCGATTCCCGCGGGTTCGGTCGAGATCGAGCCCGATGCGTCGAGCGCCGTCTATCCGGCGGCTGCCGCGGTGCTCACGGGAGGCGAGGTCGTTCTCGCGGGTCTCCCGCGGCGGAGTGCCCAGCCCGATTCGCACTTTCTCGACGACCTCGCGCTGCGGGGCGCGCGCGTCGAGGAGCTCTCCGATGGCCGTGGCACCTCCGTGAAGGCGGGGGCGCGGCTGCGCGCCCTCGACGCCGACTACGCCCGTGCGCCCGATGCGGCCGTCATGGCCATGGTGCTTGCCGCCTGTGGCGACGGACCGAGCCGCTTCACGGGACTCGGCACGCTGCGGGTGAAGGAGTCCGACC
>JBIIRG010000317.1:0-3230 GCA_044341665.1 Phycisphaerales bacterium | reverse complement strand
CGCTCAGATCAGGAGGCGCGTCACGGCGCGCGCACAGCACTGGTCGGTGCGCGGCCAGTGCGCTGCGTGCAGGCGCGGGGGCTCGAGCAGCCCCCCTGCGTGGATCTCAAGCACTGCAGGAAGCAGTGCTGCGAAGAGCGGTGCGAAGAGACGCGCATCGACCACGCGATCGCCGGTGCGGTCACGCGAGGCGCTGCCTTCGTCGGGCGTGCTCACGTGCGTGTGGCAAGTGCAGCCCGCGTCGGGGTCGACTTCGGCGGCGCAGCGCACGGCGTGCGCATGGCCGTCGGCGGCGTGATGCGCGTGGTGGTCCGCGTGATCGTGCGCGTGGCTGTGCTCGTGATCGTGGTCATGCACGTGGTCGTGATGCCCCACGCCCCCGCAACCGCCCCAGCCGATGCAGAGGACGCGCCCCGGGCTCATGCCGACCGCGACCTGCGCGAGCAGGATCAGGGGAAGCATGAGGCGGAACAGGGTCGAACGCATGATCTGGAGGATTTCGGAAGGCGGGATGCTATCGCTCCAATCGCGCGCTGAGTCAAGGCGATCACGCGGGTTGCGCGCGAATAACTCAACGTCCGTACCATCCCGTCATGTTCACCTGCAACATCGACCAGCGCGGCAAGATGGCTCGCTTCGTGGGAGGGGCCTTCCTCGAGGCGACGGGACTGCTTCTCGGCGTGCTCTGGTACTTCGAGTGGGCGCCTCCCTGGACCATCTGGCCTGCGGTCGCGATCTGGCTTTCGGGGATGTTTGTGCTCTTTGAGGCGGCGATCGGCTGGTGCGCTGTCCGTGCGATGGGGTTCAAGACTCCTGTGTGAGCGCGAGACCTCGGGCCCTCCATGTCGACCAGCGAGCACACCCAGGACCTGACCGAGTTGCTCAACGCCGCGAACACCGGCGATGCGGGGGCCGTCGACCGTGCCTGGCGGGCCATCTACGCCGAGGTGCACGAGGCGGCGCGGCGCGCCTGCAGCGACGAGGGCGCGCGGACCCAGCTCCAGCCCACGCTGCTGGTCAACGAGCTCTTCCTGAAGATGTTCGGGCCCGAGGCGGTGCGGACGGCGTGGGACGACCGCCGCCACTTCTGGGGGTCGGTCGCGAGGGCCATGGGGCAGTTCCTGATCGACCTCGCGCGCACCGAGGGCAGGCTGCGCCGCGGCGGCGACCGCCAGCGGGTGCCGATCGAGGTCGCTGCCGGCGAGCTCAAGGACGTGTCGCGCGCCCTGTCGCCGCGTTCGATCGCGGCCATCGAGGCGCTCGACCGCCTGGAGGCGGAAAGCCCCGAATGCGCAGAAGTTGCGCGGCTGCGCTTCCTGTCGGGTTTCTCGATCGAGCAGACGGCGGCCATGCTCGACATCGCCCCGCGGACGGTGAGCAAGCGATGGAACTTCGCCCGCGCGTGGCTTCGTCGTGCGATCGCTCACGGCGAATGACGCATGGACGGGGGCATGGAACCCTCGGATGCGCCCTCGGATGAGCAGCGCCGCGCCCGTCAGCAGGCCACCGAGGACATCTTCGACATGGTGCGGATCCTGCCCGAGGCGGAGCGCGAGCCCGCCATCGACGCTGCCACGCGCGATCCGTGGGTGCGGGCGGAGGTCCGCTCGCTGCTGCGCTTCGACGCATCGACCATCCCGACCATCGGCGCGGGGACCCCGAAGGACCTCGACGCCGCCGCCTGCATCGGGCTCTCGACCGCTGGGTTCACGCTCCGGCGCGTGATCGGCGTGGGCGGCATGGGCACGGTGTTCGAGGCCGACCAGGAGCTGCCCGTCCGCAAGATCGCGGTGAAGGTGCTGCACAGCGCCGCGCCGCGCGCGTCGACGCTGGCGCGCTTCCGGCAGGAATCGGAGTTCCTCGCGCGCCTCGACCACCAGCACATCGCGCGCATCCTGTCGGCGGGAACGCTTCCCATTCCGGCCGACGGGTCGACCCGTCCCTACTTTGCCATGGAGCTCGTCGCTGGCGGGCGCAGCATCACACGCTGGGCGCGCGAGACGGGCGCGTCGCGGCGCGACATCGTGGCGATGCTGGCCATGGCATGCGACGCGGTCGGCTCGGGGCACCGGCTTGGCATCGTCCACCTCGACCTCAAGCCGGGCAACCTGCTGATCTCCGACAAGGGCGCGCTGCGCGTGATCGACTACGGCATCGCCCGCTCGCTCGATACGGGCAGCGTGGGCGACGCGCCCTTCGCAGGAACGCCGCAGTACATGAGCCCCGAGCAGTTCGATCGCGGCGCAGCGGTCGACTCGCGCGCCGACGTGTACGCGCTGGGGCTGATCCTGTACGAGCTGCTCACCGGCCGGCTGCCCTACGAGACGCGCGGCGAGCCGATCGGCGCCGTCGCGCGCATGGTGCGCGATGCCGAGCCCGTCGTGCCGACGCGCATCGACTCCACCATTCCCTTCGAACTCGCGGCGATCACCATGAAGGCGATGGCAAGGGCGCGCGACGACCGCTACGGCACCGCCTCGGAGCTGGGCGACGAACTGCGCCGCTGGCTGGCGGACGAGCCGGTGCTGGCGGCACCCCCGACGCTTGCGCGCGCGACGCTGCGCGCGATGCGGCAGAATCGCGTGGCGACCGCGCTCGCGATGCTCGCGGGCATCGCGATCGCATCGGGCACGGCCGGCATCGCCACGCTGGGCGTGCAGGCGACCGACGCCGCGCGCCTTGCCGAGCAGAGCGCGACCCGCGCCAACCTGCGCACGGCAGCCGCATCGATGCTGCACGGCGAGCCAGGCGATGCGATGGTGCTGCTCTCCGTGGTTCCCGCGGAGGCGCGAGGCTGGGAGGGTCGCCACATCGACGCGCGCCTCGGCAACAAGTCGCTGCTCTCCTACGTCGGCCGCGAGATCCTCTCGACGCACTACAACCCGAACTCCGACGAGGTCTTCGCGGGGATCACCGGCGGACAGGTGCAGGCGGTCGACCCGGCAGGCGAGCGCCCGACCGAGGAGTACGACCTCGCGGGACCGAGCGGCAATTCGAAGGCCGCGGTGCTCTCCCTCACCACCTCCGAGGATGCGTCGCGCATCTATGCGAATCTCCTCGATGCGAGCCTATTCGAGATCGACCGCGGCGCGCGAACGGTGCGGCAGCTGCCGCCGACGGGATCGCTGCAGCCGAAGGTGGTCGGAAGCACGCTCGTGACTGCGGGCATGGCGGGCGACATCGCCTTCATCGACCTCGAGAGCCGCACGATCGTGGGCCGGCTTGCGGGA
>JBIIRG010000093.1:0-10724 GCA_044341665.1 Phycisphaerales bacterium | reverse complement strand
TTCGTCGGGGGACTGTTCGGTCCCGAGAAGCGCGACGCGTTCGCGGCATGCGCGCTGTTTGCGCACAGGCCGCGCTTCGAGGGGTTCGGCATCACGGTGGTCGAGGCGCTCGCCGCCGGCCGGCCGGTGGTGACGACGCGCGAGTGCAAGCTCGACGGATCGGCGGAGGCGGGGGCGCTGCGGCTGTCCGAGGACACGGACGAGGCGTTCGGCGATGCGCTGCTCGAAGTGGCGACCTCGGCGGACCGTGGACGCGCCCTCGGCGCCCGCGGCCAGTCATGGGTGCGCGCGACGCTCGATTGGGAGTCGCTCGTCCGGCGTGTCGATGCGTCGTACGAACGAGTGCGCAAGGACGGCTCGTGACGGCGTATCGTCCCGAGATCGACGGGCTGCGGGCGCTTGCCGTGGTGCCGGTGATCCTGTTTCACGCGGGATTCGCGTCCTTCGCGGGCGGATACGTCGGTGTCGACGTCTTCTTCGTCATCAGCGGCTATCTCATTGCCTCGATCATCGTCGCGGAGATGCGTGCGGGGCGATTCTCGTTCCTGACCTTCTTCGAGCGTCGCGCGCGGCGCATCATTCCCGCGCTGTATGCGGTGCTTCTCGTCACGCTGCCGCTGGGCTGGCTGTTCATGCTGCCCGACAACTTCGAGAACTTCGGGCAGAGCCTGTTCGCGACCGTCGGCGTGTCGAACAATGTGCTCCTGTGGATGACCTCGGGGTACTGGGACCTGTCGAATGAGTTCAAGCCGCTGCTCCATACCTGGAGCCTGGGCGTCGAGGAGCAGTTCTACTTCGTGTTTCCACTGGTGCTGCTCGCGCTCGTGCCACGGGGCACTCGCGTGACGATGTGGGTGTTCGCCATTGCGGCGGTCGCGAGCCTGGTGCTCGCGCAGTGGTTCGTGATGACCAAGCCGCTCGCAGCGTTCTTCCTCCTCCCCATGCGGGCGTGGGAGCTTCTGCTTGGGGCGATGTTCGCCGTCACGCGCAGGCCGGGAGAGCCGCATCAGGTCTCGCGCGGCGCGATGGCGTCGGCGCTCTCGTGGCTTGGGCTCGGACTGATCCTGGCGCCGGTCTTTCTCTACGACGCGCGCACGCCATTTCCCGGCCTGGCGGCGCTCCCGCCGACGGTCGGCGCACTGCTCGTGATCATGTTCGCCTCGCCGGCGAACGCGGTGGGGCGGTTGCTCTCGCTGCGATGGATCGTCGGGATCGGTCTCGGCAGCTACAGCGCCTACCTGTGGCATCAGCCGCTCTTTGCGTTCATCCGGCTGCTGAGCGTCGAGCATCCCGCGATCTGGGTCTGGATCGCCGCGATCGCGGCGACGGGAGTGCTCGCGTTTCTCAGCTGGCGCTTCGTCGAGCAGCCGTTTCGCTCCCGGGAGCGGTTCTCGCGACGTGCGATCTTCACGCTGACCATCGGTGCCGGCGCGTTGCTTGGCGGCGCAGGCCTGGCGGTCGACCGCATGTCCGGGTTTCCCGCGCGCGTGCCGGCGATCGGCGGTGCGACGGACGGCGGGGGGCGCCATGCGCGCGCGACCTATGTGGACCGCGTGTACAGCCTGCGGGCCGAGCGGTTTGCCGACGATGGCCGCACCAATGTGCTCGTCCTCGGAAACAGCTTCGCGCGCGACTTCGTGAACATGATCACCGAGAACGGGTACATGAAGCACTGCGAGCTCTCGTACGAGCCCATCGTCGCGCTCGACGAGTTCTCATGCGTGCGCGACATGGATCGGCTTCCGCCGACGCTTCGCGAGAGGCTTCGGCAGTGCCATGTCCTCATGCTGATCATGCCCATCTTCGATGCGGCTTGCATGCAGGAGGACATCCGTTGGCTTCACGCCGAGGGCGTGCCGCAGGTGATCGTGGTCGGCACCAAGAACTTCGGCTGGAACCCGAACGCGATCATGGGGATGTCCGCTTCGGAGCAGAAGGCGTTTCGGACACCCGTTCTTCCCGAGGTGGCGGCGGCGAACGAGGAGGCGAGAAGGCAGGTTCCCGAGTCCAGCTTTGTCGATCTGCTCGCGATGGTGGCTGATCCCGACGGCCGCGTCCCCGTGGTGACGCCAGAGGGCGCGTTGATCTCGGAGGATGGCGGGCACATCACGCGCGCCGGCGCGCGCTTCGTGGGCAAGCGCATCTTCGAGCATCCGCTGCTCCGGACGTTTCGCGATGAACCGACCGAGCCCCGATAATCCGCGCTTCCGAACGAGATCCGTCGCCTCGTTGTTGTCCGACTCCGGTGGTCGGTGTGGATGAGGACTACGGACTGTGCCGATAGAACCGAGAAGATCACCCGCTGCGTAGGGCAGGCACCCTGCGGAGCGACCGACGAGTACACCCGTGACCACGCTGATCGGCATCTACCTCACGCTCCTGAGCCTCTTCATGATCTGGAAGACGGGTCGTGATGCCATTTCAGGAAGCACGCTCCTGTTCTCGACGCGGAACTTTTTCGTGTTCGGACTGCTGCTGTTCCAGTCGGTCTCGGGCGCATTCACCATGTTCACCGGCGAGTCGGAGCGCAATGCCGAACTCGCCAGCCCGGTGCTCACGGGAATCATCTTCAGCGTGGTCCTGACGCTGTTCGTGATGCTCTTCTACACCGTCTATGCAAGGTCGAACTGGGCCGACCGATTGGCCGAGCGGCGATCGGTGGTGCGACGCACCACCACGGGCGGCCTCGTGTTCACGGGATGCCTGCTGACGCTGGTCGGCGTGGTCCTTCGGTTTGCAGGCGAGACGATCCCATACGTCGCCGTCATCCTTCCGCAGATCTCGGCGGGCTGCCTCTGCGGTGGCGTCGCACTCATTGCGATGGCATGGGCGCGCTCGCGATTCAACCTGTTCGTCGCGGCGCTGCTGCTCGTCGCGGGCGCGGGCGCATCGGCGGTGCTCCTCGTCGGGGCGTTCGGACGGCGCGAGATCATCGGCCTCCTGTTCGCCGTCGTCTGGGCGCTCTACTACGAGAAGTGGCGCTTCATGCCGATCGCGCGCTTCCTTCCGCGCGCGGGCGTCGCCTCGGTGGCGATGGTCTGCGTCCTCCTGCTGTTCTCGTCGTCTCGCGAGGGCGGAGCGCGCGTCGACCGCTCGCTCGGCCGGCAGCTCGAGCGCATGGTCACCATCGATCCGCGTGCCCTTCAGGAGACCGTGGTCTCCTCGCTCGCAGGCCAGTTTGCAGGTGGCATCAGCATGTGGATCAGCGAGGTGCGGCTCGAATCGGGCGGGTACTACCCGCTCCACTCCTTCGTGTACTTCGTGACCCATCCCGTGCCCCGCGACTGGTGGCAGGAGAAGCCGGTTGGACTCGGGCTGAGCGTGGTGAGCGAGGCGGGCGTGACGGGCGTGTCTCGCGAGCACAGCTGGGGACCGGGCATGGTCGGGCACCTCATGCACGACATCGTGTTCATCTCGCTCCCGCTGTACGCGCTCATTCTTGGCGCGGCCTTCCGCTACATGGACTCGCGAACGGTCTACTCGACCGGCGACCCGATCACGGTGGTGCTGTTCGGAAGCGCGCTCGGACAGGTGTTCGGCATGCCGCGCGGCGATGTCGGTCTCTTTGCCTTCCACATGATGAGCGCGTTCGGCGGCGTCTGGCTCTTCGGGCGCATGATTGCATGGGCCGTGATGAAGGTCGATCCAGCTGCGACGGCGGATCTCCGCAGCGGCGCGTGGCGCGAAGACGCGGATCTCGCCGAGGAAGAGGCGATCGACGGTGAATGCACCGACAGCGAACAGCCCCGCGAACTGGCCTCTCGCTAGCGCGACGACGAGCTCGTGGGAGCCGTCGCCGACAGGCTGTCGAGGCTGAGCGGAAGCCACGTGACCGGCACATATCCGAGCTGCATGATCCGGTTGAGATCACGCGTCTGCGCGGCTGGGCTTGCGTTCGGACCGAACAGGGCCGGCTCTGGATCGCGGTCGTAGCACATGCCTGCCCAGGTCTCATGCCCCGGGACGATGAAGTCGGCGAGGTGGAACGGACCGCGGATGCGGGCCTTGGTGCCTGCGCTCGTGTTCTGCGTCGCGAACGCATCGAGCCAGGTGGGGGCAAGGCGATGGAGCACATCGCATGCGCGTCCCTCGGTGCAGAAGGTCACGCCGGGTGCTTCCTGCCTGTAGAACTCGAGCAGCACGGTCAGGTTCCAGATGGGATTGCGGCAGTGTGCGAATGCGTCGAGCCCGATGATCTTGGCGCCCGCGGCGGCGGCGGCTCGGAGCTCTGCTTGAAGGAGCGCGCGGTGCGCGGGGTTGTTCGGGTCGGCGCGGCTGAGCGGGAGGGTGTCCCATCCGGGCGAGACCTCGGCCGCGTGTCCCCACCAGAGCCCCCATTGCCGGCCTGCAGAGTAGTTCATGCGGCGGAACTGCTCAGGTGCATCGCGCATCGGCAGGGCCCCGGCGCCTGGGTTGTTCCATCTCGACGCAAACTGCGGCGGATAGTTGAGCGAGCGATTCTGGTAGGCGAGCCCCGTGGGCGCCCAGACGACGACGCGCGCCGAGGTCTGCAGCGCCTGCTCGACGGCGCGTGCGGCGGTGCGGTAGCCATTCCGATGGGGATCGCCGGCGACCTCGTACCAGCCATTCGGATTCTGCGGCGACTGACGGTCCATCGCTGCGAGCGCGATTCCCTTGATCGGCGCGGCCTGTCGCGTGTAGGCGACCGGACCGTAGGTGGTTCGGAAGTAGTCCCGATAGGGAGCGAGGGTCGACTTCCAGTCGCTCGTCGCGGGCGCGAATCGCACGCTCACCGTGTAGCGCTGCGATCGGTTCGGCGGGATCGAAGCGCTGTTGCCCCACCACAGGTCGCCCTGCGGGATGGGGCCACCGAATCGCACGTCGGGCTGCCACACGCCGTAGGAGGTCGATGTGATCGAGAGCGATGCGTCGTGCCTGAACTCAAGCACGGGGTACTGCAGCGAGATGCCAACGGTCGTGCCTGAACCAGACAGGACGAACACCGGCGAGTACAGCTCGCTCGGGTAGGTGGCCTGTCGTCGTGTTCCGACGCCGGAAAGCGGCACGGCCCAGCCGGAGTGCTCGAGGTCGTGGAAGTCGATGTTGGCACCGAGACTGAGCGGCGGCAGGGCGATGCCCGAGATCGGCACCGCGGCGTTCGACTTGTTGTTGAACTCGTAGGTGACGTCGAATCCGTCGGGGGACGCCTTGATGCGCGTCGCAGTGCGAATGGTGGACGGCACGTTGACCAGCGAGGGTCGCCAGTTGGAGATGATGAGGCGATTCGCCGCGTCCGTGACGGTGACGCGATCTCCGGTGATCGTGACGCGAATCGAGCCGAGGGGCTGCTGCGTCGCACCGCGCTGCGGCTTGGCCTGATTCGTCGCGGCAGGTCGCGTGACGACGGGCACGGATGCGGCGGGGCTCTGGTTCGTCCGAGGCGACTGTCCGCATGCGACGTGCGCGGCGAGGAGGCTCGCTGCAACGATCGGTGCGATCGCAGCGTGGCGCAGGAGACCGCCGGTGATTCGCAGGAGTGGGGCGTGCATACCAAAAGTGTTCGTTTCCGCGGCGGCGGGCGCAACCCAGCGAGGGGAGTCAGCGCGCAAGCGCGAAGGTATGCCCGTGCCTAGACCGCATTCCCAGCACCGACGTCATGTCCGGCACTCCGCAGGGTGCGCTCGCGTCGCGCGAGCTCGAGGTCGTGCTCGACCATCATGCGCGCGAGCTCCTCGACGCTGGTCCTTGGCGTCCAGCCGAGCACCGTGCGGGCCTTGGTTGCGTCACCGAGCAATTGCTCGACCTCCGCCGGGCGGAAGTAGCGGGGGTCGATCTCGATGAAGTCCCGATAGTCGAGTCCGACGTGACCGAAGGCAAGCTCGCAGAAGGCGCGCACGGAGATCATCTTCTCGGTCGCAACCACATAGTCGTCACCTGTCGGCTGCTGCAGCATGAGCCACATGGCCTCGACGTAGTCGCCGGCAAAGCCCCAGTCGCGCTGCGCGTCGATGTTGCCGAGGTAGAGCTTGTGCTGGAGTCCCAGCTTGATGCGCCCAACCGCGCGCGTGATCTTGCGGGTGACGAACGTCTCGCCGCGGCGCGGGCTCTCGTGGTTGAAGAGGATTCCGCAGGACGCGTGGAGTCCGTAGCTCTCGCGGTAGTTCACGGTGATCCAGTGACCGAAGACCTTGGCGCAGCCGTAGGGGGAGCGCGGCCAGAACGGTGTGGTCTCGCGCTGCGGCACTTCCTGGACCTTGCCGAACATCTCGCTGGACGAGGCCTGGTAGAAGCGGACCTCGCGGCCTGTCGCCTCCTGGTGGTTGCGGACGGCTTCGAGGAGCTTGAGCACGCCCGTCGCATCGATATCGGTCGTGAACACGGGCTGGTCGAACGACACCCGTACATGGCTCTGCGCCGCGAGGTTGTAGACCTCGGTCGGGTTGACGTCGTGCATCAGCCGCGAGAGGCAGTTGGCGTCGGACAGGTCACCGTAATGAAGCCGCAGGCGTGCGCCGGACTCGTGTGGGTCGTGGTAAAGGTGGTCGATTCGACCTGTATTGAAGCTCGACGACCTGCGGATGACGCCGTGGACGTCGTAACCCTTGGCAAGCAGAAGCTCTGCGAGGTAACTGCCGTCCTGCCCCGTGATGCCGGTGATGAGCGCGATCCGCGCGCCCGACGAGGATGGGGTGCTGGGTGTAGCCATGGTCGAACCGTCGCTGGAAGCGCCGCCGCCCCCGCATTTTGCTCATCGGCATGTGTGGCGTGACCGATAGAAGATTCGTCCTCCATGTCGCCTGAAGACGCCCGATCACCACTCGTTGGCGCCCGTGTTGTCGTAACGGGCGGGGCTGGCTTTCTTGGCCGAGCGGTCGTGGCGCGGCTGCGCGATCGCGGTGTGCGGGAGATCATGATCCCGCGCCGTGCGGAGTACGACCTGACGCGGGAAGCCGACGTGGCGCGGCTCTACCGCGACGCGGCGCCCGACGTGGTGCTTCACCTCGCAGCCGAGGTCGGCGGCATCGGCGCAAACCAGGCGAACCCAGGTCGCTACTTCTACGCCAACATGGCGATGGCCCTTCACCTCATCGAGGAAGCGCGACGGGTTGGACTGCGGAAGTTCGTGCAGGTCGGGACGATCTGCGCGTATCCCAAGCACACGCCGGTGCCGTTTCGCGAGGACGACCTGTGGTCGGGCTACCCCGAGGAGACGAACGCGCCGTACGGCGTGGCGAAGAAGGCCGCGCTGGTGATGCTCGACGGCTACCGACGGCAGTATGGCCTCGCGTCGAGCTACGTGCTGCCTGTCAATCTCTTCGGTCCGTGGGACAACTTCGATCCATCGACGTCGCATGTGATTCCCGCGCTCATCCGCAAGTGCGTGGAGGCGGTCGAGCGTGCAGCCCCGAGCATCGAGTGCTGGGGCACGGGCCGCGCGAGCCGAGAGTTCCTGTACGTCGATGACGCTGCGGAAGGCGTGGTGCGCGCTGCAGAGAGGCTGGACGAGCCGGTTCCCGTGAATCTCGGCACTGGATGCGAGATCACGATCGGTGAACTCGTGCGGATGATCGCGCAGGCATGCGGGTACGCAGGCGAGATCCGCTGGGACGCTGGCAAGCCTGACGGACAGCCGCGGCGGTGCGTCGATGCGACGCGCGCGCAGGCGCTCCTCGGATGGCGGGCGGAGACGACGCTCGCCGAAGGACTCGCGCGGACCGTGGCGTGGTATCGCGAGCATCGTTCGCACCGTGCGGGCTACAACCCGTCGCTCGCGGGGGGGAACTGACCCGCGATGCGCGTCCTCCTGATCAACCAGACCTTCTATCCCGATGTCGCGGCGACGGCGCAGCACGGCCACGACCTTGCGCGCCATCTCGTGGCGCAGGGGCACGAGGTCAGCGTGATCGCGTCGCGCTCGATCTACGGCAAGGCGGGCACGGCGCTTCCTCCGTACGAGAAGGTCGATGGCATCGAGATCCACCGCGTTGGCCGCAGCTTCTACGGCAAGGCCGGACTGCTCGCGCGCACCACGGACTTTGCGCTCTTCTATCTGCTGACCGCCGCGAAGGCGATCCAGATCGGGCGCCACGACGTGAGCGTGTGCTTCACGACGCCGCCCTTCATCGCGCTGCTGGGCCTCGTGCTGCGTGGTCTGCGCGGAACGAAGGTCGTGTACTGGGTGATGGACCTCTACCCGGACGTCCTGGTGGTGACGGGGGTGCTGCGCGAGGACTCGCTCACGACGCGCGTGCTCGAACGGCTCAACCGCCTGGCGCTGGCGCGCGCCGACCGCACGGTGGTGCTCGGGCGCTGCATGGAGCGGAGGGTGCTCGCGAAGGGAATCGACCCTGCGAATGTCGAGCGGATCAACGTGTGGTCAGACGTGAACGAGATCTGCCCAAGGCCGCGCGCAGAGAACTCCTATCGCCGCGAGTGGGGCGTGGGCGAGCGCACGCTCGTCATGTACTCGGGCAACTTCGGCATCGGTCACGACGTCGACACCTTCGCGGCAGGCGCGAAGCTCCTGAGTGACCGCAGCGATGTCATGTTCGCGTTCGTCGGGGGCGGCAAGCGGAAGAAGCAGCTCATCGACGCGATGCGCGCGCTCGGGCTGACGAACTTCATCGAGGCGGACTACCAGCCGCGCGAGCGGCTCGGGGAGTTGCTGTCGGCGGCCGACATCCACCTTGTGAGCATGATGCCGCGTTGGGCGGGCGTGATGGTGCCGAGCAAGATCTACGGCACGCTTGCGGCCGAGCGCCCCGTGATCTGGGTCGGCGGCGAAGGCACCGAGGCGGCGGCGGTGGTGCACGATGCGGACTGCGGGTTCGTGATCGCACCGGGCGACGCCGAGGGATTCGCCAAGGCCGTGCGGACGCTGGCCGACGATGCGCAGTTGCGGAGCGACATGGGCCGTCGTGCGCGGCGGGCGCTCGCGGAGAAGTGGGGCGCCCCGCATGCCATGAAGCGGTGGGCCGCGCTGCTCGAGCGCGTGGTGCATGGCGACGGCGGAGCGGATCAATCACGGAAGGGCGATCGATGAGCGTCACGCCCGACGCCGAGGTGCTGCGCGCGCGGCGAACGAGTCCGTACACGACGAGGGAGAAGTTCGGAAGGCTGCTGTGGGGTGTCGTGCAGGCGACGCTGTTCCGCTGCTCCTTTCACAACTTCTATGGATGGCGTCGCATGCTGCTGCGCGCGTTTGGTGCCCGGCTGCACGCCACGGCGAACGTGCGCCGCACGGTGACCATCGAGTGTCCGTGGAACCTGACGCTGGGCGCCGAGAGCTCGGTGGGCGACCGCGCGATGCTTTACTGCCTCGGGTCGGTCACGATCGGGCGCAATGTGACGATCTCGCAGGGCGCGCACCTTTGCGCCGGCAGCCATGACTCGCGCAAGCGCACGATGCCGCTGCTTCGGCCGCCGATCGAGATCGGCGACGAGGCGTGGATCGCGGCCGATGCGTTCGTCGGGCCCAAGGTGCGTGTCGGCGAGGGCGCTATTCTCGGTGCCCGAGCGGTGGCGCTCGCGGACCTCGAGCCCTGGACGATCTATCTCGGGAATCCTGCGACGAAGGTGCGCACGCGCGAGTTCGAGGGGCGCTGAGCGCGAAGGATGGAGCAACGATGGCATTCCGGATCTACAACACGCTCACGAAGTCGCTCGAGGAGTTCCGCCCGATCCACGCTGATGGCGAGGTGACCTTCTACTCGTGTGGGCCGACGGTGTATGACGACGCACACATCGGGAACTTTCGATCGTTCCTGAACGCCGACATGCTGCGGCGTGCGCTCGAGCTGCACGGGATGCGCGTGAAGCACGTGATGAACATCACCGACGTCGGCCACATGACCGAGGACGACGCGGCCGACGGCGGCGGCGAGGACAAGATGGCGGTCGCTGGACGCCGTATCGCCGAGGCCAAGAAGTCGGGCAAGCTGCCGGCGGGTGCTGAGATCGACCCGACGAATCCGTACGCGGTGGCGGAGTTCTACGCGCAGCGGTTTCTCGAGGACGCGCGGCATCTCGGCCTCAAGGTGGCGATCGAGGAGGAGAAGCGGCCCGAGCTGATGCCGCGGCCGACGCGCTGCGTGCCGGAAATGATCGCGCTGGTCGAGCAGCTGGTGGCGCGCGGTCATGCGTATGTCGCGCGCGACGGGGTCGTGTACTTCAGCGTGCAGAGCTTTCCCGCGTACGGCAAGCTGTCGGGCAACACGCTCGACAACCTGCGCGAGGGCGAGGGTGGGCGCATCAGTGCAGAGAACCAGGCGGTCAAGCGCCATCCCGCCGACTTCATGCTGTGGAAGCCTGATCCGACGCACCTGATGCGCTGGCCGAGCCCGTGGGGCGAGGGCTACCCCGGCTGGCACCTCGAGTGCAGTGCGATGGCCAAGATGCTGCTGGGCGACGAGATCGACCTTCACTCGGGCGGCGAGGACAACATCTTCCCGCACCACGAGTGCGAGGTCGCGCAGAGCTGCTGCGCCAGTGGACGGCCGCACTTCGCGCGGGTGTGGTTCCACACGCGGCATCTGCAGGTCGAGGGCGAGAAGATGTCGAAGTCGAAGGGGAACTTCTTCACGGGGCGCGACCTGTTTGCGAAGGGCGTGACGCCCGCGGCGCTGCGGCTCGAGCTGGTCCGCACGCACTACCGCACGAACTCGAACTTCACGATGCAGGGGCTGCGCGATTGCCAGCGGATGATCGACCGGTGGAGTGCTGCGCGGGCGGCTGCTGCTGCGCGCACGGGCGGGGCTGGCGAC
>JBIIRG010000316.1:0-3247 GCA_044341665.1 Phycisphaerales bacterium | reverse complement strand
AGGCACGGAGTGAAAATGCACAAGGGAGCAAAAAAGCACAGGGGAGTAAAAGAGCACAGGGCGGCCTGAGCTTGAGCCGCCTTGCGCTTGATCTGAACAACGTACGTGCCGTGCCGATCCGATCTAGCGTCAGCACGGCCCCCAGGCCGAGAGCAGCACCGCGGCATCCTGCGCGTTCACGATGCCGTCGTCGGTGATGTCGGCGACGGCACTCGCAGTTCCCCAGGCCGAGAGCAGCGCCGCCATGTCGGCGGCGCCCACCGCACCATCGCCGTCGATGTCGGCGTTGCACGGTTCGGCAAGCGGCTCGAAGAGCGCGAGCGCGCGCGTGTAGGCCTTCGCTCCCACCTCGGCACCCAGCGCGCGGCCGGGGAAGTCGTCGATATCAGGGTGGATGCCGCCGAACACGCGCGACTGCCCCGAGTTGTCGGCCGCGTCGTAGTACGTGGCCCACTGGAAGTCGAACGTCTGGCTCGGTCCATCCTCGAACACGAGGAACTGGTTCTGCGTGCACGTGAACACGCCGAGCCCACCGGGGAAGTACTCGGTGCCCGTGATGCGCGTCATGATCTCGGCGCCCGCGCGGCTGTAGGTCGAGTGCCCCGACACATAGCCCGCGAACGGCGGCGACACGAACGTCGGCCGCTGGTACGGGACCCACATGCCGGCGAGCATCCATGTCACGCCGGAGTACTGCGTGGCCGGGTTGCCGGGCGCACCCGGCCACGACCGCACCGCGATCTCGCCCTCGTAGCCCGCGAGTTCTTCGTGACGCTGCCCCGGCGCCGTGGTGGCGAACGAGATGAGCTCCACGAGCCCGGGTTCAAGGTGCAGGCCGTCGGGGTTGAACCGCGGCTGCGTCGGATCGCTGCACTGCCCGCGCTGCGCCATGTGGCGGATCGCGCCGATCGGACGCATCGTGTCGTAGTGGCCCTTGGTGCCCCACGCGCCGATGGCGGCGTCGTGCATGGCGCCATTGAGGGCGACGTACATCTTGAGGTCCCACTCGAGCGCGTCGAGCACGGGGCCGGATCCACCGACTCGGCGCACGAACGCAGGGTGATCCACCACGTGGTTTGCGATCTCGTTCCAGTGTCCGGGCGGCGTCGTGGAGCTCGGACCATCGGCCCAGAACTCGGCGAGGCAGCGCGTCCAGTCGCCACGCTTGACCACGTTGGGCGCGTACGGCTGCCCCGTGACCGGGTTGAGCGCGCGACCCGTGCCCGAGTTCGCTCCGAGCGGGTTGTTGCCCATGGAGGCAGGCGAGATATCGATCATCACGCCGTCGTCGGGCGTGAGGGTGCTCGACACGTGGATGACGTTCTCGTGCGATGCGCGCCAGGTGACGTCGCCCGCTCCGTTGAACATGGGCGGCACGGGCATGCTCCGCGGCACGCCGGGGCGCATCGGATCCATGTCGTCCGGCGTCAGCGCGAACGGCGTCACGAAGCCCCAGAACGGCGCGACCTTGGGCGGAAAGCCGCCGGGAATGACATTTCCATTCTGATCGACGAAGAAGCTCAGCGAGAGCGGCTGGTAGCGGTTCGGGTTGAGCACCGTCGGATTGAA
Organism: Phycisphaerales bacterium; assembly: GCA_044341665.1. GTDB lineage: Bacteria > Planctomycetota > Phycisphaerae > Phycisphaerales > SM1A02 > QWPT01. Next base: position 1,678 of record JBIIRG010000316.1, on the reverse strand, counting down.
GGGAAGATCGACGACGAGCGGCGGATTCACATCGACGTACGTGCCGGGGTACGAGACGTGGTCGACTTCCTCGTGCGAGTTGTCGGCGAGGCCGCGCGCGATCACGAGCGCCGCGATGCGGTTGCCGACAGCGGCCGGCGTGTTGCCGACCGTCGTGGTGACCGCGGCCGAGTATCCGAGCGAGGCGAGCTCGGCATCGAGGATCGGATAGATGAGCGCGACGTTCGGGCTCGCGGCGAATCGATGGCGCATCAGCCGGTATGCGGCGTAGGAGATCGACTCGCGGCGGGCAGCCTCGACGTTCTTCGCGGTGATCTTCTCCTCGAAGAAGTACGGGCGCACCGCCTCGTCGTACGCGGCCCACGCGTCGTACATCGCCACCGACAGGTGGAACAGATTGCGCGCCTGCACGGGCGGCCGCACGCGGTCGCGCCGGATCGAGTCGAGCATCGTCTCGTTCCACTCGCGCGCGACGGAGTGCTGCGCAGACGCCGAAGCACACAGCGATCCTGCGGCGATGCACGCGGCAAGAGATCCCGTGGCGATACCCTCGAGGGCCATCCTTCTCGGTTGTGCGGGGCTCATGGTTCGTCCTTACTATGAAACCGCTGGCGGGGCGATGCTACCCAACAAGTGCGACAATGCATGCAACAGATGCGGCCGAACGCGGCGATTCGGGCAAATCGGGCAACGCGTCCACGGGGGCGCGTCCGCTACACTCCGCGCCTCGCCCCTGCTTCTCGCAGCGGTCGCCGCGGGTTTCGTCGGTACGAGACTGGATGCACCGGTGAGCTTCGACCTCGAGAGACTCCTTTCCGAGAACGCCGGCCGCGGCATGGAACTGCACGCGGACCATGTCAATCCGCGCTTCGCGTCTGTACTTCAAACCATTGGCTACGCAAGGAGTTACGCGCGCGCCTCCGGGGCTCATCTGTGGGACGCCCGCGGCGAGCGGTACCTCGACATGCTCGGCGGATACGCCGTGTGCAACATGGGGCGCAACCACCCCACCATCAGGCGGGCGCTCGAGGACTTCCTGCGGCTTGAGCTCCCGAGCATGGTTCAGTTCGAGGCGCCCCTGTTATCGGGGCTCCTGGCGGAGGAGCTCAAGCGCCGCGTCGGGCGCGGGCTCGACTTCGTCTTCTTCACCAACTCGGGCACCGAGGGTGTCGAGGCGGCGATCAAGTTCGCCAAGTGCGCCACGGGGCGGCCGGCGCTCCTCTACGCGCCCAAGGCGTTCCATGGCCTCTCGAGCGGATCGGTCTCGCTCAACGGCTGCGAGAGCTTCCGCACGGGATTCGCGCCGTTCCTTCCCGAGTGCCGCGAGGTTGCCTTCAACGACCTCGCTGCGCTCGAGCGGGCCCTGTCGCGGCGCGACGTCGCGGCGTTCGTGATCGAGCCGATCCAGGGCAAGGGCGTGAACATCCACTCGCCGGGCTATCTGGCCGAGGCCGCGCGGCTGTGCCGCCGCTTCGGAACGCTGTTTGTGGCCGACGAGATCCAGACGGGCATCGGGCGCACGGGCTCGTTCCTGGCGATCGACCAGGAAGGTGATGTGGCGCCCGACATGGTGATCCTGTCGAAGGCGCTATCGGGTGGATACGTGCCTGTCGGCGCCGTGCTCGTGAAGGGCGACGTGTGGAAGCGCGTGTTCAGCTCGCTCGACCGCGCGATCGTG
>JBIIRG010000007.1:0-30205 GCA_044341665.1 Phycisphaerales bacterium | reverse complement strand
TACGCCACCCGCCTGCGCGAGTGCCGACAACGCCGCCAGTCCATCGATCTCCAGTGCCATGTGTGCATCCTTCCGCGGCCGTCGCCGCCCATCTCACCCGGAAGCGCGGTCCCGTGGTCGCACGAGCACGCTGTTGTCGCCGTTCACCCGCTCGATCACCACGCGCGTGCGCGATGCGATCTCGCCACCATCGGTCGATGCCGACACGAACCGCTCACGGTCGCCGAGCACGGTGCGCACGCGCCCCACGCCCTTGCCCGCGGCGGGGATCGCCGTGTAGACCTCGCCCTCGTTGCCCACGAGCTCCGCCAGGCCGATGTTGCCGCTCGACTGCAGTCGCCGCGCGCTGCGCATGACCGCCACCACCAGGCCGATGAACACGCATCCCGTGCCGAAGCCGCCCGCGGCGCTCGCCAGCACGCTCCACTCGAGCGCGTGCAGGCAGGCCAGGCCACCCCAGCCGAATCCCATGAGGAAGGTGAAGAGCCCATGCAGCGAGAGCGCCGTCGAGCCGATGTCGGAGTGGCCACCCGCAGAGCCGGCGTCGTCCCCGATCCCACCGTCGTCGTCACCCACGCCGAACACGAGCTTGACCAGGTAGCCGCCCGTGCCGATCAGCGCCGGAACGGTGAACCACGGTGCGGGCGCGGTGAAGAGAAGCTCGCTCAGGGACGCCATCGTCGGAACTCCCGTCGGGAAACTTGCTGCGGGCGAACCCCGCGGCGCGGCAGCGTACCACGGGCCGACCCCACCAACCGCAGGCGGCGGCTACGCTTCCGAAGCCGCGGCGGAGTTGAGAGCGTCGAGTCTCAGCGCCCCATCGCGCCGCTCGCCCGGACGGATCCAATGCGCAACGGATCAACAGACCGCCCGACGGATCGCACACCCGCCTGAGGAACTCCCCATGCCCATCCTCACCACCGCCTTCTCCACGCTCGCCATCGCCGCCATACTCGCCACGCAGGACGCGACGAGTCCGGCGACCGCCCCTGCCGCGGCTCCGCCCACCCCCACTGCCGAGCCCGCCCCCGCCGCCACCTGGCCCAAGAAGGACAGCGCCGCGGGCGAGGACATCCCCGGCGTCGTCGCCAAGGGAGCGCCCATCTACAAGTGGTCCGACGGCCACGCCTTCACCGAAGGCCCCGCCTGCGCGCCCGATGGCGCGATGTACTTCACCGACATCCCCAACAACCAGGTGCTGCGGCTCGACCCGACAGGCGCCAAGGTGGTGCTCAAGGAGTCGAAGGGCATGAACGGCCTCTTCTTCGCCAAGGACGGCACCCTCTTCGGCTGCCAGGCCGCCACCCAGTCGCTTGTGGCGATCGACCCCGTCAAGGGCGAGACGCGTGTCGTGTGCAGCAAGCGCACCGACGGCGCCCCGCTCGGCAAGCTCAACGACCTCGTGCTCGACCGCAGCGGCGGCATCTGGTTCACCGCGCCCGTGATCGGACGCAAGCGCGAGGGCAACGCGCCCGACGCCGTCTACTACGCGCCCGTCGAAGGCGGCGACGCCATCGAGGTCCTGCGCAGCGACAAGGTGGTCGCGCCGAACGGCGTGCACCTCTCGCCCGACAGCAAGACGCTGTACGTGGTGCCCTACCTCTCGCTCGAGATCATGGCCTATCCGATCGAGGGCCCCGGCAAGCTCGGCGAGGGCAAGGTCTTCTACAAGATCCCCGGCGGCACGCGCGAGACGATCGGCGGCGACGGCCTCACCGTCGACACGCGCGGCAACGTGTTCGTCACGCTGCCCGCGCGCGCCGCGGTGTTCGTGCTCTCGCCCGAGGGCAAGCCGCTCGGCATGATCCGGTTCCCCGAGCGCCCCTCGAACTGCGCGCTCGGCGGCAAGGACGGACGCACGCTGTTCGTGACCGCGCAGAAGGGCGTCTACGCGATCGACATCGAGGGCGCGCGGTCGCGGTGAGCGGCGCGGCGAAGCGCAGGCTCGAGAGCAGATCGTTCACGCCGTGAAGCCGGAGCCACGAAGCCTCGCGGCGACGCGAGGAACACTCACGTTCGCCGCCCGCCAGACGAGATCCGCGTCGACGATGTCGCGAATGCGCGCAGCATCGTCACGCGGCATAGCGGACTTCCCGTAGGACGGCGTCGCGAACATCCTGCTTGAGTCCGCCGATCGGCACGACATCCACCGATCGGCCCAGGTTCTGCTCGAGCAGGTTCTTGACCCCGACAAGGTCGAAGAGATCGCCCTCGTCCGTCATCTGGACCAACACATCGATGTCGGAGTCCGGCGTCGAATCGCCGCGCGCTACCGAGCCGAAGACACCGATGCGCGCCACATTCCGCCGCGCGAGCTCGGGCTCGAGCCGCCGAAGTTCGTTGAGCACCTGCGTCAGGGTAGGCATGCTGGGATTCTAACGAGGCTGCATGCCCGCAGACTTCCCTTGCCGAGAAGGCCACCGCGACAAGCAGTCACACGTCCCCTACGCCAGCAGCCCCCGCACCACCCTCGCATCCCCCTGCACGCCCGTGAGCCGGTGGTTCAGCCCCGCGTGCATGTATCCGAGCCTCAGGTGGTCGAGGCCGAGGAGATGCAGCACCGTCGCCTGGAAGTCCTTCACGCGCACGGGGTCGCGCGCGATGCGGTAGCCGAGCTCGTCGGTCGCGCCGTACGCCGTGCCGCCCTTCACGCCGCCGCCGGCCATCCACATCGTGAACGCGTGCGGATGGTGGTCGCGGCCGAGGAAGTTCTTGTTCCCGTCGCGGAACTCGGCGACGGGCGTGCGGCCGAACTCGCCGCCCCAGATGACGAGCGTCTCGTCGAGCAGGCCGCGGCGGCGCAGGTCACGCACGAGCGCGGCGACGGGCTGATCCATCTCGCGGCACTTCTTCGGGAGCTGCGTGAGGAGATCGTCGCTCGGGTTGGTGCCGTGGCCGTCCCAGCCCCAGTCGTAGAGCTGGACGAAGCGCACGCCGCGCTCGACGAGGCGGCGCGCGAGCAGGCAGGAGTTCGCGAGGCTCGGCGTGCCGGGCGCGGCGCCGTACTCCTCGAGCGTCTGCGCGCTCTCGCGCGTGAGGTCCATCGCCTCGGGCACCGCGGTCTGCATGCGGTACGCAAGCTCATACTGCGCGATGCGCGCCTCGGTCTCGCGGTCGCCGTGGCGCGCGAAGCCCGCGCGGCCGAGGTCGGCGATCGCGTCGATGGTGGCGCGGCGCGTCTCGCGCAGCATGCCCTCGGGGTCCTTCACATAGAGGACGGGGTCGCCCGACGCGCGGCACTGGACGCCCTGGTAGACGCTCGGCAGGAAGCCGCTACCCCACACGCTCTTTCCCGCGTCGGGCGTCTTGTCGCCCGAGACGAGGACGACATAGGACGGCAGGTCGCGCGTCTCGCAGCCGAGGCCGTAGCCGACCCACGCGCCGAAGCTCGCGGCGCCGAAGCGCGATTCGCCCGTGTGCAGCAGGAGCTGCGCGGGCGCGTGGTTGAACTGGTCGGTGGTCATCGAGTTGATGACGCAGACCTCGTCCTCGATGGTGCGGAAATGCGGGAGGAGGTCGCTCGTCCAGAGGCCCGCGCGGCCCGCGCGCGAGAACGCGTGCTGCGGCGCCAGCAGCGTGGGGTGGCCCTTGATGAAGGCGAACTTCTCGCCCTTCAGATACTCGTCGGGGCACGGCGTGCCGTGGAACTCGGCGAGCTTCGGCTTGTAGTCGAGGAGCTCGAGCTGGCTCGGCGAACCCGCGAGGTGGATGTAGATGACATGCTTCGCGCGCGGCGAGAAGTGCGGGGCGCGCGGGGCGAGCGGGTCGGCGGATGTCGTCGGAGATGCGTCGTTCGCGAGCATCTCGCCGAGCGCGATGCCGCCGAGCGAGAACGCGGCGGCGCCGCCGGCGAGCGAGCCGAGGAAAGTTCGTCGCGTCTGCGCTGCGAGGGCGATGCGGGGATCGAGTGGATGCATCGGTGGTCTTCCTTCGGCAGCGTCACGACTTCGTGAGGAAGTCGTCGAGGTTCAGGATGGCGTTGGCCGCGGCGACGAGCGCCGCGTCGCGCGCGAGGTTCGTGGAGTTCTCGGCGGCCGCGCCCGCGAGGTGGCGGGCGGGGTCGTCGCGGCCTTCGTAGCGGGCGCGCTCACTGGCGACGAGGGCGGCCAGTCGCGCGACTTCGTCCTCGCGCGCCTCGCGGCCGAGCGCGCGCTCGAGCATCGCGCGCACGGCGTCGGCGTCGTGCTCGTGCGCGCGCGCCGCAGCCATCGCGAGGTGCTGCGCGCACTCGAGGTAGACGGGGTCGTTGAGCGTGACCAGCGCCGCGAGCGGCGTGTTGGTGCGGATGCGCCGCACCGTGCAGGTCTCGCGGCTGGTCGAGTCGAAGGCGATGAACGACGGATACGGGCTCGTGCGCCGCAAGTAGGTGTAGATGCCGCGGCGGTAGCGGTCCTCGCCGACGGGCGTGTTCCATGCGGCGCCCGAGTAGACGACCTGCCACACGCCTTCGGGCTGCGGCGGGAAGACCGACGGCCCGCCGATCTTCTGCGAGAGGAGGCCGCTCACCGCGAGCGCCTGGTCGCGCACCTGCTCGGCCTCGAGGCGCACGCGCGGCGAGCGCGTGAGGAGACGATTGTCGGGATCACGAGCGAGCGCCGCGGCCGACGCGACCACCGACTGGCGGTAGGTCGCGCTCATCACGATCTCCTTGAGGAGCGCCTTCATCGAGAAGCCGTTCGCGACGAGCACGCCCGCGAGGTGGTCGAGCAGCGCGCGGTCGCTCGCGCCCGAGCCCATCACGCCGAAATCCTCGCTGGTCTCGACGATGCCGCGGCCGAAGAGGGTCTCCCAGGCGCGGTTCGCGGCGACGCGCGCGAAGAGCGGGTTGTCGGCGCGTGCGATCCAGCGCGCCATCTCCAGGCGGTCACGTGGTTCGGCATCGCCCTGCACCGCGCCGAGCGCGGCGGGCACGCCGGGCGCGACCTCCTCGGCCGGCGCCGAGAGCGCGCCGCGGTCGAGCCGGCGCGTGGCGCGGCGCTTGTCGGCGGCGAGCTCGACGAGTACGGGCGCGCTCGTCTTGACGCCCGCGCGGTCGATGGCAAGTCGCGGCGAGTCGTCGTCGAGGTCGGCATCGGCCGTCTGGTTCAGGTACGCAAGGAACTCGAAGTACTCCCGCTGCGTGATCGGCTCGTACGGGTGGCCATGGCACTGCACGCACTGGAAGGTCACGCCCATGAACGACTGCCAGGTGGTCGACACGCGGTCGAACACGGCGGCCATGCGGAACTCCTCGTTGTCGGTGCCGCCCTCGGTGTTGGTGAGCGTATTGCGGTGGAACGCGGTCGCCAGGCGATCGTCGTCGGTCGCGTCGGGCAGCATGTCGCCCGCAAGCAGCCGCACCGCGAACTGGTCGTACGGCATGTCGGCGTTGAGCGCGGCGATCAGCCAGTCGCGCCAGGCCCAGATGTCGCGGTGGTTGTCCTTCTCGTAGCCCTGCGTGTCGGCGTAGCGGCCGAGGTCGAGCCAGATGCGGGCGAAGCGCTCGCCATAGGCGGGGCTTGCGAGAAGCGCGTCGACGAGGCGCTCGTACGCGTCAGTTGCGGCGTCAGGCGAAGCGTCGGCGAGGAACGCCGCACGCACCGATTCGTCCGCTGGCACGCCCGTGAGGTCGAGCGCCACTCGCCGCACGAGCGCCGCGCGATCCGCCTCGGGCGCCGGCGCAAGACCGGCCTGCGCGTGCTGCGCTGCCACGAAGGCATCGAGCGGCACGCGCGCCCAATCTGTCCCCACCGCGGGCACACGCGGATCGACGCGCGCCGCGAACGACCAGTGCGACCCCCAGTTGGCTCCCTCCGCGATCCAGCGACGGATCGTGCGCACCTCGTCGGGCGACAGTCCGGCGCCATCGGGCGGCATGCGCTCATCAAGGTCAGGCGACGAGACACGCGCCACGAGCTCACTGCGCGCAGGCACCCCAGGCACCACCGCAGCGTGACCGCTGCGCAGCGCGGCGAGCACCCGCTCGCGCGACGAGAGATTCAGGCCCGCCATCTCGCGCACGCCGCCGTGGCAGCGAAAGCAGTGGTTGGCAAGGATCGGAAGCACCTCGTCGGCAAAGTCGACGGGCTCTTCGGGCGCCGCGGGGCCGCTGGGGCCGGTCTCGATCCTGAGCGTCACAGACGCCGCCGCAAGGGCAACGATCGATGCCAGAACCAGCGGAAACCGCAGCGTCATGCCATGGAGAATAACGCGCGCTGCCTGCAAAGCACCACGCATTTCCCGACTTCGCGCACACGGTGCCCCATGAGCCAACAGTCACGTCCCCGTCCCGCGGACGAGGTCCCGATCGCCTGCCCCACATCCGATGTGAAGATCGCCGACTTCCGCCCACTCTGCGCTGCGCGTCCACCAGACGCCCCGTTATCCTCAACGTCCCATGCCGTCCCTTCAGTCCGATGGACTCACCCTGACCGCCGCCGACACCGGCAACCCGCGCGTCGTCGTGCTCGCCGGCAAGCTCGACGCCAACTCGCAGGTTCCCGCCGAGCGCTTCCTCGAGACGATCGTCGCGGACGGCTCCACGCGCATCGTGCTCGACTGCGCCGCGCTCGAGTTCATCTCCAGCGCCGGCGTGCGCGCCCTCCTCTACCTCGTCAAGCGCGTCAAGCCGCTCGGCGGCGCCGTGAGCGTGTGCGCACCGCGCCCGCATGTGCGGCAGCTGCTCGAGTTCTCGGGACTCAAGGCGCTCCTCTCGATCAGCTCCACCGTTGACGAAGGTTCCGCCGCGCTCACGCGGTGAGGTCTCTGCCGTGACGCATCCCGCCTCGCCATCCTCCAGCAGCGCGTCGGCACACGCCGAACGCGTCGCGCGGCGCGGGCGCTTGACGGGAACCTTGACTGGACCATTGGCGCTGGCCGCGGCAACCGCAACCATCCTGCTCGCAGGCCTCGCGATCGCCGTCCTCGCCACGGCCCAGCTTCGCGTGAGCGCCGCCGTCGACACCCAGCGCGCGCTCGACGAGGCCGTGCAGGAAACCTCCGCCTGCGCGAGTGCATTCGCGTCGCAGACCGCGGCGTGGAAGTCGTACCTGCTGGCCGAGGTCTGGGACGACCAGCGGGCCTCCTCGCGCGCGAAGGGCGCGCTCGCCACCGCCTCGGACGAGCTCAACGAGCGGCTCATGCGTCTCCCTGAGCTCGGGGCGCTTGCGAAGTTTCCCACCGACGGCGCCCTCCGCGCGGCGCAGAGCGCGTCCGACACCACCGCGCGCCTGGTCGAGGCGATCGCCGACACCCGCAACGCCGACGACGCCGCCCTACTCGCCGCGGACCGCGCCACGCTCCCTGCAATCGAGCAGGTGCGGCACGAGCTCTTCACCCTCCACGCCGACTGGAGCCGGCGCGCCAGCGAGGTGCGCGTCGACGCGACCTCCGCAGCAGCCGAGACCGCGCGCCGCGTCAAGGCGTGGATCGAGATCCTCTCGCTGATCGCCGTGGCGCTTGTCGTGACCGTCGGCGCGCTCGCGTTGCGAAAGGACGCGTCGCATGGCGGCGCATGAGAGCCTTCCGCTCTTCCTCACGGGGCTTGTCTTCTTCTTCCTCGGCCTCGACGGCGTCAAGGCAAGCCTCAAGGGGCTCGCCTCGCGCTCGATGCGCCGCCGCGCGCGCGCCGCGGTATCGAGCCCCCTCCGCGCGGCCGTGCTCGGCGTCACCTTCGGCGCCCTGAGCCAGAGCGCAACCGCCGTCTCGTTCCTGCTCGCCGGCCTCGTCTCGGCCCGCCTCCTGCCGCTCCAGCGCGCGCTTTCGGTAGTCGCCTGGGCAAATCCCGGCACCGCCATCCTCGCGTTCCTCGCCGCGATCAACCTGAACCTCGCCACGCTGTGGCTGATCGGCCTGGCCGGCCTCGGCCTCCGCAATCGCAAGCTCAAGCCCCTCGCCGGCGCGCTCGGCGCCCTGCTGGGCGTCGGGTTCCTGCTCTTCGGCCTCACGCAGCTCAAGCGCGCTGCCGCGCCCATCCAGGAGGCGGAGTGGTTCGCGACCGCAAGCATCGCGCTCAACGGATCGCTCGTGCTCGGCTTCATCGCGGGCGCCCTGCTGCGGGTCGTCATCCAGAGCTCGAGCGCGATCGTCGTCATCTTGATCGCGCTCTGCGGCAAGGGACTCCTCGGCGTCGAGCAGGCGCTGATGGTGATCCACGGGACAGGCGTCGGCATCGGCCTCTCGGTGCTCCTGCTTGGCCAGGGCCTGCGCGGCGAGGCGCTGCGCATCTCGTACTGGCAGGCGATCCTCAACGCCTGCACGGCCAGCACGCTCGCCATCTGGATGCTGTTCGCGGCAACCGACCTCCTGCCATCGCTGCCCAAGCTGCTCTCGGTCATGGGGGCCACCATCGAGACCGACCTCGCGATCGGATTCCTGCTGCAGATGCTGCTCTGCCCGCTCGCGGGCTGGCTGCTGCGCGGGCGCTCCGAGCGCATCCTGGCGTCGCTCGCGCCCGAGGCCGCCGAGGACGAGCTCGCCCGCCCGCGCTACCTCGACGAGGGCGCGCTCGAGGACAGCGAGATCGCGATCGACCTCGTCTCCCGCGAGCAGGCACGGGTGATCGCGGCGCTGCCGGCGCTGCTCGACCGCGTGCGGCTCGACTCGGCCGGCGCGACCGGGCTGAACCATGCCGATGTCCGCACCGCGCTCACGTCGCTCGACGCCGAGATCGCGGGCTTCCTCGCTGACCTCGCCGCGCGCGAGGGCGACCACGACCGCGGTGTGGCGATCGCCGGCGCCATCGCCCGCCAGCAGGCGCTCATCGAGCTCGTCGAGTCGGTCGATGCGATGGCAGAAGCCGTCGACCGGCTTCCTGCCGACTCGATGGCGCGCATGCTCGGCGGCGGCCTTGCCGAGGCCAGCGATGTGATGCTCGGCACGCTGCGCGAGTGGCTCGAGCGACGGGACGCCGCGGACCGCGAGCTCCTCGACGAGATGACGGCCGATCGCGGCGAGCAGATGGAGTCGGTGCGCCGCAACGCCGCGGGCGCGGAGTTCGGCTCCGCCTCCGACCAGGCGACCGTCCTGTACGCGACCAGCATGTTCGAACGCACGGTGTACCTCGCCCGCCGCGTCGCGGGTGGCGCGTAGGCGAGCGCCTGCTTCCGACGTCGATCACTCCATCGTGGAGTCGAGGACGACGTCGATGGCCGACATCGACCGCTCCTCATCGCTTGACGCGCCGTGCCGGGCGCTCAAAGGAAACGGCCCCGCTTTCGCGGGGCCGTTCGAATCTCATGCTTGTCGACGCACGCTCACTGCAGCGTGATCACCGCGTCGAGGGCCGCATCCGTGCGCGCCTGCAGGTCGGCGAAGTGCGCGCGGGTGTACGGGTCGATGTTGCTGCCCGAGGCCTTGGCCATCGTGGCGTCGAGGCGCGTCTTGAGCTCGCGCAGCTCCTGCTGCGAGAGCTGGCGCGCCACGCGGGGCAGGCCCGCCTTGCCCGTCGCCACGGCGATCAGGCGGTCGGCGTAGTCGGCCTGCAGGTTGCGGCGGAAGGTCGACACGACCGGGCTGCGCGGATTGCTCGATCCGAGCGCCGACGGCGAGATCTCCTTGAAGATCTCGTCGCTCAGGCCCTTCATGAGCTCGGGCAGGGTGAGCATGTCCTCACCCGACGCGGTGCGCATCTCGTTGTCGTACACGCGGCTGAGCGTGGTCGGGTTGAGCAGCATGGTCAGCGCCATCGCCTGCGTGCCCGCGATCTGGTCGTTGATCGGCCAGGTGCTCTCGGTCATGAACCCGCGCGGGCTGTCCATCCACTTCTCGACCGTCATCTTGTTGACGAGCTCCGGCGTGAGGCCGTACGCCTCGTCGCGGAACGCCGTCTCGATGATGAACTTGAGGGCCGCGCGCTGCTGCTCGACGGCCACGGGCACGAGCGGATCGCCCGTGTTCGCGTCGCCCTTCTTCACGCGGTTCACGTGCGTGCCGCCGACCCACGGCGCCATCATGTCGATCGCCTTGCGCTGCTTGTTGAGGGTCTTGAGGTAGCCCTTGCGCGCGCGCTCCCAGCTGTCGCCCTGCTTCACGTACTTGTCGAGGATCGCCGCGCGCAGCTGGCGCACGAGCTCCATGTCCGCCACGGCGAAATCGAGCGGATCCTTCGAGAAGTCGTAGCGGCGGGCGAGCGGATCGGGTCCGCCGGTGTCCTCGTCGGTCAGGTAGGCGTGACCCTTCTCACCGACGCGGGCCGCGACCTTGGCGGGATCGTCGAAGGTGTAGCCGTACTCGATCGCCCACATGTCGTAGAGACCGATGCCGACCATGCAGTAGTCGCCCTGCACGCGGTCCTTGTCGATGTTGAAGTTGGTGCCGATGTAGTCCATCACCGAGCCGGCGTGCGGCTTGCCCTTGAGCTCGGCCGAGTTGATCTCGTCGAGGGTGTAGAGCGCCGACGCCTTGAAGTTGTGACGGAGGCCGAGCGTGTGGCCGACCTCGTGCGCGACGAGGTGGGCGAGCTGCGGGCCTGCGAACGACTCGGGCACGCCGTCGAGGGTCTCGACCTTGGGCTGGTCGCCGCCGGCCTGCTGCATGTCGAGGCCGCCGAGCACGTCGAAGTACATGTTGGCGATGGCCATGTCGCTGGCCATGCCCTGCGCGGCAAAGCACATCGAGCCGCAGTTGGCGTGATCGTGGATGCCAGCCTCCTGGTACCACTTCATCACGCCGCGCAGCTCGGGACTCGCGGCCACGGCGGCGTCCTTGCGGCTGTCGGCCGGATCAGCATCGCCCGCGGCCGAGCGCTCGGCGCGCGACACGAGCTCCGCCTGGCGCTCCGCCCGCGGCAGGAGCTGCAGGCGCGGATCCCACTGCGGGTGCTGCTCGAGCCACACGAGGGTCTCGGCCGTGAGGCTGGTCGCCATCTCGATCGGGCGGTCGTCGTACCACGCGTAGAACGCGCGGATCCAGCCGTCGGTGAGCACGATGTCGGCGTCGAGGATCTGGCCCGTGATCGGGTGCGCGCGGCTCGGGCCGATCGCGGTCGCCACGTCGTTGTTCAGCCAGCGCACGAAGTTGTAGCGCACGTCCTCGGGGTCCTTCTCCATGTGGGCCCCGGTCACCTCGTCCTGCTGGTAGACCTCGATGGCGTTGTCGATGCCGATCTTGCGGAACGCCTCGTTCCACTGCAGCACGCCCTCGCGCACGTAGCGGCGGTAGCGCACGGGCACGGTGTGCTCGATGTAGTAGATGATCGGTTCCTTGGGCGGCGAAAGCGACAGCTTCGGGTCGCGCTTCTCGAGGTTCCAGCGGTGGATGTACCGCGTGGCGTTGGTCTCGGTGCCGTAGAGGCCGAGGTCCTTGTAGCCCGTGAGGAAGTAGCCGATGCGGTCGTCTGCGACGCGCGGGCGGTAGCCCGAGTTCTCGGGAAGCATCGAGATCGAGTAGTGCACCATCTTGAAGTTGCCCGAGGGATCGGGCGCCTCGATGGCGATCTCGAGGTTCTGCGGGAAGCTCTTGGCCTTGGCGATCTTGGCCAGGCGGCCGTTGAGACCCACGCCCGCGAGCTGCTGCGACTGACCGACGAGCATCGCGTCGAGGTCGATCACGGGCTGGCCGTTCGGACCCATCGCCACGATCGGGACCTCGAGCACCACGGTGTCGGTGAAGATGCGGCGGACCGAATCCTTCGAGGTCTGCTCACCCGTCGAGCGCACGTCGAGCTGCGGCGACACGAGCGCGAGGCGGTTGCCGTACTGACGCCAGAAGACGTACTTCTCGGGGCCCTGCAGGCCGCTGAAGATCACGCCGCCCGCCGGAGTGGCGGCGATGAGGAACTTCATCTTGTCCCAGCCGCGCGGGAACTCGACGAGCATCTGCTCTTCCTTGCGGTTGACGTAGAGGCCGAACAGCGCGTTGCCGTCGGGCGTGCTCACGACGCGCTCGAACTCCTTCGAGACGTCGGCGAAGGGCGGGAGCTGGGGCGACTGCGCCGCGACCGAGGCCACGACTGACGCCAATGTGGGAAGGAGCACTGCTCCGAGACGGGTGAGAGAGGCCATCGCAAGGAACTCCGGTTGCTGGCCCGCGGTTGCGGGCGGATCATGACGGCGGGAATCGCCGCGGGACGGGTCGTACAGACGCAGTTGCCCGAGGTTGGGACATCGGCGTTCTCGGCTGTAAAAATACAGCAAAAGACAACGCGGCCGCACCCGATCCGGTGCGGCCGCGCGTGATTTCGCGTTGAAGGCCCTTTCGCTCAGGGCCGCCCGATCACTGCGGGCAGGTGCCCCAGGCGTTCAGGAGGGCCGCCAGGTCAGCCGCGCCCACCGAGCCGTCGCCGTCGAGGTCCTGGGCCGAACCCGAGGAGCCCCACGCGTTGAGGAGCGCCGCCAGGTCGGCCGCGCCGACCGAGCCGTCGACATCGAAGTCGGCCGGGCAGTTGTTGCCGCCGCCGCCCGCCGAGATGGTCGCGAACTGGTCGCCCGGGATGATGTCGAGGTTGATCAGACGGGGCTCGGCCAGGTTCGGTCCGCCACCGAGGCCGGGGAGGTACTGGTTCGACGAGAAGTCGTGGCCACCACCGTTGATGAAGGCCATGACCTTGATGTCGCCCGAGACGTAGCCGGGGATCGCGTTCAGAGGAATCTGGACCTCGACGCCCGTGGTCACGGTCGCGCCGCTGCCCGCATCGACGTCGGTGCCGCCGGGCACGCCCGCGATGTTCGAGTTGTCGATGCCGAAGCCGAAGCCGCTCTTGAAGATCGTGGCGCCGGCAGCGCCCGCGCCGCCCGTGCCGAGGTAGCCGCCCGTGCCGCCGCCCTTGGTGAGGAGCTGGGCCTGGTTCATGTACACCGCGAAGGGCGTGCCGCCGCAGGTGAGGCTGACCCAGAGGTCCGGCGCGAAGGCCGCATCGAAGGTGAGGCCCTCGACGACCTTCGTGGTCGCGGGGTCGTCGCCCATGCGGTTGATGCCGTTGAAGTCGACGTCGGGGTTGTTGCTGCGGAGCTGGTTCTGCCCCCCCGCCACGCCGTCGATGAAGATCTCGAGCTTGTTGAAGTTCGACTCGAGGTTGCCCGCGAGCACGAGGTACAGCATGCCGTTCTCGATCTTGGCGTACATCGCGTCGAGCTCGGATCCGTTGGCCGAATCGATGAGACCGACGTTCGAATCACCGAACTGGGTCTGCGTGTTCTGGACGGCAACGGGGGCGCCATAGGCCGCCTCTGCAGCGCCGTCGAGGGCGATCTGGGCCTGCGCGGCCGAAGCAACGCCAAGCGCCGCGACGAACATCATGGTGGAACGCATCTTTCTGGACTCCTCTGTTGATTGGTCTTGAGCCTCTTCGGGGCGCCCGCGTGCAAGCGACAGCGCCCCCTTTGATGAACCTGCGACCCTCCGAATCTAGCCCGAATTGGGCGCGATACGAAGGAAACACTCCGATTATTCGGTTTCCGCGGCCGCGGTGCCGAAGTTACTGGGCGCTCCAACCCCATTGCCCAAGGAGAATTGCGAGATCAACGCCATTGACCGCACCGTCGCGGTTGATGTCGGCGGCGCCCTTCGCGGTGCCCCACGCATTCAGCAGGAGCGCAAGGTCGGCCGCATCCACGCGCCCGTCGGCGTTGAGGTCCGACGCATTGGTCGGAGGCGGCACATCGCCCTGCGAGAAGATCAGGCAGGTGTACGCGCCGATGTCGAAGATGCCGCTGGCAGGCATTCCGTCCCACGGCGTCGCGTAGGTGGCGTCGAGGTCGTAGGTGCCCGTGTTGGCAAACGAACCGTCGTAGCCGCTCCAGTCGCTGTTGAAGCGCACCTTCCATCGCCCGTCACGCGGGAAGCCGACGCGGTAGCCCGTGCGCGGCGTCGACGAGAAGTTCATGACCACGATCACGTCGTCCTTCTCGCCGCCGTTCATCCAGCGGTGGAAACCGAGCACCTTCCAGCCTTGGTTCACGTGGTAGACGCTGGTGCTCTGTCCAGTGAGGCCGCGCGTGAGGCCGGCGCTGTTCTTGCGAAGCGAGATGAGGTCCTTGTACAGCGCCTTGATGCCGGCGAATGTCGTCGCCTTCGTCCAGTCGACGGGATCGGTGTCCTGGAACCAGCCGTCCTCGAGGAACTCCTGGCCTTGGAACAGCATCGGAATGCCGGGCGAGGTCATCACCACGGCCGCACCGAGCGTCGAGCGCTTCTTCGAGAACCAGCTCGATGCGTTGCCCGGCCAGATGGCCTCCGGCATGCGCGACTGGCCGTTGGCGACCTCGTCGTGGCTCTCGGTGTAGATCACGCGCTGGAACGCGCTTGCGTTGTAGTTGGCGAGAATGGCGCCGCGGATCGCGTTCATGTCGCGGTCGGCGTCGTTGGGCGTGATCAGGTTGCCGCGCACGGGCCAGTAGAACTGCGCATCCCACTGCGCGTCGAAA
Source organism: Phycisphaerales bacterium (assembly GCA_044341665.1). GTDB lineage: Bacteria > Planctomycetota > Phycisphaerae > Phycisphaerales > SM1A02 > QWPT01. The sequence goes on along the minus strand of JBIIRG010000007.1, from coordinate 15,863 downwards.
CCGGCGCCGCCCGCGCCCGTTGGCTTGGTCAGCCACGGGTTGTTGTCGAGGTCCTCGCAGATCGAGATCTTGCCGGGATACGCCGCGTCGACCGAGTCATTGATCCACTGGAGCAGCGACCAGCCCTCGGGGATGTCTGGCCCCGCCTGATCAACCTTGCGGATGTACTTGGTGCCGTCCATGCGGTGCCCGTCGAGGCGATACTCGTCGAGCCAGTACATGACGTTGTCGCGGATGTACGAGCGCACCTCGCCGCGGCCAAAGTCGGGGCGCGTGTTGCCCCACGGGGTGACCGCGCGGGAATCCTGATAGAAGAAGATGCCGCCGCCGTTGTTCTGGCTCCAGCCGTCGTACTGCCAGAGGTCGAGGTCGGTGGGGCCGAGGTGGTTGAACACCAAGTCGGAGAAGACCGCGATGCCGCGCGCGTGCGCCGCGTCGACGAACTCCTTGAGGTCGGTCGGCGTGCCGTAGGCGCTCTCGACCGCATAGGGGAACGACGGGTTGTAGCCCCACGAGATCCCCTGCGGGAACTCGCCGATCGGCATGACCTGCACGGCGTTCACGCCGAGGTCGGCGAGGTGGTCGAGCTTGGCACGGGCCTCATCGAAGTTCGCGGGCAGCACGCCATCGGGCGTCTGGCCGAAGGTGCCGATGTGCAGCTCGTAAATGACGAGCTTGTTCCAGTCGGCGATCTGGAAGTTGGGCGTGGTCCACGTGAAGGCGCTGTGGTTGACGACCACCGAGTTGCCGACGGAGTTCGTGACCTGGCGCGCGCGCGCGTCGTTCTTCCAGATCGTTCCCGCCGGACCCGTGATCACGAACTTGTACTGCGTGCCTGCATAGACGAAGTTGACGTCACTCGACCAATAGCCGTTGCCCTCGCTGGAAAGCGGATGACTCGTGGCGTTCCAGTTGTTGAACGTGCCCGCCACGCGGACGGCGGTGGCGTTGGGCGCCCACACGCGGAACGTCGTGCCCGCCGGCGTGCCGAAGTACGGAATCGCACCGACGCCCGGTCGGATCGACTGGGCATGCCCGGTGTCGGTTGCGACGAGTGGCGCCGCGAAAGGCACGACGGCTGCCAACGACAATACAATGGAAAGCGCGGTGGATCCCGTGTTCTTCATGGCCGTGCTGTTCATGGCGGATGGTCCTGAAACGCAGGGCGAGTCTACACCTCGCCCTCCGAATGTCGGAACAGAAATCCGTGATTCAGCGCGACTTCTGCAAGTTGCGCGTCCGCAAATCGTGGTGCGAGCGCAGGTTCGGAGCCGTCCTACTCGGCGCGCTGCGCCGTCGCGGTCGATGTCGGTGCGGCGACGGGAATGCCCTGGGCGTCGAGCGTGCTCGCCGCGCGCCATGAGCGCGTCGCGAATCCCGTGGATGCGGTGCGGAGCTCGGTCGTTGCGCCATCGGTCCAGCGGATCCAGACTGCCCCATCGCCGATCCACCACGCACCCGTGCGGCGGCCACCCGTCGACTTGTGTGCAAGCCCCGTCGACTGAAGGGCGATGTGGAACGCCTCGGCAGCACCGACGGCTTCGACGGCGTAGACGCCGACCCACGCCGCAGCGGACTCCGCCGCGCGCACGGCGCTCCCCATGTTGGTCGGTGCGCCCTCGCGCGGTGCGTTCGGCGCGAAGGACTCCTTGCGGAAGCGTCCGTCGGCGGTTCGGATGATGCAGTCACGCCAGCCATCCACGTAGTCGACCACGACGCGGTCACCCACGATCGACCATCGCCCCTGCTCTCCCGCAGCGCTCGAGGGCCCCTTGGACCAGTTGCTCACGGCGCTGCCCGACGCCGACAGCCGAACGTCGAAGGTCGCGTTCTCGTCGTCGGTCAGGCTCCAGGTGCCGACCACCTCGGCGGCCGACACGGTGGGCGCGTTTGCGATGGGCTCGCGAGGCGCAGGCTTGAGCGCCGAGCAACCGATGGCCACGAGCGCGAAGAACAGTGCCGAGAGTCGGAGGATCGAATGCATGCCGCGGCTATCGGCGCGCTTCGGCGCTGCGGTTGAATGTTGCCGCGATGCGGCCGCTACTCCGAGCGCGCGCTCTCGAAGCTCTCCGCGGCCCTCGCCCACACGACCGTGAAGACGACGCCGCCCTCGTCGAGGTCCACTCCCGGCAGGAAGTCGTCGTCGATCCGCTGGAGCAATGCAGGGATCTCCTCGCGTCCGATGCCGCCGCCATCGACCACTGTGACCGTGCCGGCCACGCTGCCGTCCGGCAGGAAGTGCAAGTCCACGGCAATGGCATCGCGGTCGTCGACCACGGCAAGCAGGCGCTCGCTTGAGGGCGTGCGGAGCGTGCGCTTCCAACGAAGGCGATCGAGGGCACTCATGCGGTTCCTCTCCAGAAATGCGCCGCGGCCAGCGCAGCGAGCACGGCCGTCAGCGGCGCGGCGACCAGCGCGAGCAGGCACCCGCTGCGCGACGACGTGCGGTAGCCGACGCCCGTGCCGGGGATCGAGATGGTCGTGTACTTGCGGCCCCGTCCGCTCTGCCCGGTGCGAAATCCACGCCCGCCGACCGACCAGCCGACGCCGCCGCGCGAGAGGTTCACGCGGAACGGACCGAGGTTGACCGATCGTCGGAAGTAGAAGCCCATGGCGTCCTGCAGTCGCGGCGAGAAGACCTGTTCGGCGCGATCACTTTCCCGGTGCGGCGGCCGACGTCGACATCGTCCTCGCGCGCCTCAGTCGGCGAGCGGACGCAGCCACACGTTGCGGAAGCACAGCGGATCGCCGTGGTCCTGCAGCCCGATCGGAAGCCTGGGCTCGTGGGCCGAGTACTTGGCGACGGCCGCGTGCGCGGTGGCGCCCCAGATCTCGGAGTGGTCCTGCACGAGCACGCCGTTGAGGAACACCGTCATGGTGCCCGCCTTCGCGAGCGATCCATCGGCCTTGAACTTGGGCGCGTGGAAGATCACGTCGTACGTGTTCCACTCGCCGTTCGGATTGCAGGCGTTCACCAGCGGCGGGTACTGGCCGTACATCGCACCCGCCATGCCGTCGACGTAGGTCTTGTTCGGGTTCGAGCCGAGGATCTGGAGCTCGTAGCGGTCCATGAAGAAGACGCCGCTGTTGCAGCCCTGCTGGCCGTTGCACTCGCGGTCGGCGGGGATCATCCACTCGATGTGGAACTGGCACGAGCCGAAGCCATCCTTGGTGCGGATGTTGCCGCTGCCCGGCTTGACCTGGAAGTAGCCGTCCTTGACTTCCCACGCGGCGGTGTTGTTGTTGCCCGTCCACTTGTCGAGGCTCTTGCCGTCGAAGAGGACGATCGCGTCACTGGGCGCCTTGCCGTGGCCACCCGAATGACCACCGGGAGCGACCATCGCGGGCTGCGGGCGATCCTTGTCATGCACGCCCCACTTCTTGTCGGCCGACTTGCCGCCCGTGTCCTGCGGCGCAGCCGCAAGAAGCGCGACCGAGACGAAGGCGAAGGCGGACATTCCGAGGACAGGGCAGATCGTGCAGCGCATGGTGACTCCTATTCGGTGAAATGCTCAGGAGCGCATGTTGTACCCGAGAAAACGCGCCTGCGGAAGGATCGCACGCTTTCCCCGTATCTTGCCGCCATGAACCTGGCCGACTTCAGCGAGCACTTCGTGATCCGCCTCCCGCACACCGACGCGGCGGGCGTGCTCTTCTATCCGAAGATCTTCGAGATCGAGGAGGAGCTCTTCGAGCGCTGGCTCGAGCTCGGCGGGTTCAGCGTGCGCGCCATGCTGGATGGGCGCATGGCGCCCACGCCGATCGTGCATTGCCAAGCCGACTACCGCAGGCCGGTGCGCGTGGGCGACCGGCTCGCGGTGCGGCTGTCGGCCATCGAGATCGGACGGAGCGGCTACACCATCCAGTGGTCGTTCCTGCTCGAGGGCGAGCTCGTGATGTCGGCGCGCGTCAAGCGCGTTGCCATCGACGTCGAGGCCGGCGAGTCGGTCGACTTGCCCGAGGCGTTCCGCGCGTGGATCGAGGAGACGCAGTCGCGCACGGGCCGGCTCAGCTGAGCCGATCGAAACGCTCGCCGCATGCGTGCCGCGCCGCGAGGCGCGCGCGCGAAGGCTTGGCGGATGCGGCTTCATCGGCCGGCATCGCGTAGACCGCATCGGGGATCTCGTGCGGCGGAAGCACGTCGCGGAGCGCGGAACGGATGTCGCGCGCGGATTCGCCCGCGAGATCGACAAACGCCACGGGCCGCGCACCCCAAGTGGCATCGGGCACCCCGATCACGCAGCACGAGCGCACGCCGGCGAGCGTCCCCACGGCGCGCTCGATCGACTCGGGGTGGATGTTCTTGCCTCCTGAGATGAACATCGAGTCGAGCCGGCCAAGCACGTGCAGCCTGCCGCGATCGTCGATCGATCCGGCGTCGCGCGTGCGGAGGGGTCGCGCGAGCGGCACCAGTGTGCCGTCGATGAACTCGCCGCGCGCCAGCGTCGGTCCGTCGACGAGGATCTCCGACGTCGCGGGGTCGATCGCGATCGAGATCTCGGGTAGCGGCGGGCCCGCGAGCGTCGCTGCGTCGCCAGGCGCGCGTCGGCCGGTCGCGACCTGCGAGCAGGTCTCGGTCATGCCGTAGCTCGAGTAGAGCGGTACGCCGCGCGCGATCGCCGCCTCGTGCAGCGACTGCGCGCTCGGCCCTCCGCCGAGCATCACGGCCGCGAGCGAGCGAGGGACGGGTGCCAGATCCTCGAGCAGCCGCGCGAGCTGCGTTGCCACAAGCGAGACATGCGTGCATCCGTCGAGGTCGCGCCACGCGCGCGGCTGCGGCGCGAATCGCACGCTGCCGCCGAGAAACCGTGCACGCATCAGGATCATCACGCCGCCGACATGCGACGGCGCGAGCGATGCGTACCAGGTGTCGCCTGGGCCGAAGGGAATCACGCGCGCGCCGAGCTCGGCGCTCGCGCGGAGCGCCTCGAGCGACAGATCGATGAGCCTGGGCGTCCCGCTCGAACCGCTCGTTGCGAGGACGATGCCCGGAGCAACGCCGCAACGGATCGCCCGCACGCGTCCGAGGAGCTCGTCGCGGACGGCGGGCGGCAACGAACGCGTCAGCGGGAGCACGCGTGCACCCCGCGACCACGCGGCCTCGAAGCGCGGCAACGGATCCACGCCGGGCTCCACCTCGACGATCTCGACCGCCGTGTCGCTCATCGCGCGAGCTCCGCACGCACGCCGGGCCCGCCGCGCAGGCAATTCCTCACGACCACGCCTCCGCGAACGGAACGGGCAACGGACCTCCGGCGAGCACGCCGTTGCAGATCGCGGCCGATGCGCAGGCGTCGCCGAGCAGGACGTGCGCGGTGCCGAGGCCATGCGGCCGGCGTGCGTTGGGCATCGACGCCGCGAGATGCACCGCAAGCCGCAGCGAATACGAGCTCTCGAACGCGGTCGAGAGCACCACATCGGATCCGAGCCGGGCCGCCTCCTCCGCCGTGTCGTAGATCGCGTCGAGTGAGCCGATCGCCGACATGCGGAGCACCCATGCCGCCACGCGCTTCGAGCGGGCGAGTTCCTCGCGAAGAAGCCGCGCCTCGCGGCCGCGGTCGGCCACAAGCTCATCGAGGGCGAGCGTCATTCCCGTCGCATCGGCGAGATCGCCGAGCTCGGCGGGGTTCGCGATCGGCTCCTCGAGATACTCGACGTGCGCAGGGTCGATGCCGCGCAGCAGGTCGATGCAATCCGCAAGCGAAAGCCTGCGGTTTCCATCGAGCCGAAGCCGCACGCCGGGCAATCCCTCCAGCGCACGCGCGATCAGCGCGCGCTCCTCTGCGGGCGCTGCGCGGCCGATCTTGAGCTTGAGCGACTTCGTGCCGCGCAGCCGCGCCAGCTCCACGTCGGTGAGCTCGGCCACGCCGCCCGCGTGCAGCGCGGCCACGTCGGCGTCGCGCGCGATGCCGCTCCCGAAGCCCTCGCCTGTCGCGATGGCGCACGACGCCGCAAACGCGGCGCTCGGAGGGAGATCGTCCGTCTCGCGGATGCCGTCGAGCCAGTCCTCGAGCGCTGCAAGCGAATCGTCCAGCGTCTCGCGGTGCACGCCCCGAAGCGGCGCGCACTCGCCGAAACCAACGCGTCCGGTCACCTCGTTCTCGACGCGCAGGAACGCGACCTCGCGCGCAGCGGCGCCCACGAGCGGCTGCGCGAACGGCTGCACCTCGAGCGACACCCGAAGGATCGGATCGATCATCGCACTCCTCCACTCACAAGGACTCCGATCGCAAACACGACGCCATAGAGATAGAGCATCGCCCCGAACCCCGCGAGCGTGCGGTTGAGGGCCACGCCGTCGCGGCCCATGAGGACGGCAAGCGAGATCGGCGCGAGCAGCAGCGCCAGCATCGAGGCTGCGATCGCTCCGCGCGGCACGCCGAGGAAGTACGCGATGAACGGCACCACCACGGCAAGCCCGTGCGCGAGCGCGATCTGCACGCGTCCGAACTGCTCGCCAAAGCGCACGACCAGGGAGCGCTTGCCGCTCGCGGCATCGCCCGCGCGGTCGCGGAGGTTGTTCGTCGCGAGCAGCGCCACGCCGATCGCGCCGGGCGCAACGCCGCAGAAGAGCGCGGCGATGCTCCACTCGCCGTCGCAGGCCGCGCGCGTGCCCGCGACGGCGAGCGGCCCGAAGAAGATGAACACGAACGGATCGCCCAGCCCGCGGTAGGCCAGCGCCATGGGCGGCGCGGTGTAGCCGACCGCGCAGATCGCACCGGCCACGCCGATCGCCGCGAAGCCCCAGCCGGCATGCCACGCAAGGAATGCCGCGGGAACGACGGCAACGACGAGCACGGCCACGAGCGCGCGCCGCATCGCCGCAGGCGTCAGCAGTCCGCTCGCGACCGCGCGCTGCGGGCCCAGCCGCGCGCCTGAGTCGGTTCCGCGCAGTCCGTCGTAGAGGTCGTTCGCGAAGTTGCTCGCGACTTGCAGCAGGCACGCGCCCGCGAGCGCCGCAGCGACGGGCAGCCACGCGAACACGCCGTCGTTCCAGGCAAGCGCCGCGCCCATCAGCACGGGACAGAGCGACGCGCCGAGCGTCTTCGGACGGACCGCGCCGATCCAGGTGCCGAGCGCCGTGGCGCTCACGGCGCGAACTTTCGGAAGTCCGCCTTGCGCTTCTCGAGCTGCGCGTTCTTTCCTTCCTTTGCCTCGTCGGTCATGTAGTAGAGCATGGTGGCGATCCCTGCGAGTTCCTGCAGGCCCGCCTGTCCGTCGCAATCGGCGTTCATCGCGGCCTTGAGCGCGCGCAGCGCCGTGGGCGAGTTCGCGAGCATCTCGCGGCACCACTGCACGGTCACTTCCTCGAGCTCGGTCACGCTGACCACGACGTTGACGAGGCCCATGTCGAGCGCCTCCTGCGCCGAGTAGCTGCGGCAGAGGAACCACATCTCCCTCGCGCGCTTCTGGCCGATGATGCGCGCCATGTAGCTCGCGCCGTAGCCGCCGTCGAAGCTGCCCATGCGCGGGCCGACTTGTCCGAAGCGCGCGTTCTCCGCGGCGATCGTGAGGTCGCACATCATGTGCAGCACATGGCCGCCGCCGATCGACCAGCCCGCGACCATGGCGACGACGGGCTTCGGGCAGGTGCGGATCTCGCGCTGGAACTCGAGCACGTTGAGCATCTCGCTGCCCGACTCGGAGCGGTAGCCCGCGTGTCCGCGCACGCGCTGGTCGCCGCCCGCGCAGAAGGCGCGCTCGCCCTCGCCGCACAGGATGACGACGCCGATCTCGGGGTCGTTCTTCGCGTCGAGCAGTGCCGCACGCATCTCCTCGACGGTGCGCGGCGTGAACGAGTTGCGCACCTCGGGCCGGTTGATCGTGATCTTGGCGATGCGCTCGGCCTTGTGGTACTTGACCTCGGCAAAGCCCTTCTCGATTTCCTTCCACGCCAGCGCGGGGCGGATCTTCTCTGCGGTCTCGGTGGTCGGCTTGGTCGGGGGATAGGCGGTGGTCATGGCGTGGTTTCGGGCGTGAGCTGAAGGGTCGATTCGATGAGACGCGCGCACGCGTCGGGGGCCTCGAGCGGCAGGACATGCCCTGCGCCCGTGACAAACTCGATGCGCAGGGCGCGCGCGCTCGACGCGCTCATGTCGCGGGCGCGCGCGGCGTACGCAGCATATCGCTCGTCGAGCGCGCCCGCGGCAAACACGGCGCGCGACGCGATCGCGGGAATCGCGCTCCAGCGCGGCGTTCCGCGGCCTGGCGAGCAGCCTGCGACGCAGCGCGCCCAGAACGCGGCCTCGCCCTGCGCTCGGCGCAGACGCGCCGCGGAGAACGACGGATGCCGCGTGAACGGCGCGAAGATCGGCAGGCGGTACCAGCGCTCGACGAACGCATCGAGGCCATCGCGAAGGATCTCGGCGGCGCGCGCGTCGTCCTCGCTGGCGCGGCGCGCGCGCTCGGCTGCATCGTCGAGACCCGGGCTTGCACCAAGGAGGAGCAGCCGGGGAACCAGTTCACCGCGCGCCGCAGCGAGCTCGAGCGCGATGCGGCCGCCCATCGAGTAGCCGACGAGCAGGTCGCACGGATTCCGCGCGAGGCGCAGCGCGAGCATCGACGCGGCTTCGTCGACGGAACCGCATCCGAGGTCGGTGAGCGGCACGCAGTCGCAGGCGATTCCAGGCGAGAGCCTCGCGAGCACGTCCGCCCAGTCGGCGGGCGAACCGAGGAAACCATGCACGAGCGTCACGCGCCGCATCAGCGGAAATCCCGGCCGAGCGCGTCGACCGCGGCCTTCGCGACGCGCGCGCGGCACTCCTCGCTCGACTCGCGCGTGCAGACGACCTCGACCAGCGTCGCGCCCCCGCGCGCGAGCGCCTTCGACACGGCCTTCGCCATGGCGGCGCGCGTCTTCGGCGTCTCGACGGCGAGGCCGAAGGACCTCGCGATCGGTGCGAACGAGAGCCCGTGCGGCGTCGTGAAGCACGCCTCGAACACGTCGTCGTGCCGTGCGATCGGCAGGTATCGGAAGATGCCGCCACCGTCGTTGTTGAGGACGACGATCACGAGCGGCGTCTCGACCATCGAGGCAAGCTGGAGGCTATTGAGGTCGTGCAGCGCGCTCACGTCGCCCACGATGGCGACGACGGGTTCGCCCGTCGCGTGCGCGTGGCCTGCAGCGCTCGCGATGAGCCCATCGATCCCGCTCGCGCCGCGGTTCGCGGCGGCGTGCCAGCCCTTGGGCTGCGGGATCGCCATGAAGTCCGCATCGCGGATCGGCATCGAGGAACCGTAGAAGACCGTGCCGTGCGCATGCGCGGCACAGGCCTCGGCCGCATCGGCGATTGCGGTCGGCTCGCAGAGCGCGCGCTCGGCGCCGAGCGCCTTGCCCGCAGCGCGTGTGGCGCATGCGAGCGCGCGCTTCCAGCCTGCATGAGGCTTGAGCCCGCGCGCGGCGCGGAACGCGACCTCGCCTGCGTAGACCGCATCGCCGCGGTGCGCGGGATCGACGCGCGGATCACCCGCGCCGAACAGGGTCGTCGCGCACTCCTGCGCAGCGATCCACGCGTTCATCCGCTTCGAGACGACCGGATCTCCGACGATCGCAAGCGCGCTCGGCCGCAGCGCCTCGCGCAACGCGGGATTGCCGGCGCCCTCGAGCGCCGCACGCAGCACGAGGTCGGCGCCGGCGGTGCCAGCGCCCGCCAGGCCGCTCGTGATGTCGGCGAGCAGCGTTCCCCTCCACTTCGCCAGCGACGCCGTGGTGCGCGCCGTCGTACGGCCTGCGATCACCAGTGCATCGTCGATCTCGACGTCGCTCGGAAGCGCGGGAAGCGACGTGCGCCAAGGCGTGCGCGACTTCGTCCAACGCGACGCCGACCAGAGCCAGGCGATGTCCCACGCACGCGCCTCGGGCGCAAGCGGCTCGCGGAACTGCCAGTTCACATGCACCGCGCCGCCCTGGGCGCCAGCGCTGCCGCACGCGCGCGCAAACGCCTCGTCGACGGTGGACAGCACGAACTCCGCCGCGATCTCCGACGAAGGACACGGCATGTCGACCGACCATCGCGCGGCGCCCGCGAGGAGCTGTGCCTGCGGAATGGCCTGGTTTGCGCCGCAATCGCGCAGTTCCGGCGGACGGTCGGCCGCAAACACGAGCATCGGCGTGCGCGTCATGCGCGCCTCGACCATCGCGGGCAGCGCGTTGGCGACGGCCGTTCCGCTGGTCATCACCACCACCGCAGGCACGCCCGACGACTTCGCGATGCCGAGCGCCATGAACGCGCCGCCGCGCTCGTCGTGGGCGATGTGCACGCGCAGCTTCGGATGCCGCGCGAACGCGACGGCGAGGGGCGCGCTGCGCGAGCCGGGGCAGACGACGACGTGCCGCACGCCCAGCCGCCAGCACTCCTCGGCTGCGAGCATGGTCCACGCCATGTTGATGTTGGGCGCGTCGCGCATGCGCGAAAGGTATCAGGTGGCGAGACGCTCGAAGGCGAGCAGCTTGTGCCCCGTCTCGCGCCATTCCTCGGCGGGATCGGAGCCTTCGACGATGCCAGCGCCCGCGAAGGCGGTCAGCGTGTCGCCCTCGATGCGCGCCGAGCGGATCGCCACTGCGATCTCGGCACCGTCGCGCGACACGACGCCCACCGGGCCAGCGTAGAGCCCGCGGTCGAACGGCTCGAAGTCCCGGAGCGCGGCGACTGCGTCGGCAACGGGCGCACCCGCCACCGCCGGCGTCGGGTGCAGGGCGCGAACGAGGTCGAGATCGCCCACGCCCGCACGGAGCTCGGCCTGCACACGGGTCGCCAGGTGCTGCACGTAGGCAAGCCGCAGCAGCCGGGGCTCGGCATCGACGCGCAGGCTCGTCGCGCAGGCCGCGAGCGCCTCGCGCACGCGCTCGACGACAAGCTCTTGCTCGCGTCGATCCTTGGCGCTCGCGAGAAGCGACTCGCCCAGCAAGCGATCCGCCACGCCATCGACACCGCGCGGCCTCGTTCCGGCCACAGCCTCGCTGCGCGCCACGCGGCCGGATCGCAGCACGAGCCGCTCGGGCGTCACGCCCAGGAAGGCGTGGCCAGCGCCCGCCTCGACCAGGAAGCGGAAACCACGCGCCTCGCGACCCGCGAGGCGCGCCAGCACGGCCACGGGGTCGAGCGCACCGCTCGCGATGTAGCGCCGCGTACGCGCAAGCACGATCTTGCGAAGCGCACCAGAGCGGATGCGCTCGAGCGCCGCACGCACCGCGCGCGTCCACTCGGCCTCTCCCGTGCCGTCGGACTGCCGCACGAGCGCTGGCTCGACGACGCACTCCGATGGCGGCGTCGACATCGCGCGCAGGCGCGCCGCCAGCGCACCGCGATCGGTGCGGGCTGTCACATGCGCGGCGAGTACATGCTGGTCGACGTCGCGGCGAAGCTCGAACTCAGGCAGGACACTCGGATGGGCCACGAACCGCGTCCACGAACCGTCGCGTGCGCGCGCGGCGTCGAAGGGAAGCGACACGAACCAGGCGCTCGCGCGCGCTCCGCTCGAACGCGCCGGGACCGCGCTCCAGCGCTCGTGCTCGCCAAAGCCGCACGAGACCGCCGCGCCCACGCCCGCAATCTCGAGCTTCGAGGCGCGGTCACGGAAGTAGCGCCGCTCGCCGACCGGTGCGCCGCGGAGCCACTGCAGGAGATCCGTCGGATCGACGGGCACCTCGACGCGCGCGAACTCACCCTCGGAGGGCAGTGGCGTCGACTCGACGCGGAGCGCCAGCTCCAGCACCGCGCGCGTGACCACGCGCGAGGCGTCGTCTGCAGGCACGGGGCGCTGGAAGGAACCGGTCGACATGGATCGAGGAGCGTAAACGCTTCGGCCAGGCTTCGCGGGCAGCGCAGCGGCGATTCACCCATCGCGCCCGAACTTCGATCGCGGATGCAGCCTCCATGTCCGCAAACTCGGCGGCCAACGCGCGGCGCCGCCTCAACGGGCGCCGCCGCGCAAGCCCTCGGGGGTCGCCGGCAGCTGCCCCACGATGCCCGCGATCGCCTCCGCGGTCGCCTTCGACAGCGCGTCGACCACGGCCTTCGGGGTTCCGTCCACCAGTGGCTCCGAGGCCTTGCCGTCGAGTTGCCGCAGCACCTCGCCGCGGCCGGTGCGCCGGTCGAGCAGATACGTTCGCAACTGCACCACGGCGATCGGCGCGGCGCGGTCGGTGAAGTCCGCGTAGAACTCCTCCACCACCGTCTCGAGCGTGAGGTCGGTCTGCGTGCCAAGCCCGGCGTCCGCGACCACGCTGAACCGCCCCGACTCGGCGAACGCCTTGGTGAGCGCCTCGGTGACCATGTCGGGCGGGCTCGCGAGGAATCCGTTGTAGGCGTCGATGCGCCACTGACCGTTGCTCAGGCGATAGACGAATCCCTGCGCATCGAACGGGCGTACCGCCGAGGCGCCCCGCACCAGCACGCTTCCGAGCGACGCACCGTCGACCTTGGCCTGCGTCGGCGGCGCCAGCAGGAAGTGCGAGGCCGTCGGCGCGTCGCGATCGAAGACCGTACATCCGGCGACGGCCGCAGCCGCTGCGCAGGCGAGGGCCAGCCGCGCGAGACGACCGGCGCTGCAGCGGCATCGCCGCGGACCGATGGCGTGAGGCTCGTGCTCCATGCGCTGCTCCCTCGCGATGACCGCGATCGTGTCGTGTCCGTTCATGGCTCGATCTCCCCCGGCGCCAGCTTGCGGGGCGGCGCCGAGAACAGCAGCCGCGGCGGATCCTGCCGCGCGCGATCGGTGAGATTCTCGAGGTTCTCCGCGGTCTGGCGAAGCGCGGCGAGCAACCGCCGCAGGTCGTGCTCCTCGGCCTTGACCAGCGTGTTCAGCTCCGCGCCGAACTCGCCGTACTCACGCACCGTTGCCGGCAAGGTGGCGCGCAGGTCGGCCGACATCGCCGCCGTGTTGTCGAGCGCGCTCTCGAGCCGCGGATCGGAGAGCAGCTTCTGCAGCATCGCGTTCGACTTGCCGAGCTCGGCGATGAAGCCGTCGGCGTTCGCGAGCATGGTCTCCACCCGTCCGTTCAGCACGCGGTTGAGCGAGTCGACCGTCTCCTTCATGCCCGCGCCGATTCCCTCGAAGTCCACGCGCCCGAGGCTGCCCGAGATGCGCTCGAGCGTGGCGAGCACCTCGTCGAAGCGGCTCGGAGCGCTGGGAACGTAGGGAAAGTCAGGCAGGAACGGCGGCTTCACCTCGGGGTACTCGTGCGCGTCGACCATGTCGAGCTCCACGAAGAGACCGCCCGTGAGTCCCGCCGACCGCATGCGCGCGCGCAGTCCCTTGGCCACGCCGCGCTCGATGTCCTTCGTGAACTGCTCGGAACGCCCTGGCCCGAACACATCGAGGCGCACCTTCATGCGGATCACCACGGGGCTTCCGTAGTCGAACTCCGAGCTGCCGTCGTCATCGCTGCCGGGATAGAGGCGGTCGGCGAACGAGATCGCGTCGATCTCGCCGATCGGCACGCCGCGGTACTTCACGGGGCTTCCGATCTGAAGGCCGTCGACCGACTCGCGCGTCGAGGTCTCGAGAATCTGGGTCTCGTGAAAGAACTTGCCGGAGCCGAGGGCGATCACGCCGCCAAGCGCGAGCGCCGCGGAGGCGATGACGAACGTTCCGACCTTGATTTCCGTCGATGGACTCATGTCTGGTCTCCGCTGGCGGTGCGGCTCAGGAAGCGCCGCACCCATGCATCGTCGCTGTGATCGCGCAGCTCCGCGGGCGGGCCGAGCGCCACCAGCCGCCGCCGCGCTCCATCGAGCATGGCAAAGCGGTGCCCGATGGCGAAGATGCTCGCCAGCTCGTGCGAGATCACCACGAAGGTGGTGCCGAGCATGCGGTTGAGCGCCTCGATGAGCGCGTCGAGGTCGGCGCTGGTCACGGGATCGAGGCCCGCGCTCGGCTCGTCGAGGAACACGATCGGGGGATCGAGTGCAAGCGCACGCGCGATCGCAGCGCGCTTCTGCATGCCGCCCGAGATTTCCGCAGGCTTCTTGCCCGCGTGCGCGGCGAGCCCGACGAGCCCGAGCTTGGCGCGTGCGACGTCATCCATGACGTCCCGCGGCAGCCGCGTGAACTCCTCGAGCGGAAGCCGCACGTTCTCGAGCAGCGTCATGCCGCCGAAGAGCGCGCCCAGCTGGTACATCATTCCGAAGCGCCGCCGCACCCGCTGCAGCGTGTCCTCGTCGGCGCCCGCGATCTCGATGCCGTCGATGGCGATGCTGCCGGCGAGCGGCGGACGCAGCGTGTTCATCGACGCAAGCAGCGTGGTCTTGCCGCAGCCCGATCCGCCGCCGATGAAGAGGATCTCGCCGCGCCGCACGTCGAGGTCGATGCCCTCGACGATGGCGCGCGTCCCGTAGCCGATCGACACGCCGCGCAGCGCGATCACCACATCGCCCGCCGGGGCGGGCTGCTGGCTCGGTGATGGTGCGGTGCGCGGCAAGGCCTAGATTCCCAGCGTGTAGAAGAACGATCCGAGGATGCTGTCGGCCACGATGATGGCCACGATGCCCGCGACGACCGCGCGGGTGGTGCTCAGGCCGACGGCGCCAGGCCCCTGCCCCGTGCGCATGCCCGCCAGGCAGCCGATCGCCGAGACGAGCAGCGCGAACACCGCCGCCTTCGCCAGCCCTTGCAGGAAGCCGCCGATCGTGAGCACGTCGCGCACCTCGACGAGGTACTGCGTGAAGGTGATCCCCTTCGGCCCCAGCACCGTGAAGCCACCGAGCACGCCGAGGATCGACGCATACACCGCCAGCATGGGCGTCACCACCACCGTGGCCAGCATGCGCGGGATCACGAGGAATCGCACGGGATCGATGCCGAACGTGCGCAGCGCGTCCAGCTCCTGCGTGACCTTCATCGTGCCGATCTCCGCGGCGAACGCGCTGCCCGAGCGGCCCGCGAGGATGATCGCCGTGATGAGCGGCCCGAGTTCGCGCACGATCGACACGGCGACCACGTCGGCCACCTGCAGCTTGGCGCCGTACTTGGCCATCGGGTCGTAGGTCTGGAACGCGATGATGGCGCCGATGAGGAAGCCGAGCAGCCCCACGACCGGCACCGCATCGGTGCCATGCCGCGCCATCGCGGCGATCGTGTCGCGAAAGCGCAGGAGCGTCGGCCGCCGCACGATCTGCAGCGCGATCACGGTCACCTCGCCCGCAAAGCGCAGGAGGTCCACGAGGATCTCCCAGACGCCCGCGGCGGCCTGGCCCACCTCGCGCACGAATCCAAGCGGGCGCGCGGGTGCCGCCGGGTCTTGCCCGCGCAGCGCGAGGTCGACGAGCAGCTTGCGGTCGCCCTCGACGCCCGCGATCTCGATGGGCACCCCGAGCGACTTCGCAAACCGATGCAGCCGCACCGCGACCGCCACGCCGGCCGCGTCGATCCGCGCCACGCTCGCCAGCTCAAGCCGGATCGCCCGCGGCGATCGCGCCAGCGGCGCCTGCAGCGCGCGGTGCAGTTCCTCGTGCACGCCCGCCACGGTGTCGAGCACGAGATCGCCGCCGATCGTCACCGTGAGCGCCCCTGCGCTCACGGAGGCCTTCACCTCCGCACGCGCGCCGGCAGACGCGGCAGACGACCCCTCCGCGTTCAACGCGGCCGCCCCTTCGATGCCTCGTACACGCGCACGGCCTCGGGCATCAGCTGGTCCAGCCGCCTGGCGCGCGTCTCGCCGCTCGGGTGCGTCGACAGGAACTCGGGCGGACTCGCGCCGCCCTGCGCCGACATCTTGCGCCAGAATCCGACGGCAGCGCGCGGGTCGTAGCCCGCGTCGGCCGCGATCAGCAGCCCGATGTGATCGGCCTCGCTCTCCTCGCGCCGACTGAACGCCGTCTCGCCAAGCGCCCCGTAGGCGACCGCCGTCGCGCCCACGAGCC
>JBIIRG010000315.1:0-3261 GCA_044341665.1 Phycisphaerales bacterium | reverse complement strand
TCCTTCGCGACGGGCGTGTTCGACTTGGTGCCGCGGAGCTGCTTCGAGTCGTACCGCTGCGCCTTCATCTTGCGCTTGCGCGCGGCGTCCTTCAGGCGCTTCGTCTTCTCCTTCTCGGCCTTCTCCTTGAGCTCGAGCGCCTTGAGCACCTCGGCCTGCTCGGCCTGGGCGCGTTCGTGGAGGGCCTTGTCGCGCTCGCGCATGAAGCTCGCGACGTCGTCGGGCACGGTCATGGCGTCCCACGCGGGCTGCGAGAGCTGCACGACCGACTCCCAGCGCATGCGCTCCTCGGGCGAGACGAAGGTGATGCTCGCACCCTCGCCGCCGCCGTGGCCGGCGCGGCCGACGCGGTGGATCCACTCCTCGGGCGACACGGGCACGTCGTAGTTGACCACGAGCTTGATGCCCGGGACGTGCAGTCCGCGCGCCGCGACGTCGGTGGCCACGAGCACGCGGCAGCGGCCGTGCGCGAAGCTCTCGAGCGCCTTCTCGCGCTGCAGCTGCGAGCGGTCGCCGTGCACGACCGCCGTCGAGATCTCGTTCCGGCGCAACGCGCCCGCCACCCAGCCCGTGCGGCGGCGGCTGGCGCAGTAGACGACGATGCCGCGACGCAGGCTCTCCTGCGAAAGAAGCGACAGCAGCGCTGGCGTCTTGAGCTCCTCCTCGACGAGCATGCGGCGATGCACGAGATGCTCGGCGGCCGCATTGCGCGTGCCCACGGAGATCTTGCGGGGCGCCTCGAGCTTCTTGTGCACGAGATCCTCGACCTGGCGCGGCAGCGTCGCCGACAGCAGCCACTTGGCGCGTCCCTCGGGCGCGCGCGACAGCACCCAGTCGACCTGCGGCAGGAAGCCCATGTCGAGCATGCGGTCGGCCTCGTCGCACACCACGTAGAGGAGGTGCGCCAGCGTCATCGCATCGGCCTCGATCAGCTCGCGGGCGCGGCCGGGAGTCGCGACCACGATGTCGACGCCCTTCTTGAGCGCCTCGGCCTGCGGTGCGATCGCGACCTTGCCGTACACCGCCGTCACGCGCAGGAGCGAGCCGCGGGTGAGATGGCGGATCTCCTCCGCGACCTGCTGCGAGAGTTCGCGCGTGGGCACGAGCACCAGCGCGCGAAGGCGCGTGCGCGGATCGCGGCGCCGGCCGCCCGTCTCGACCGGCTTGTGGCGGAGCAGGAGATCGGCAAGCGGAATGCCGTAGGCGAGCGTCTTGCCCGTGCCGGTGGGCGCGAGGCCCACGAGGTCGCGGCTGCGGAAGTCGTCGCCGTCGTCGGTGGGCGCGAGGGCCGCGGGGATGAACTCCGACTGGATGGGCGTGGGGGCCTTGAAGCCCATCTCGGCGATGCCGCGCAGCACGAGGCGATGCAGCGAGTCGGGGAACGCGGTCGGTGTTTGGGCAGGCACGGTGGAAGTATCGCACAATGCGCCGCATGCTGAGACTGGACTGGTCCGTGTCGCTGCCGCGCCTTGCGGCGGGCCTCGTGTTCGGGATCGTGGCGATGGCGGCCATGACCTACCTGCCCATGCACCTCGTGCACCGCGGCAAGGGTGCGACCGTGCGCACCGTCTATCGCGGGCCCAACGCCTGGTGGCACGCGCGCGATGCGGTGTTCGGCGTGCGTTGGTCGAACCTCATGCTCATCGACCCACCTCTCTCGACGCCCGTGTGGGAGGGCGAGATGCACGGCTGGGAAGAGCCGCCGCCGCCGCCATACCCCGTGGCGCAGTTCGTCCGCATCGGGACGCTCGCGGTCGGTTGGCCGCTGCCGACCGTGGCCATGCGCTGGACGGTGACCTCGACGAACCAGAGCTTTCCCGTGCCGGCAGAGCTCGACGACGCCGACACGAGCCTGCCCTACGCCGTCGAGAGCGCCATGGCGGGCACGCGCGGCGGGAAGCCGCAGGAACGCCGCCTGCTTTGGACGGGCATTCTCTTCAACGTGGTGTTCTACGGCGCGGTGCTGGTCGGGCCGCTGGCGCTGGCGCGGCGGCTTACTCGGCGGGCAGCATCGGCAGCAGCACGATGACGAGCAGGTAGAGCCCGACTGCGATGCCGACCATGGCCGCCACGATCTGGAGCGACATCTTGAGGACGGCGCCCGGCCACTCGGCGAGCGTACGGACGCGGATCGCCTTGTAGGCCATCGCCACGCCGAGCGCCATCGGAAGGACGAGCAGCCACCACCAGTGCTGCACGCCGGGAGCCGGCTGCAGGAACGGCGTCCACGCGAGGACCGATGGACCGGGGACGAGGCACGCGAGCTGCGCCGGGGTGATCATCGCGACGCTCCTTCGCCCAGGCGGCGGCCTGCGGTGACGCCGTCGCTCGCAGGCGCGCGGACCGCGGCGTCGAGCAGCACGCAGATGTTCAGGAGGCCCGCGAGGAACACGAAGAGCGTGCCGAACTCGTTGGCATGGGCGAGGCCCTTGAAGCTGCTCACCGCCACCTCGGGCGCACCCGGCGGCGTCGGCATCTTGATCATGGGCGCGGCATCGCCCGACTTGAGGAACGCCGTGTTGGCGAAGTCGGCCGCGAACGCGATCGGTCCGCAGCCAGCCTGCCCGACGAACCACAGGCGGTCCTCGGTGCGGTCGACGCAGTCGACGCCGCCCACCAGGATGCCGCCGAAGAAGAGGACGAGGACGCCCGCCATCGCGTAGAGGCCCCGCTTGGTGTTGCCCGCCGCGATGTGTCCGAGGCCGGGAAAGACCCAGCCGAGGATGGCGCCGAGCGGGCGAAAGGTGGTGTCGGATGCGTTGGACACGGCGGTGACGGGGGCTGCTGGGTGGCGTGGCGACGGAGTTGCGGGCCGGTCGGCCCGCCTTCGGGATCGACTTGGCGGGTTGCGCTGAAGTCACCCTCGGCGCTGGCCGATGGCGCAGTGTAGCGGTGGCGTGCGAACGCGCCGACCGCGATCTCGCACGCGGCGCGCGTGCAGCACCGCTGCACGGTCAACCGCTTCTCGCACGATCCCGCTCGGGCTCGGAGGAACCATGGCAGACGACTCGAACATCCGCGGTGAGAACCGCGCCACGCCCACCGATCCGCGTGAGGGCAACGTGGTCGACCGCCGCACGGGCCTCGATCGACGGGACGCCGAGGGCGCCTCGCCGACCAACCTCGAGCGCCGCCGAGGCCCGGGGCGCCGCCTGAGTGACTTCGTGAAGAGCGCCGAGGAAGGCGAGATGAACAAGGAGCAGTTCATGTTCCTGATGGCCATCGACGCCTTCAAGCGGTCCAACGGCAAGTCGTTCCCCA
>JBIIRG010000314.1:0-3264 GCA_044341665.1 Phycisphaerales bacterium | reverse complement strand
CGCGCCGCCCTCCTCCTCCATGACCAGCGCGCGCCGGACCGAGAGGTAGGTCTCCTCGAGCAGCGCGCCGGACACGCTGCGCGCGAGCGCGTCGTAGACCGTCCGCTCATCCTCGTAGTCGAACGCGCGGTAGAGGTTCGCATGCAGCGCCTCGAAGGTCGCGGTCGCCTCCGGTTCGGCGAGTGTCGGCGCGGCGCGCGTGCCGATCGCAAGGAAGGCGGGCGCCGCCGGACGCAGGACCAGCACGATCACGGCCGCCGACAGCCCCGTGACGAGCGCGGTGCGCGGGGTCCGACGCGCCACGGCCGCCGCGCCGAACGACGCGACGAACACCACGATCGCGAGCGTCCCCCACGACGGAACGAGCGGGCGCGGAGCCGCGGGCTGCGGTACACGCTCAAGCCGCGCGTCGATGCCGCCCGACGGGCGATGCCACGTGAAGCCAGGTTCGTCTCGGGTGAAGAGCACCTGCGAGCGCAGCCCGTCGGCGGTCCACTCCGCGGCGATCTCCAAAGGCGGCTTCGCAGGCAGCACGCTCAAGAGGTCGGGCGGATACGCAGGCCACACGACCCCGATGTCGCGCGGAGGCGACTTGACGGGGTACGCCAGCTCGAATCCCACCTTGCGGAGGCCACGCCAGCCGCTGATCGGAAAGAGCGGCAGCAGCACCTCGTCGGGATCGTTGACCTCGAGCGCGCGAACGACCGGGTCCACGCGGACGCCGTCCATGGCCACAGGCATCTGCGCGCCGAAGTAGGCAGAGAGCCGAGGCGCAAGCGCGGCAAGCTCGCTCGCATCGATCCGCTCGGGGTTCTCGCGCGGAAACTCGAGCATCCAGTCGAGGAACACGATGTTCATCGAGATGGCGGCGACGAACTCCGTTTCCGAAAGCCGGAACTTGAGGTCGCAGTGCGGCCCGTCCTGCGGATGGAGCGCCGATTCCTCGCGTTTCGTAAGGATTCCATGGAGTTCGCGCGTGCGGTCGCGCGTTGGCGTGGTAGAAAAACCGCTCTCCGTTGCGAAGGCGTCGGAGGCGTCCGCCAGCGTCACCAGCGACACACCCACAGCCAAACCGAAGGCTCGGCCCCATGAACCAACAGCAGACCAGCGCCCGCCCATCCCGCTGCACCGAAACCCCGTGCGACGCCCGCGTCCCTGCACGCGCGCTGCGCTGGTCGCTCGGGTGGTGTTGCGCGGCCTCGGTGCTGGCATGGTCCGCCATTGTGGCGACTCCGAGCGCGCTTGCACAGGACGACGCAGCCGCAGCCGCCGCAGCGCCCGCCCCCGCAGCCACCGGCACGCCCGACAAGCCGCAGATCCACACCACGATCGCCGCGGCCGATCCCGACGTGCAGGCCTTCAACGAGCACCTCATCATCCTCGCCAGTCCGTGGATGGAAGGCCGCCTGCCCGGCACCAAGGGCATGGAGCGCGCCATGGACTACATGGAGGACCAGTTCAAGAAGGCCGGCCTCCTTCCCGCGTTCCAGCCGAGCGACAGCTCGCCCAAGACCTACCGCCAGCCCTTCTCGCTCGGTGGAAAGCGCGAGATCGTCGAGGAGACGATCGTGGTCAAGTGCGGTGACGCCGAGAAGCCCCTCGCCGTCGGCACCGACTTCAAGCTCACATCCCTCGGCCGCAACGGCACCACCGAAGGCGAGCTCGCGTTCGTCGGCTACGGCATCGAGGACGGCCCCGACGGCTACAACAGCTTCGCCGAGGGGCACTCGCTCGAGGGCAAGATCGCCCTGCTGCTTCGCTTCGAGCCCATGGACGAGAAGGGCAACAGCCGCTGGTCCGAGGGTGGATCGGGCTGGTCGGGCCGCGCGGGCTTCCAAGGCAAGATCGCCGCGGTCGCGAAGCGCAAGCCGGCAGCGATCTTGGTCGTGAATACCCCTGGCGCCAACGACCCGCGCATCTCGAGCCTGTCCGCGGGCGGTGGGCGCGCGATGGCCGACGTACCGGTCTTCATGGTCTCCACCGAGGCCGCCGAGTCGATGGTCAAGGCGTGCGACCCCGCGCGTTCGCTCATGGACCTGCGCATGCTCGCCGACGTGCCCAAGGAAGGCGCGGCGATGAGCTTCGACCTCGGTGGATCCAAGGTCGCCGTCGCGGGTCGCACCGAGGAGAAGCCCGTCAAGACCGACAACATCGTCGGCGTGCTGCCCGGCCGCGGTGCGCTCGCGAAGGAAGTCATCGTGATCGGTGGCCATCTCGACCACCTCGGCATGGGCGACTTCGGCTCGCGCGAGGGTCCCGGCAAGCTCCACCCGGGCGCCGACGACAACGCCTCGGGTTCCGCGGGCATCATTCTGCTCGGCGAGAGCCTCAAGAAGGCCTATGACGCCGAGCCTGCCGACGCGTCGCTGCGCACGATCGTGTTCGCGGGCTTCAGCGCCGAGGAGAGCGGCCTGATCGGCAGCCGCTACTACGTCGACAATCCGATCTACCCCATCAAGGACACCGTCCTGATGATGAACTTCGACATGATCGGCCGCATCCTCAACAAGCGGCTGAGCGTGACGAGCTCCGCGACCGCCAAGGGCATGACCGAGTGGGCCAAGCCGTACTTCGACAACTCGGGCCTCACCGTCGTCCACAACGCCGCGCGCGGCGGTGGCGGCGGCGGCAGCGACCACGCCAGCTTCCAGGCGGTGGGCGTGCCCATCCTCTTCGCGATCATCGCCGACTTCCACGACGACTACCACACGTCGCGCGACACCTACGACCTCATCGACCGCGAGGCGGCCGTGCAGGCCGTGCGCCTGTGGCACGAGCTCGCCTTCGCCATGGCCAAGCGCGAGTCGCGCTTCGAGATCGAGGAAGGTCCGTCAGGACCGATGCGCACGCAGCCGATGCGGGTGCGCGCAGGCATGCGCACGCGCGAGGTCGACGACGAATCGGGCATCGAGGTGATCGACGTCACCAAGGATGGCAGCGCCGACAAGGCGGGCATCAAGAAGGGCGACAAGATCGTCAAGTGGAACAAGAAGGACATGAAGGACCGCGCAGCGTTCGTCGAGGATCTGCGGACGCACGAGCCGGGCGCGAAGGTGCAGGCGGTGATCATCCGCGACGGCCAGGAGCTGACGATCTACGTCGAGCTGCTGGCGGCGCCCGTCAATCCGTGAACCGCTCCAGCATGCGCAGCTCGTCGCGCAAGATCGCGGCGAGCTCGTAGTTCTCCGACAGCACCGCGGCCCGAAGCCGCTCCTCGAGTTCCGCGCGCTGCGCGGGCGGCAGCTGCGGCACGAGCGTGTCGCA
>JBIIRG010000313.1:0-3269 GCA_044341665.1 Phycisphaerales bacterium | reverse complement strand
CCGCGCGGCGATCGCGCGCCACCCAGGAGGATGGCGACCGCCACGCACCCGCAGAGGCCCGCGCCGATCGCGCCCTTGCCGCCGTTCACGGCCAGCAGCCCGCCGCAGGCGAGCGCCGCGAGCACGAGGAGCGCGGTGTTGCCCGACTGCTGCGTGCGCCGCGCGCACCAGGCGATCGCGCCGAGCGCAAGCGCGCCGGCCGCCATCATGGTCGAGTAGGCGTTCGACAGCCCGAACCAGCCCGTCGCCTCGGGCTGCATGAGGCGGCGCTCGTAGGTGAGCGCGGCGCTCGAATCGTCGGGCCAGCCGCGCTCCGCCAGGAATGCAGCGCGCGTGTCGCGGTAGAGCTCGACCATGGCGGGATGCTCGACGATCACCTGGACGGCGCCGCGCACCGCAAGCATGGCGATCACGCCGAGCATGACCGAGAGCCCCACCGCGCGCATGCGCGCATCGCGCCCCACGTGCGCCACCGCCACGAACGCGACCGCGCCCGCGAACCACGTCGAGCCTCGGAAGGCGTTGCCCGCCCACGGCCCGATCGCGTGGAAGAGGATCACGGGCACCGGAAGGAGCGCGAGTACGAGCATCCAGGGATGCACGCCGCGTCCCGTGCGGTGTTCACCGAGCAGCGCCGCAAGCGCAGCGCCAAGGAGCAGGAGGTCGAGCTGCAGCGAGCCCCGCTGCGCCATCGCGAGGAGCGGCATCGCCTCGCGCGCGGGGTCGACATCCGCAAACCACACCGCGGGCTCGATCACGACGAGCGCCCGCAGCGCGGCGACGGCCAGCACCACCAGGAATCCGTAGAGCCGGAGCCGCTCGGCTCCGCTCATCCGCCGCTCGCTTTCGGCGGATCCTCCACGCGCGCCACGCTCGTCTCGAGCACGAGCATCACGAGGAAGATCCCGAAGAGCTGCAGCCCGACGAGCGCAGCCTGCCACGGCTTCATCAGGCCGAGGCCGATGCCGCTCATCGCGGTGACCGCGGTCAGGAGCCAGAGCACGACCACCGCGCGGCGCTTGGAGAGCCCGAGCTGCACGAGCCGGTGCGAGATGTGCTCGTGCCCACCGACGAACGGACTCTTGCCGCGGCGCACGCGCCAGATGGTCACGTAGACGCCGTCGTACAGCGGGATCGCGAGCACCAGGATCGGCATGAACACGCCGTACCAGGCCGTGCCGAGCGCGTAGTCGGGGTGCGCCGCGTCGACGAAGGTGGTGCGCGCCGCCATGCAGGCGAGCATGTAGCCCACGAACAGCGAGCCACCGTCGCCCATGAAGATCGACGCGGGCGGGATGTTCCAGACGAGGAACCCGGCGAGCGAGCCCGCGAGGAGCGCAAGCGCCGACGCGATGAACCACTGCCCGTTGAGGATGGTCGCGACCATGAAGCAGAGCGCCGCGATCATGCCGATGCCGCCCGCGAGCCCGTCCATGTTGTCGATGAAGTTGAAGGCGTTGACCACGACCACGATCCAGACGACCGTGATGGCGATGCTCACGACCTCCCCGCCACCGCCGCCGAGGAACGACGCGAGCAGCCGGACGTCGGAGAAGAGCACCGTGGCGAGTGCCACGCCGAGCTGGAGCGCCAGCTTGGGCCACGCCGAGAGCGCGCGGCGGTCGTCGTAGAGGCCCATGAGGTGCAGGACGAGCGCCCCCGCCACGATCACCAGCCAGTCGCCCTGCGTCTCGCGCACGCGCTCGAGGTGCGGGGCGATCGCAGGTGCCCACTCCGCGACGCCCTCGGGCGCGACGAGCACGGCTCCGAGCGCCGCCGCGATGGGCGCGATGACCGACCAGAAGATCGCGATGCCGCCGATGTTCGGGATCGGCCGGAGCTCCTTGACGTGTCCCTTCGCCCCCGGTGTGTCGAGCGCGCCAACCCGCGCGCCAAGACGGGCGAGGATGCCCGTGAGCGGCGCAGAGAGCGCGAATCCGAGGAGAAGGAGCCCGAGGACGATGCCAAGCATGTGCTCGGGTAAGGTACACGCGATGAGCGACCTCCGATCCGTGACGCTGTACTGCTCGAGCTCGCGCAGCCTCGACCCGCACTTCGCGGTGGCGGCGCGCGCGGCCGGAGCGCTGCTCGCCGCGCGCGGCATCACCCTCGTCTACGGCGGTGGCGGGCTCGGCCTCATGGGCGAGGCCGCGCGCGCCTGCAAGGCCGCGGGCGGACGCGTCGAGGGCATCATCACGCGCAAGTTCCTCGACCTCGAGCAAGGCTGGCTCGGATGCGACGAACTCGTGGTGGTCGACACCATGCGCGAGCGCAAGCGGATCCTGATCGAGCGCGCCGACGCGTTCCTGGTGCTCCCCGGCGGGATGGGCACCTTCGAGGAGTTCTTCGAGACCCTCGTGGGGCGGCAGATCGGCGACCACGAGAAGCCGATCGCCGTGCTCGACGACCACGGCTACTACCTGCCGCTCCAGTCGCTGATCGAGCACTCCATCCGCGAGAAGTTCGCGCGCGAGGCGCTGCGCGAGGTGGTGCACTTCGGCACCGACCTGCCCGCACTCCTCGACTGGCTGCAGGAGTCGGTGCGCGCCCCGGTGCGCGCCGATCCGGCGCGCTTCCTGCCGATGGGCCCCAATCCCGGCGCGGCCCCCGCATGACCTCGGGCCAGCCCATCGGTTTGATCGCAGGCCAGGGCGCGCTGCCCGTGATCGTGGCGCAGGGCATGCGCGCCGCCGGCCGCCGCGTGGCCTGCATCGGGCTCGCCGACCAGTACGCGCCCGAGCTGCCCGCCGTCTGCGACGACTTCGCCGAGGCGGGCGTCGTGCAGCTCGGCAAGTGGCTCCGGCTCGCGCGCCGCTTCGGCGTGCGCGAGGCGGTCATGGTCGGGCGCGTCTCGAAGGCGCGCATGCATGATCCGCTGCGCGTGTTCCGCCAGCTGCCCGACTGGCGTGCGTTCAACCTCTGGTACCGGAAGCTGAGGCACGACCGCCGCTCGGCGACGCTGCTCACGGCGCTTGCAGAAGACCTCGCGAAGGAGGGTCTCGTCTTGATCGACTCGACGACGTTCATCCCAGACCACATGGCGACCGAGGGCGCCATGACGCGACGCGCACCGTCGGCCGAGCAGCTGTCCGACATCGCCTTCGGCTGGCCGCTGCTCGCGCAGGTGGGCGCGCTCGACATCGGGCAGGCGATCGCCGTGCGCGAGAAGGATGTGATCGCGGTGGAGGCCGTCGAGGGCACCGACCGCATGATCGAGCGCGCGGGCGCGCTGTGCCGGCGCAAGGGCTGGACGCTGCTCAAGACCGCGC
>JBIIRG010000312.1:0-3271 GCA_044341665.1 Phycisphaerales bacterium | reverse complement strand
CGAACTGCTTTGCGCCCCGCGCGGCACCCGCAACGGCCTCGGCAAGCGCAAAGCAGTTCGCGTCGTTGGCCATGCGCACGCGGCGCCCGAGCGCGCGCTCGAGGTCCTGCGCGAACGGCCGGCCGTTCAGGCAGGTCGAGTTCGAGTTGCGCTGGAGCCCCGTCACCGGCGAGACCGAGCCCGGCGCACCGATGCCGACCGGCGTCTCGGGCGAAAGCGCGCAGTCCGCGCACAGCCGCGACACGAGTCCGGCTACCGCCGCGACCGTGCCGTCGTAGTCGCCCTGCGGCGTGGCCACGCGCTCGCGCCACAGCACGTCGCGCTCGCCGCGCACGGCGGCCGCCTCGATCTTCGTCCCGCCGAGATCGATCCCGATGCGGACTTCGCTCACGGTCGGTCCTCTCCCTCTTGGTCGTTGCCGTGATCGGCGCCTGGATCCGCATCTGGATCCGCATCTGGATCAATGTCCGCGCCCATCTCTCCGTCCACGTCGCCCTCGGCGTCGTCACCCGACTCGAGCGCATCGAGCAGACCGAGCGCCGCCTCGAACGCGATCGCCGCCCCGAGCCGCGCGGTGCGATCGTCGATGTCAAGCGGCGGACAGAGCTCTGCGATCTCCACGCCGCGCACACGGCCCGACGCCATCAACCCGCGAAACAGCCTGCGAAACGCAGAATCCGGCGCCACGCCCATCGCCGTCGGTGCGCTCACACCCGGCGCGAACGCCGCCGCAAACACGTCGAGGTCGACCGACAGCGCGATCTCCGCCTCGTCGACCGTGTCGCTGATCGCCTCCATCACCACGTCGAGGGTGTCGATCGCGAACCCGTCCGCGTCGATGAGCGTTGCGCCCGCATGCTCGGCGCGCGCAAAGAGCAGGCTCGTGTTGCCCGCGCGCTGCACGCCAAGCGCCGCGTAGCGGAACGACGCCTGCCGCGCCTTGCACCACTCCCACGCCTGCGTGAACGGCGTCCCCGAGTTCGGACCATCTGCGGGAATCGGCCGCAGGTCGAGGTGCGCGTCGAAGTTCACGCACGCCGGCGGCGTGCCCGTGGCGCGCGCGATGCCGAGAAAGTGCCCGAACGCCTGGTCGTGCCCGCCGCCGAGGATCACCGGCAGCGCGCCCGCGCGCACGATGCGCTCGACGGCGCCCGCGAGCGCCTGCTGCGTGTCGAGCACCGACTCGCCCGCCACGATGTCGCCGCAATCGAGCACCGACACCCCGGCGATCATGGGAAGCGACGCCATCCGCGCCCTCAGCCGCGACGGTCCCTCGGCAGCGCCAAGGCGGCCGAGGTTCATCCGCACCCCGAGATCGCTCGCGTAACCGATCAGGCACACCGTCGGGTCAAAGCAGTGCTCGAGGCCAAGCGCGAGATCGACGAACTGCACACCCTGGTGCCATCGCTGCACCTCTGGCGCGTCGCCGTCCACGCGGCCCGTCCATCGGGCGCGCGCTGCAGCATCGGGCGCACGGTAGAGCGACGAGAGCGCGCTCACTTCTTGCCCCCGCCGCCAAAGAGCCCGTCGAGCGCTTCGCCTACGCCCTTGCCAACGCTCTCCGCACCACCCTTGATCACGCTGCCCGCGCCCTCGAGCACCTTGCCAGCGCCTTCATGGAGCCCCTTGCCCACGGCCTTGAGCGCATCCGCCGCACCCGCGACGCCCGCGTCGACCGCATTGCGCAGCGGACCATCGAGCAGCCCACCGACGCCCTCGAGCGCGCCCTTCATGTGCCCGACCACCTCGGCACCGAGGCCCTCGATGTTCGCAGCGATGACCGACTTCATCACCGATCCGATCACGACACCGGACAGCTCGCTCGCGAGCACGTCGACGCCGCCCTTCGACGAGAGATCGCGCAGCACGAGGTCAGGCATCGCAACCTCGACCACGCCGTCCTTTCCGCCGGCGATGTCCACGAGCACGACCGTGATCCGCTCGAGGCGCAGCTCCTTCACGAGCACTTCCTTCGCCTCGGCAGCGGGTTCGTCCGGCGACGGCGGCGGCTGTTGCTGTCCGTCGCCCGAGCCGGTCACCGCTTTCATGTGATCGACGATCTTCTGCACGTTGAGCGTTCCGTCGGCGTCCTTCTCGAGCGAGATGCGGAGATCGGAAAGGGCCAGGCGATCGATCACGATGCGCTCGCCCGTGAGCGACGCGAGCGGCGCATCGACCTCGACCGCACCCAGCACGAGGAACTTCGCACCGCGGTATCCCTGCGGGTTGTCGACCTCGATGGTTCCGATCGCGCTCTGGCCCGACACAAGCCCGATCGAGACATCGGCCGCAGCGGTCCTCACGCCGAGCACGTGCGATCCGACCGTCGAGATCCCGGTCTTCACGATCGAATCGAGAAAGAGCACACCGCCCACGACGAGGAGCACGAGCACGACCGCGACCGCGAGCAGTGGCCCAAGCACAAGCCGACGCAGGCAACCGCCGCGGCGCGGTGCGCCCGCTGCTGCGGACGCATGCGCGGTCCCACGCTCGGAGGAATCGATGGAAGAATCCGTCATGCGGCGCAGAATACGGCGTTTCCGCCGATCGGCGCGCCGCCCTCGCCATCCTGCAGCACCTCCGCCGAACGGCTACCATCTCCGCCCCATGGTCGAACCCGACATGAACTCCCCCGAGGCCCGCCAGGCCATGGCGCACGTCAAGTCGCTCCTCGGCTTCATCGGCGAAGACCCCGAGCGGGAGGGCCTCGTCGACACGCCCGCGCGCGTCGTCAAGGCCATGCACGAGCACTTCTGGGGGTACCACGCCGACCCCTTCGAGCCGCTGCAGCGCACCTTCAGCGAGATCGAGGGCTACGACGAGCTGGTCCTCCTCCAGGACATCGAGGTCCACAGCCACTGCGAGCACCACATGGTGCCGTTCGTCGGCAAGGCGCACGTCGCCTACATCCCCAACGGCCGCGTCGTCGGGCTGTCGAAGCTCGCCCGCGTCGTCGACATCTACTCGAAGCGCCTCCAGGTGCAGGAGAAGCTCACCGCGCAGATCGCGAATGCGATCAACACCACGCTCCGCCCGCACGGCGTCGCGGTCGTCATTCAGGCGCGGCACTTCTGCATGTGCTATCGCGGCGTCCGCCAGCCGGGCGCCGTCACCACGACCTCCAAGCTCCACGGCTCGTTCCTCACGAATCCAGCTGCGCGCATGGAGCTCTTCACGCTGCTCAGCCTCAAGCCGCAGTGAACCGACTTTCGGCGGAATTCGCGCACTCGGACGGCCCGTCCGAGCCGATATCCTGCGCTCCCCGCGAGAT
>JBIIRG010000311.1:0-3275 GCA_044341665.1 Phycisphaerales bacterium | reverse complement strand
GTGTTCGTGGTGGAGGTCGCGCTCAAGATCCTCGCCGAGGGGCGGCGGCCGTGGCGCTACTTCGCGGATCCGTGGAACGTGTTCGACTTCGCCGTGACGGCGATCTGCCTGCTGCCGCTCGACGCGAAGTTCGCGCAGGTGCTGCGGCTCGGGCGGGTCGCGCGCAGCCTGCGGCTCATCACCGCCCTGCCGCGGCTGCAGCTGATCGTGAGCGCGCTGCTGCGCAGCCTGCCGAGCTTCGGATGGATCACGCTGCTCCTCTTCACGCTGCTCTACGTGTACAGCGTGATGGCGGTGTTCCTGTTCGGACAGGCCGACCCGGAGCGCTTCGGGTCGCTGTGGAAGAGCGTGCTCACGATGTTCGGCGTGCTCACGCTCGAGGGATGGGTCGACATCATGGGCGACCAGATGAAGTCGGGCGCGCCTGTGATGGCGCCTGTGTTCTTCGTGAGCTTCATCATGTCGGGAACGATGATCTTCCTGAACCTGCTCGTGGGCGTGATCGTGAACAGCATGAGCGAGCTGCCCGAGGGAGCGGTGGGCGCCGCGGGCGCGAAGGCGAAGGAGCCGGCGTCGCCGCTTCCCGTGATCCACTCGGCGGGCGCCGAGAGCGAGCATGTCACGCTTGTCGCCGAGCGGCTCGCGCGCCTCGAGGCGACGCTCGCGGAGGTGACCGCGGAACTCAGGGAACTTCGGCGGTCGCGCGGGGGCTGAACTCGATAGGCTTCGCCTGTGCACGCGCTGCTCGTCGACATCCTCGTGCTGCTCTCGGCGGCGCTCGCGCTTGGCATGGTGGCGGAGCGCCTGGGCGCGAGCGCGGTGCTCGGGTATCTCGTGGCGGGCACGCTGGTCGGGCCGAACATGCTCGGCTGGGTGCAGGCGAACGACGGGATCGACTTCCTGGCGGAGCTCGGCGCATCGCTGCTGCTCTTCACGATCGGCACGGAGTTCAGCGTGGCGCGGCTGAAGCGCCTGGGGCGGCGAGCATTCGTGGCGGGCGTGCTGCAGGTGGTCATCACGATCGCGGCGGGCATGGGCGCGGCGCTTGCGTTCGGGCTCGCGCTGGGCGCGGCGTTCTCGCTGGGCGCGGTGCTGGCGCTGTCGAGCACGGCGGTGGTGGCGCGGCTGCTCGTCGATGCGCGCGCGCTCGACTCGAACTACGGGCGGCTGTCGATGGGGATCCTGCTGGTGCAGGACATCGCGGTGGTGCCGATCGTGCTCGTGATCGCGTTCGCGCAGACCGGTGGCGACGCGCGCGAGCTGGCCGCGACCGCGGGGCGGACGGCGGTGTTCGCGGCGATCGTGGTGCTCGGGTTCCTGGTGCTCGTGCGCTTCGTGGTGCCGCGGCTGCTCAGTGCGCGCGCGATGGCGCGCAACCGCGACCTCTCGGTGGTGCTGGCGATCGTGTGCGCGCTGGGAAGCGCGATCGGTGCGGAGGCCGCGGGCCTGCCGCCTGCACTTGGGGCGTTCGTGGCGGGCGTGCTGCTGGGCGGCTCTGCGTTCTCGACCCAGATCCGCGCCGACGTGGTGCCGCTGCACACGCTGCTCCTCACGCTCTTCTTCGCGGGCATCGGGCTCGCGGGCGATCCGAAGTGGGCAATGGAGCACGCGTGGCTCGTGCTCGCGGTGCTGGCAGCGGTGCTCGTCGGGAAGACGCTCATCGCGGCGGGCACGCTGCGCGCGCTCGGGATCGGCGGCGCGACGGCGGTGGCGTCGGGCGCGGCGGTGGCGCAGATCGGCGAGTTCAGCTTCATCGTGGCCGAGAGCGCGCAGTCGAAGGGCTTGCTCGACGCGGAGTTCTTCAGGCTTGTGGTGACGGTGACGGTGGCGAGCCTCGCGCTTTCGCCGCTGCTGATCGCATTCGCGGGCCGCATCGCCCGCCGGACCGACGGACGCGTGCAGGGCGTGCCCGAGCACAGGCCCGATCCGCACGAGGCCGCGCTCGACCGCATCGAGATCGTGCTGGTGGGCTACGGCCCCGCGGGTCAGGCGATGCTCGACGCGGTGCCGGCGGACCGGCGCGACCGCGTGCTCGTGATCGAGTCGAACCCGTCGGCGTGGCCGCGCATCACCGGCGCGGGGGCGATCGCGCTGATCGGCGACGCGAGGCGGCGCGATGTGCTCGAGCACGCGCGCGTAGACAGCCGCTCGACGGTGGTCGTGTCGGTGTCCGATCCCACGGCGGTGGCGCAGGTGGCCGGGCTCGTGCGCGCGGTGGCGCCCGGCGCGCGCGTGATCGCGCGCTCGCGCTACCACGGCGCGCGCGAGGAGCTCGAGGCGTCGGGCGCCGCGACGATCGTCGACGAGGAGGCGATCGTGGGTACGCGGCTGGCCGAGGAGGCGATCGGGGCGACGACCGGCGAGTCGCCGCGCGCCGATGACGTGGACAGGTGAGGCAGGCGCGCGAGGCGGCTATCGCGACCAGAGCCAGGTGAGCGGCTGATTGTGGAAGAGCGGAGCGGCTGATTGTGGAATTGCACGGCGGCCGATTGCGAGATCTGCGGTCATTTCCTGCGATACTCGGGAAGTCCTTCACGGAAACCGGAGCGATCGAGCGCGATGGCAGAAGCGCGGATAACCATGGGAGTCGAGTGCTTCGCCGAGCTGCCCCGCGGTCTATCGAGAGCCGCCCGTGCGGAGCCGAGGGCGTCGTGGTATCCTGTTCGCCCTACCTCAGCGGGCTGTAGCGCAGCTTGGTTAGCGCGTTTGACTGGGGGTCAAAAGGTCGTGGGTTCGAATCCCGCCAGCCCGATCTAGAAACCACGAAGCGGAAGGCCGAGGGCCTTCCGCTTCGTGGTTTTTGCCGTTCGGCAGGTTCGTTCGCGCGCAGCGAGGGTGCGGCGAGTCCCAAGGGACGGGCCGCGAGTCAGCCCTCAGCCTCAGCGCCGACGACCGCGGACGCCGATCAGGCCCGCAACTCCGAGGAGCGCGAGGCCGGCGGGCGACGGAATGCTCGAGTTGAGTCCCTGGATGTACGCGTCGCCGACGTCGGCGCCCGTCAGGTTCGAGCTGGCGAGCCCGAGCTGCAGGAGCAGGCTGGCGAAGTTGGCGGAGACGAGCAGGTTGCCCGTGGCCTCGAAGCGGTCGGCGGTGGGCGTCGCGCTGGTGACCGCGACGTCGAAGAGCACGCCGAGCCCGCTCTCGCGGTCGGCGACCTTGAAGCCGTTGTCGAAGAAGATCTCGAAGTTGCCGACGGTGATCGCGTTGTTGAAGGTGATGGTGCCGCGGTGGTTGATCGAGCCGGCGAACGTTCCGAAGAAGTCCGACGGGTCGTA
>JBIIRG010000310.1:0-3278 GCA_044341665.1 Phycisphaerales bacterium | reverse complement strand
TGCCCGGTGGCGGGCTCTTCGAAGAGTGAAGCCGCCGCGGCGTGCTACTCCGCGACGAACGCGCGCAGTGCGGCCAGAAGCCGCTCCTCGGCGTGGGCGCCGATGGATCCCTCGCTGCGCGTGCGGCCAAGCGCCGCCGCCTGGTCGAGGACGGCAGGCAGCTCGCGCTCGTCCCATGCCACGAACACGCCCGCGCGGCTCGCGAATCGCCGCGCGGTCGCGAACTGGTGATCGTTGCGGGTCTCCTGGAGTCCGGCGCTGCGCGGCATGATCACGATCGGCGTTCCCCGCATCAGGCTCTCGATGATCGAGCCCGTGCCGGCGTGCGCGACGACGAGCGTCGCCTCGTCGTGGAGCCGCGCCAGCTCCTTCGCGGAGACGAGCGGACTGCTCGCGAATCCCCGCAGGTCGACGCCCGTGTCGCCTGTCTGGAAGAAGAGGTCCGTGCGTCCGCGCGCGCGCGCCCACGCCGCGACGGCGCCAGTCATCCGGTCGAAGCCGAGCTGCGATCCGACGGTGACGAGAATCACACGACGCTCCCGCTGAAGTAGACGGTTCCGCGTCGCCGCTCCGAAGGCGCGGGCGGAAGCGGCTCGCCGAGGTCCTGCCACTGCGTGAGCGTGAGCGTGGCCACGCGCGCGGCCTTCTGCCCCGAGAGCGAGAGCTCCTCCGCGTTGGCGATCGAGTCGACCCAGACGCTGCGCGCGCCCACGAACCGCGCGAACATGACGGCGAAGAATCCGGGCGCCGCGCCCGTCGACACGACCACGTCGGGCCGCACGCGCACGAGGACAAGCGCCACGCGCAGCGCGCTCCACGCGAGGCGGAGCTTGTTCCAGCGGCTTGCGTCCGGCACGCCGTGAAAGGCATCGGGCGCGACCTGGCCGCGCATCTCGGGAAGCACCGAGCACCAGACGCGCTCGCACGCATCGAAGGCAGGCGCAAGGCGCCGCAGCTCGGTCCAGTGGCCGCCCGACGAGCTCACGAGGAGCACGCGGCGGCGCCGCTGCGCGCTCAACGCGAGCTCCCGAGCGTGGGGTTGTAGGCGCCGAATGCGCGCGTGTTGCCGCGCGAGCCCGAGGGGATCGACAGCGAGAAGCCCACGAACGTGCGGTCCTCGATGAGGTCGTAGCCTGCGTTCGCGTTCACGTCGAAGTCGGGAAACACGCGCGTGAGCGAGCCGCTCGCCGCGCGGAACTCGCCGGCCTCGAGGTCGTACTGGGGGCTGATCGCGAGCGTGTAGCGCTTGCCCACGCGATAGAGCACGCCCGCCTGCAGCAGCTCGCTCTCGGTCGGAGCGAGGTAGCGGTACTCGAGGTAGCTGCTCACGGCCGGGTTGTGGCGCATCTCGATGCCGAGCGATGCGCGCGCGAGGTTCGGCAGCAGCGAGCCGTCCTCCGTCACGAACTCGCGGTCCTCGAAGAGGTAGTTGAAGGTGCCGCCGAGCGTGAGCGCGTCGGAGAGCTGCCAGGTCGACGCGCCGTACGCGTGACTGCCCCACTGCGAGAGCTCGGGCCTGAACGAGTAGAACGCGGGAATCGGCGACTGCGTCCAGCGAAGGCTCGAGAACGGGTTGAGCGGATCGATCGGCTCGGGCGTGAAGTCGTCGCCGCCGTCGCTCACCACGAGCCCGAGGTCGAGCTTGAGCCAGTCGACCGACTGCCACGCGCCCGTGCCGCCGCGCTGCGTCTGCAGCGTCTGCCGCACGCCGACGTTCGCGGCGGTGCCTTGCGAGGACCCTTCGATGGCCTGGTCGTACACGGGCAGCGCGCCGGGATCGTTCGAGTCCCAGCCTGCCCACAGCGTGCTGTACGGCTCGACGATGTGGCGCATGCGGTTCAGGTCGAGCAGCCGGCTCTGCACGCCGTCGTCGACGCGGACGAAGCGCATCGCGCCGCGCACGCCGCCGCCACCCTGGAGCCGCAGTTCGTCGATGTCGGCGGTGTACGCGGTGAGCTCGTCAGTCAGGTATCCCGTTGCCTGTCCCGACACGAATGGCGAGAGCGTCGCCCATCCGTTCGTCATCGGCAGGCTGAGCTCTTGCCGCGTGTCGAGGCGGCCGACCACGCCGTCGGTGTAGCCCGCGCTCTCGTAGGCGTCGGACAGCGAGCCATCGGGAGCCACCGCACCGCCCCACGCGCCGACCGGCACGCCGAGCAGCGTGGGCGTGCCCTCGGTCGGCCGCAGCGACAGCGCGCCCGCCGACCACTGCTGCGTCCAGGTCACGCCCTCGAGCGGCTCGTCGCCGTAGCGGTGGTACGAGAGCTCGGGCAGCTTGTCGACGGTGTATCCGCGCGACGCGAGAAGGTAGGAGTTCGAGATGAAGTCGTTGAGGTCGCGCTTCACGAGCAGCTCGAGCGACGTGTTGTCGGTGGTGCCGTTGAGCTCGATGCTCGACTCGTACTCGCGGCGCTCGTTGAACGCCTGCTGCCGCCATGCCGACACGAAGGTCTCGTCGGAGATGTAGGAGAACTGCGTGCGCAGCGTCAGGTCCGGCGTGAGTGCCGTTCGCCAGTCGCTCTCGGCGATGCCGCGGAAGCCCTCTTCGATCGGAACGAGCGCGCCGGTGCTGGTGCGGTCGTCGCCGCCGGTGTCGTAGAGCCCGTAGAGGTCGATGACGCCCGTGCCCATCGACTCGGACAGCTTGAACGTGGTTCCCACGGCAGCCCCGCGCTCGCTGAAGCCGTCGATGTTGAGCTGCGCGTCGACGCCCTCGGTCGGCGGCTGGCCGAGCACCGCTGCGAGATCCCACGAGGTCCCGATCTCGAAGCCGCGGTCCTCGTCGAAACCCATCTCGAGTGAGCGGATGGGGATGCGGTCGACGCGGCCCGTGTAGCCCGGCAGGGGAACGATGCGTGTTCCTCCCGCCTCGAGGCCCGCGCCCGATGCGTCGACGATCACGCCGCCGCCGATGTCGTCTGGTTCCTTGGTGACGACGACGCGGTCGACGCCGATCGCGAGGTGCGGCGTGAAGAACTCGCTCGTCGACACCGTGCCGCGCTCGGCGGTCCACTCGTCGCGCGCGACCTGGCGGAGTTCCGCAGCCCGCACGTAGATCGGAAGGTCGCGCCGCCTGCGGTCGTAGGTGCGCAGCACTGCGTCGACGATCGCGGCGCGGTTGGCCTTGAGGTCGTAGTAGACCTGTGCGCCGCGCAGCGCGTAGTCGCCGTCGGATGCCTGCACGGCGCCCTCGAGGTAGATGCCCTCGATCTGCGACGCATCGACGGTGCGGCTTCCCTCGCGAAGCCCGGTGAGGGCACCCGGGGCGAGAAAGATCA
>JBIIRG010000309.1:0-3284 GCA_044341665.1 Phycisphaerales bacterium | reverse complement strand
ACGCGATCCCGGCGCACACACCGACAGCAACCCGCTTTCCCTTCAGGGACGCGAGGTTGGCTGGATCACCGTGGTACATGCGACTCCAATGCGTTGGTTTGCCAAACGGTCCACAGGGAGATCCACAGGGAGATCCACGGGGAAACCCATGGGAACCTCAATGGGACGCGGGAACTTCAATGGGACGCCGCGGCACGACGCGATCGAGATGCGGGCGCTGATTAGCGCTTCTTGCCGCCGGGGCCGCGCATCTTCTCGATGTGGGCGGGATCCATCTCGAGGGTGATCTTGTCCTGCATGATCTCCTCGATGACAAGCTCCAGGTCGGAGCGGCCATTGCGATCGACCAGCGGACGGGCACCGTCGATGATCTCGCCCAGGCGGCGCTGGATGAGTGCGGTCAGCTTGAAACGGCCGCCAAGCTTTTCGACGATGGCATCGCTCTTCAGTGCTTCGATCATGGGGTCACTCGGGTGAATACTGTCTGCGGACCGCTCCACGTCGCCACCACACCAGACTCGGGGCAAGATCGCGGGCGAAGGGGTTTAGTATAGCGCGCCCCGCCCAAGGGAAGTGGCGCGTTCGCGGCCGCTTTGCCGAAGAGCCGACCACCCCTCGCGGGCGCCGAACATGGCCGACGACCCCAGACACCCCCCGCCGCAGGACCCCGTGCCGCCGCCCACCGCGGCGGCGCCTCACCATCGGTCCGCACGGGAACGCGAACTGACCCCTTTCGTCCGCCTGACCCGCTCGGTCGCCCGCCGCCTGAACCGGATCGGCATCACGCGGGAGCGGCGCCTCCTGCTCTGGGCCGCGCTCACCGGCGTCACGCTCGCGGTCATCGCACTCGCATTTATCCGACCCATCCAGTGGATGGAGCATGCCGCCGTGTCGTGGTTGCGGGAGCACCCCACGCGCGCGGCGCTGGCGATCGCGGTGGTGCCCGTCCTGGGTGCCCTGGTCTGCGGCGCCATCCAGGCGGCGTTTCCGGTCAAGATCCGAGCGCACGGGGTGTCGAGCGTGCTCTACGCGATCCATCGGCGGCGCGCCCAGCTTCCCGGGGCGCTCGCGGCGCGCACGTGGCTCGGCTCGAGCGCCATCATCGCCAGCGGCGGGTCGGCGGGGCCCGAGGGGCCCATCGTGACCATCGGCGCCACCCTGGGCTCCGTCATCGCGCGGGCGCTGCGCTTCGATCCGCAGACAGCGACCACACTCGTCGGCTGCGGCGCGGCGGCGGGCATCGCCGCGGTGTTCAACGCGCCCATCACGGGCATCTTCTTCGTGCTCGAGGTGCTGCTGCGCGACTTCTCGCTGCGCACCTTCACGCCCATCGTCATCTCCGCGGTGTTCGCCGCGGCCACGGTGCAGACCCTCATCGGATCGCAGGAGCCGCTCTTTGGCATCAGCGCCGAGCATGTGGCATCGGGCGGCAGCACGGGGCTCACGATCGGAACGGCGCCTGCGTTCGCGCTGCTCGGCGTGGCGTGCGGCGTGGCGAGCGTGTTCTTCGTGCGCACGCTGCAGGCCTGCGAGACGGCGTTCAGCCGTTTCCCGATCCCGCGCTGGCTTTCGCCTGCGGCAGGCGCCGCGATCCTCGCGACGCTCGGCATCCTGCATGTGACCTTCGGCGCCAAGTGGCTCGACTTCGGTCAGGGGCCGCTGCCGCCCTTCTACGGCAACGGCTATCCACTCGCGCACACGGTGCTCGATCCCAAGTTCTACCACCATGAGACGGCGCTCATCGTGGGCGCGCTGCTGCTCGGGCTTGCGGTCGTCAAGTGCGTGGCCACGGGCCTCACGCTCGGCTCGGGCGGCATCGGTGGCCTGTTCGCGCCTTCGCTGCTGGTGGGCGCCCTCGTGGGCGGTGCGTTCGGAAGCATGGGCGAGTTCCTGCCGATGGTCGCCGACATCGGCCCGACCAAGCTCGCGCTCGCCGGCATGGCAGGCGTGGTCGCCGGCACCACCCATGCGCCGCTCGCGGGCGCCATGCTCGTGTACGAGCTCTCGCGCGAGCCGACGATCCTCCTGCCCGTGATCCTCGTGGCGGCGCTCGGGACGATCGTCGCGCGGCTGCTCGAACGGCACAGCGTGTACACCGCGGAGCTCGCCGCACTCGGCGTGCGGCTTGGATCCGCCACCGACCTCTCGGCGCTGCGGCGCCTGCGCGTGAGCGATGTCACGCTTAAGGAAGCGGTGACGGTCCGCGGCTCGGCACCCGCGTCGTCGCTGGTGTCGCTTGCCGACGGCAACGAGGACTTCGTGGTGCTCGACGAGTCGGGCCGCCTCGAGGGCATGGTGGGCGCGCGCGACCTGCGCATCGCGCTCGTCAACCGCGAGGCGCTGCCCCTGCTTCAGGTCCGCGACATCGCGCGCAGCAACGTGCGCGTGATCGACCGCGACATGCCTCTCGATCAGGCGCTCGACCTCCTCGAGCGCGGTCCGCTGCCCGTGACGGGGAGCCCTGGCAAAGGCAAGCCCGAGGAGATCGTGGGCGTGCTGACCCGCGGCCGCCTGATGCGGTCGTGGCGGCGACGCATGGAGCGCGAGTCGTGAGCGATGCACCGCGCCTCACCTTCCGCCGCACGCAGCGATTGAGCGGGCGCGGCAGCTTCAAGCTCGTGCTCGAGGGACGGGCAAGGCTCGACGGCCCTCAGATCGCCGTCCACGCGCGCCCGAATGGCGGCACGCTGCACCGCCTCGGACTCTCGGTCGGCCGCAAGGTCGGCAGCGCCGCCGCACGCAACCGGATCAAGCGCCTGCTGCGCGAGGCATTCCGGCTCGACCAGCAGGCGCTCCCGAACGACGCGCCCGCACCGTATGACTTCGTTATCGTGGTTCGCCCGCACGAGCCACTCTCGCTCGGCGAGTATCGTTCCGTGCTCGCGGCCGCCGTGCGGCACCTGCACTCGACATGGACCAAACGCCACCAGCGCCAGACCAGCCGACCGACCGACGCCCGGGCCCAGCAGCCCGACTGCTGATCCTCGGCGTGCGCGGCTATCAGGTCGTGCTCGGCCCGATCCTCGGCGGGCACTGCCGGTTCACGCCCAGCTGCTCGTTCTACGCGATCGATGCCCTGCGCGCCCACGGCGCGTGGCGCGGGTCGCGGCTGACGATCCGGCGGCTCCTGCGCTGCCAGCCGTGGGGCGGATGCGGGCACGATCCGGTGCCGCCTGCGCGGTGAGGCGATGCGGTGTTCGTGGAAGACGCGCGTAGATCGTTGGCGAGGGCTGTGTGATCTCGCAGAGCGCGCAGAGAACACGGAGAGATCCACATTGGGAGAA
>JBIIRG010000308.1:0-3285 GCA_044341665.1 Phycisphaerales bacterium | reverse complement strand
CGTCCACCGTCCTCGCGCCCGCCTCGCAGTCCGTGGGCGCTGCTGCGGCTGCGTCCGCTGGAGCCCGCGACGACACCCCCGAGGCCGAGACCATCCTCGCCACCGCACCGATCTCGGAGGTCACGCTCTACCAAGGCCGCGCGATGATCTCGCGCACCGAGAAGTCGCCCGCGCGCGAAGGGCTCTTCGAGATCCGCTTCGAGCGTCTGCCACCCGCGCTCGATGCCTCGTCGCTGCAGGCGACCGTCCGCAGCGACCGCGGCGGCGCCAAGCTGCTCGATGTCCGCTTCGAGGAGACCGTCACGCAGGCCGATGTCACCAACAACCCCGAGCTCAAGGAGGCGATCACGCGCCTTGAGACCGCGCGGCGCCTTGGCGAGTCGCTCGCCATGAAGCTCGCGGCGATCAACGACCGCTACACGCTGCTCAACTCGATCCGCCAGAAGACCGCCACCGAGAGCGCCAAGGACTTCGGCTCGAAGGATCTCGATCCCGAGGCGCTCGGCAAGCAGATCGCGTTCCTCGACAGCACGCAGGCGCAGCTGATCGCCGATCGCGTTGACCTCGATAACGCCGTCCGCAGCAACAACGACGAGATCAACGCCCTGAGCGCCAAGGTCAACGCGCTTGGCGGCCAGACCAAGGTCGAGCGCACGGCGGTCGTGAGCGTCGGGCAGTCGATCGCGCAGTCGGCCGATGTCACGCTGCGGTACCTCGTCGGCAACGCAGGCTGGCAGCCGCGCTACGCCGTGCGCGCCGATGCTGACGGTGGCACGCTCGTGATCGAGTA
This sequence comes from Phycisphaerales bacterium, assembly GCA_044341665.1. GTDB lineage: Bacteria > Planctomycetota > Phycisphaerae > Phycisphaerales > SM1A02 > QWPT01. Next base: position 2,495 of record JBIIRG010000308.1, on the reverse strand, counting down.
CGACGCCGACATCCGCCAGGCCACCGGCGAGGACTGGACCGATGTCCGCCTCACGCTCTCCACCGCGCAGCCCACGCAGAAGGCGGCGCCAAGCGATGTGCCCCCGTTCTTCGTCGACGTCTTCGTGCCGCCGCCGCCCGGCGCGCCTGCGGTCACGGGTGCGCCCGCGATGCGCCGCGCGCCATCGGGGCGACCGAGTGGTCCAGGCGGGGGCACGGGCGGCTCGGAAGGCGGAGCCCAGTACGACCTCGCCTTGGCCGGGGCGGCCGATGCACCCATGAACGCCGCCTACGCGGCCAGCTTCGCCGATGCCTACGCCGTCCAGTCGGGCACGGTGGTCGCCTACCCGCTGCCGCGCGCGATCGATATCCCGAGCGACGCGCAGCGCGGCCGCAAGCAGCGCATCGCCACCATCGACGCGGCTCCCGCCTTCGTGCATGTCGCGCGGCCGCTCGTCGAGAGCGCCGTCTATCTCAAGGCGACCGCCGCCAACGCCTCGGCGTACCAGTTCCTCGCCGGTCCCGCGACCGTCTTCCTCGGAGGCGACTCGGTCGGCACCACGAATCTGCCCGACCTCGCGCCCGGCGCCGAGATGACCTTCTGGCTCGGCGCCGACCGCCGCATCGAGGTCAAGCGCGTGATCGTCAAGAAGTCGACCTCCGAGAAGGGCGTCTTCGAGAAGTCCGACGAGACCCGCTGGGACTACCGCGTCGATCTCGCGAGCACCATCGCCAAGCCGATCACGGTCGAGCTCGTCGACCGCATGCCGGTCTCGCGCAACGAGCAGGTCAAGATCGAGCTCAAGGACCTCTCGCAGCCGCTCGTCACCGACGCGAAGTTCGTGGCCGACGAGAAGCCGCAGGGCATCCTCAAGTGGCTCGTCCAGATCCCTGCGCGCGCCGAGGCAGGCAAGCCCGCGACCAAGAGCGTGTCGTGGTCGGTCGTCGCCGACAAGCCCAAGGACGTGCAGATCACCGGCCTCCCCGACTGACCGCAGCGGGGACCTCGGGCTCACGCCGCGTCCGCTGCGTCACGGATTGACCACGCGCCACAGCGGCGACACGTTCCGCACGAACGCGCCGCTCTGTCGCACGAGGTCCTGCATGCGCCACGCGAACACGTCGCCTGTCGCCTCGTTGCGCCACACGACGTCGTCGTCGCCGTCGAGATCGGTGTCGACCGTCGAGATTAGGCGGTACTGAGGACCAACGCCCGTGCGCACCAGCGAGCCGCCGATCTTGGCGCCGTCCTGGATGCGCCACGCGCGCACTTCGCCCGATGCCGGGTTGTGCCACAGGATGTCGTCGTCGAGGTCGCCGTCGTAGTCACCCGTGCCCGCGAGCGTCCACTCCACCCCGACCGCATACGGCGTGATCGGCGACATGACGGTGAAGCCCGTCGAGCTCACGCGCTGGCCCCAGTAGATGCCGTTCGCGGCGCGGAGGATCAGGTCCTGCCTGCCGTCGGCATCGATGTCGGCATTGGTCACGAAGGCAAGCACACTCGTGAGCGTCGTCCAGATGCGCTCGGGATAGACGGTCGTCTGGTTGAGCGGGCGCAGCTTGTAGACGAGCCCGCTTGTCGAGCGGCTGAGCACATCGGCGCGTCCGTCGCCCGTAAAGTCGCCCACGCCAACGGGCGTCCAGCCTGAGGTCTCGGTGAACAGCGTCGTGGTCGCCGTGCGCTGGTCGCCGATGAACGACCACATGAACACCTGCCGCGAGACCGGGTTGTAGAAGAACACCTCGGGCGCGCCGTCGTCGCCCGCATCGCACGCACCGAGCGGCACGTTGCCAGGCAAGGTCGACCACTGGAAGGCGCCGCCGCCCACACGCGCGACGCCGTCCATCAGCCAGTGGCTCGTCTGACCCGTCATCGAGTGATGCCACATGAGATCGAACGTGCCGTCGCCATTGAAGTCGAAGCTGGGCGGATTGAGGTTCGCGACGCCGGCGGGCGGATTCAGACCGCCACCGCCACCGCCGCCGCCACCGCTGTCCGTGGAGAAGCACTGCCCGGGCTGCGCCGGAATGTCGCCCTGGGTCGTGGTGCCGCCCGCGAGCAGCTGGAATGGCGCGGTCAGCGACAGATTCACGAACTCGGCGGATGTCCCCGGCACCCCAGACACGGCGAAGCGCGCCGAGAAGTGCACCGCGGCATCGGGGTTGAACTGCGACTCCGTGATCGCAAAGCGCGCCACGCGGATCTTGAGGTCGCCGCCCGCAAAGCTCGTGTTCTCGGTGGGGGGCACCACGAAGAAGCAGCCAGGCTGGTACGAGGACGTCACGCCAAAGCCGTAGTCCCAGTCCGGCGTCACGCCTGCGATGCCCGACGAAGGCACCTGCGTGCTGCCGCCGATGCAGAGATGCGTGTCGACCGACCACGGCCCTTGGTTGTTCGGAGCGGGCACGACCGACGGCGGGATGCCGGGCACCGACGCATGAAAGAAGCCACCTGCGATACCGACCGGCGCCGCGGTCGTCTGGTAGAAGAGC
>JBIIRG010000307.1:0-3289 GCA_044341665.1 Phycisphaerales bacterium | reverse complement strand
GGTCGCGTGGAACGCCATGGTGGTGGCGGCGCTCCTCGTGCTGGGCTTCGTGCTCAAGCTCGTGCTTGCGCGCGTGCTCGGCGCCGTCGTCGCGCGCGCCCTCGAGCGCGCGAACAAGAAGCGCTTTTCCGACGCGCTCACGGCCTCCAAGGTCATCGGGCCGATCAGCGCCATCGCGCCGCTCCTGCTCGTGGCGCGCGTGCTCGGCGTGTTTGGCGACGCGGCGCTCGTGAACCCGCTCGTGTCCTTCAACGTCTCGAACCTGCTCGTGGCGCTCGCGATCGTGCGCGGAATCGGCATCTCGTCGAGCCTGATGAAGACGGTGGACGACGTCTATTCGTCGCGCCCCGAGGTCAACCGCCCCGAGGCGCTGCGCGGATACCGCCAGGTGCTCATGGTCGCGATCGGACTCGCGGGCGGCATCTCGGCCGCGGCGGTGCTTGTCGGCAAGAGCCCTGTCGTGTTCCTGGCCGCGCTCGGTGCGGCGACGGCGGTCCTCGGCGTCGTGTTCAAGGACGTGCTCTTCTCGCTGGTCGCGAACCTGCTCCTGACGGCGAACGACGCGATCCGCGTGGGCGACTGGATCGAGCTCAGGGCGCACGGCGTCGACGGTCGCATCGCCGAGATCAAGACGACGAGCGTGCGCGTGCAGAACGCGGACGGGACCATGCACTCCGTGCCCATCGGGCGCTTCGTGCAGGAGCCGTACATGAACTACCGCTCGAAGTACGGCTCGCCTGGGCGGCGCGTGCGCCGCGGAATCCGCATCGACCTGCGCACCGTTCGCGCGCTCGGTGCCAACGAACTCGCTGCGCTTGCCGCGCACGCGCCGCTCGCAGGCGCCGCCGAGCGCGCACGGGCCGCAGCGGGCGACGCGCCCGTCACGAACCTCTGCGTCTTCCGCGCCTACGCCGAGCGGCTGCTCGCATCGCACCAGGCCATCGATCCGTCGCTGCCCGTCGTCGTGTCGCAGCAGGAGGCGACGGCCACGGGCCAGCCGGTCGAGATCCTCTGCTTCATCAAGCCTGACGCCGCGCCCGACCTCGCGAGTGTCGAGGGAAGCCTCCTTGACCAGCTGGCGCTCGCGCTGCCCGTGTTTGCGCTGCGCGGATACCAGCAGGGGAGCGATCTCGGACCGATCACGTCGCCGCTGCCCTGGCTCGGGACTGCTGATCTCGCGGCTGCCGGCGTCCGCGCCTGACGCGCCTCTCCTCAGCCGGGAACGATCGCGATCGTGGTGGTGCCGCCCGACTGCGTGTCGTCGACCACGAGCCGCGCCTCGCTCACCCACGTCTCGTCGGCGTTCGAGTCGCCCTTGCCCCAGATCGACACCGTGAGCACGATCGGTCGCCCCGCGTGCGCTCCCACGGGAACGCGGCACACGCGCGCCGAGGTGTCCCAGACCAGGCTGCCGGTCGAGTTCCTCTGCGGACCGAGATCCTGCGTGAGCACGACGGTGCCGTTCACGCGCACGCGGCAGATGGCGCCGTCGCCGTAGCGGGTCTGCGTGTTGCGCACGGCGAACTCGACGGCGCAGTTGGCGCTCGGCGGCGTGAAGAGGTGGTCGAACGCGATCTCCGAGTCGCCGCCTCCCGATACGAAGCGGAACGACGGGCACGGCGTGCTGCCCGAAAGGCAGAAGGTCTGGCTTCGCGGCGGCGTGTAGGTGCCGCCGCGGTCAAGGCCCGACGCATCGGTCATGTACCGGCCGAGCGGGAGCGCGGAGAGGACCCCGACGGAGCCCGTGCCCGTGGGCGTCGCCGGCGTTGCGAGTGCGCGCCGCAGGAGCAGCACGTCGCCCGGCTCGTCGATCGTCAGGTCGAGGCGTGCGTTGCGCGCAAGTGCGCCGGACCGTCGCACCACCGCCCCCGCGCGGTCGCGCACGATGACCTCGGTGAAGTCGGCGCGCGCGAGGAGGCCGAGCGTGCGGTCGGTGGCGGTCGCGCCGCTCGGTGCGAACGAGACCAGCACGAAGTCGGGCGTCTCAACGTAGCGGCTGATCGCCGACGCGCTCGGGCACTTGTCGATCGCGAGCAGCGTGCCTTCGGCAGGAGCGGGCGCGAGCGCGTAGTGCGCGGTGGGAAGCAAGCCGATGTTTCCGCCCGTGGTGATCCCGGGGAACCCGAGGATGCGTAGCGCCGAGTCGATTCGGGTCTTGCCCGTCACCCGCTGGTAGAGCGGCAACCCCGCCGCGTTCACGAGCTCGTGGATGCCGTCGCGGTTTCGGTACGTATACGTGGCGTTGGAGCGGTCGATGTACTGGCACAGGACTGCAGCGTCCTTCGGCCAACCTGCAAAGTGCGGCTTGAGCCCGAGCTGCGCGAAGAGCTTCGCGCGGTCGACCATGTGCCGCGCGAGTCCCGCGCGCGAGTCGAACGTCGCCTCGCTCGCCTCGAGCTGCGCGATGCCGCCCAGCGCATCCGAGCATGAGACGACCGTCCACTTGCGCGCCTCGGTCTCGGCGCTGACCGTGGGCACCCAGGCGCGGCCTGCGCCGCCGAAGAGCGCGCTCGTCATCGGACGGTGACGCGTCTCCCATTGCTTGCGCACCTCGTCGGTGCCCCATCGCTGCGGATGGCGCAGCGTCCACCACGAGGCGAACGCGAGGTTGTCGGGGCAGAACTCGGTGGCCATCGGGACGGGATTCCGCTCGAGCAGGTCGCGGAACTGTGCCCAGCCGCCCTGCGCGGCTGAGAAGCCCTCGACCTCGCCGTTGCCGAAGTCGCCGGCGGTTCCGCCCGTGTCCTCGTAGTTCGCGTCGGCGCCGGTCGCCGTGCGCCACGCGATCATGGAGTCGGTGTGGTAGCGCCGCCACCGCGCCGAGAGCGGATCGAGGTAGAGGAGCTCGCCCGCGGTGCTCGTCGCGAAGGTCTTGCGTGCATCGCTGTAGCGGCTGATCGAGCGGATCTGGCGCGTCAGGCCGAACGTGCCGATGCCATCGCGCGTGAAGACGGGCGACCCGACGTTCACGCAGTGCGTGTTCACGTACCCCATGGTGCGGAAGCCAAGCGAGCGACCCTGCTGCACGAGCGAGAGGAATCCCGCGTTCGGCGTGAAGTCGGGCAGCTGCGTGTCGAACGCGGCCTGCCGCGCGTTCCACTCGTGCAGCACCGCGCTCCGCGGGTCGATCGTCTGCGCCAGGCGCGAGAACGACGCCGTGTCACGCGGCACCCGGTCGACGATCGTCGAGATCTCCCTCGGCCAGGTGATCGCCTCGCGCATGGCGATCTCGGGCGCGAACGTGCGCGTGTACCACGCGCGATACGACTCGACCGCCGCGGGCCAGGTG
>JBIIRG010000306.1:0-3312 GCA_044341665.1 Phycisphaerales bacterium | reverse complement strand
ACGCATTCGCGACGGATTTCCCGGAGCTGAAGACCATGTCCGTACGTTCGGTTCGCCCCATCGTCGCCGTTCTCCTGACCACTGCGCTCGGCGCCTGCGCGTCGCATCGCTCGCTTGAGGACGAGATCGACCACTCGAACCGCCGCGTGGTCGACGCGCTGCAGTTCCACACTTTCACCACCGACGATCCCATCGAGCTCCGCACGTCGGGGCCGCTTGCCGTCAATGTCGAGAACTTCGCGGGCGATGTGCTGGTCAAGGCCGATCCCATGGCCGAGTCGACCGTGGTCGAGGTGCGCCGCATGTCGGTGATGGGCCTTGGCCGCTGGCAGGAGTCGCGCGAGGAGCTCGACGACGTGAAGTGGACCGCCACGCTTGAGCCGCGCGAGGGCGGCGGCGACACGCTGCAGGTGCGCGCCACGGCGGAGAATCCCGAGCCGCACTTCTTCCGCGCCCGCGTGGTGGTCGTGACCCCGTCGCTCGACCGCGTGACCGTGCGGACCTCTCAGGGCAGCGTGACCGTGCTCGAGAACCAGGGGCCCGTCGACATCGAGACCACGCGCGGCGACGTCCGCATGCTCACGCCGTGGCCCATGACGCAGCCGATCAAGATCATCACCAGCCAGGGCTCGATCGACTACCGCGTGCGCGGCGAGTCGAAGGGCGCATTCGACGCGGAGTCGCATGGCGGCGAGGTGCGCCAGCGATGCGAGTACGGCCGTTGGCGCGCGCTTGCCGCAGGCAACGACCACGACCGCATGCTCGCCACGCTCAACGACGGAACGAACCCCGTCTTCCTGCGGACGAGCGAGAAGAACATCCGCGTGGCAGTGGTCGCCGACCCGACGAACGTCGGTCGCGAGATCCTCGATCCGTGATGCGGTTCGCCCGTCGCGGTCTCACCCATCGCTCTTGCGCCACGGCCGCACGTCGATCGCCCACTCCTTCGGGTCAGGCGAGGGGATCTCGAGCAGCGCGCGGTCCTCGGCCTTGACCTCGCCGTTGACGACGGGCTTGCCGATGCGCGCCACGGTGCGGTTGCCGCTCTTCTCGCGGATGACGACGCCCACGGGCGCGAGGCTCGTGCGGTCGTAGAACAGCTCGACCGACGCGGTGTCCTTCGCCATCGGCGTGCCGTCCTTGGGCACCAGCTTGAGCGCCGCGACATTCTTGAGCGACCCAAGCATCGGGATGTCGAGCGGGATCTCGTGCTCGGTGACCGTGAAGCGCGCGAGCACCTCGGCCTTCTTCTGGCCGATCGGCATGGGGATCGGACCCTCGCCGAGCGCGAGCGGGTCGAGGGTCTCGCCCGGAGCGACGATCTGGCGCTTGGTGAAGCTCTTGTTGCGGTGGTCCTGCTCGCAGAGCCAGCCCTCGGAGAAGATCCAGTGCGTGACCGAGCGATCGGCGCGGCCCGAGCCGTCGATGAACTCCTCGAAGTAGATCGCAAAGCGCCGCTTGCCCTCGTGGCGGTCGACCACCAGGCGGCCGAAGCGACGCTCGCTTTCCTCGAGCAGTGCGTCGTACTTCTCGAGCGAGAGCGTGCCGCTGAGCGTGTCGATGGTGGCGCCCGACTTCTCGAGTTCGGTCAGGAAGGCGTCGACGCGCGCGGCGCTCGCGTCGACCGCGGGCGGCTCGGCTGCGGTGGGCGCGACGGGTGGCTCGCACGGCACCGCCGGCGCAAGCAGGAGGGATGCCGTCAGCAGGGCCGTGACGGGAGCCGAGTGAGCGATCGAGAGCATGGCCGCAGGACGGTAGCCGAGCGCGGATGATTCCGCCGCGCGCAGTCGCGAAACGGCGCGCGGATGTGGGCGCGGTGCTACGCTCCGTTCCATGACGCGTGCAGGGATGCGGTCGTTCTCGGTCATGGCGGTTGCCGCCGTGCTGTCGGTGCCGCAGGCGTCGCGTGGGCAGGACACATGGCTGCCCGAGCTCGTGGCCCCGGCGCCGGCGGTGCTTGAGACGGTCACCGCGCCCTACCTCACCGACGAGGAGCGCAAGGATTTTCGCGTCCTGCACGGGATTTCCGACGACCTCGACCTCGATGCGCCCGTGCGCCGGGCGCGGGTGGCGCTGGAGCGGCGTCGGCTCGACGACCCGGTGTTCGGGGATGCGACGCTTCCGCTCGCGCTGCGGCTCGAGCGGCTGCTGCAGCGCGGAGCCTACGCCGACGTGGTCGCGGCGACCGACGACGCTGCGGCGGGAGCGCTCGTGCTCCGTGCTCCGCGCGCGCGGGCGCTGGCGGCCCTCGGACGCGGCGACGAGGCGCGCCGCATCGCGACCGCCCCCGAGGTGCGCGAGGCGCGCGAGCGCGGCACGAGCGTCGACGAGGTGCTGGCTGCGGTCGACCTCGGCGCGCTGCACATCCGCCTCGACGCAGGCGCGGCGGGCGAGTACCCGAAGCTCCTCAAGGCGCTCGCGCGTGCGCGTCAGGAGCTCGACCGGCTCGATCCGCGCATCCGCCTGCGCGAGGCGCAGCTGCTCGCCGACCGCCACGCCGTGAGCGACGCGGTCAAGGCGCTCGGCGAGGCGCTGTCGCTGCATCCGCGCAGCCCCGGCGCGTGGAGGCTCGCGGGCGACATCGCGCTCGGACGATTCGACTTTGCGGGCGCGACGAACGCGATCAACGCGCTGCGTCGGCTCGATCCGGCGCACCCCGACGCGGTGTTTCTCGAGGTGCGCAGCATGCTCATGCAGGACGACGCCGAAGGCGCGCGCGATGTGCTCGCGCCGCTCCTGGCGGCGGAGCCCGTGCTTCCCGAGACGTTCGCATGGAGCGCCGCGGTCGAGGCGTCGCGCTACGACTTCGACGCGATGCGCGCCGTGCTGGCGCGCGCCGATGACCGCGCGCCCGGCAGCGCCGAGGCGCTCGTGACCTGCGGCCGGCAGCTTGTGTTCGACCGCCAGTACGCCGAGGCGCGCGAGATCCTCTCGCGCGCAGCCGAGCGCGAGCCCGCGTGGGCGATCCCGCGCGCCGAGCTCGGCCTCCTCTCGATGCAGGATGGACTCGAGGAGCGCGCCGTGGCCGACTTGCGCGCCGCGACCGCGATGGATCCGCACGACGAGCGCACGGTGTTCACGCTGCGCCTGGCCGAGGAGCTCGCCGAGTGGACCCGCATCGAGACCGAGCACTTCGTGATCCGCCACCCGCCCGGCGAGAAGGGCCGCGAGGCGGCGATGGTCGCCGCGCTCCTCGCCAATGAGCTCGACGCCATGCACCGCGAGGTGTGCGCGCGGCTGCGCCACGAGCCGTCGCAGAAGACGCTGCTCGACGTGATGCCCGATCACCGCAGCTTCGGCGTGCGCATCACG
>JBIIRG010000092.1:0-10963 GCA_044341665.1 Phycisphaerales bacterium | reverse complement strand
GTTCGCTCGACACCTGCGCGTCGAGCGCCGTGCGCATGAGGAACTGCTTCTGCGTCTCGGGCGCGCCTGCCTTGGCGCCGCCGCCGGCGACGGCGTCGGAGCCCGCGCGGTTGATCCGTTCATACGGGTCGGCGAGCGACGCGTGCAGATCCTGCCCGTTCCAGCGGAACAGCGACGAACTCTCGAACGCGATCGGCTTCTGCACGTCGCCCTCGAGCGCCAGCGGCGCGTTGCGCCCGATGGCGATCGATGCCTCCGGCGTGGGCGTCCCGTTGCACGTATTGTCGAAGTAGCGCCCGATCCAGCCCGACCCCTTGGCGTCGAGCCGCCCCGTCTGCCAGATGTCCATCGACGTGAAGTGCGAGCGGTTCGGATTCGGATACCCGACGCCCTGGATCACCGACACGAGGCCTTCGTCGTACAGCGCCTTCAGCCCCGCGAGATTCGGATGCAGTCCGATTCCCTGCGCGCCATCGAGCGCGAGCGCGGCCGGCTGCGCGTTCTGCGCGGGCGCCGCGCCGGGCCCGCGGATGCCGATCTGCGGCCGTGCCCGGTAGTAGTCGTCGCTCCCGAACGGCACCACCGTGTTGAGGCCGTCGTTGCCGCCCCCGAGCTGCACGATCACGAGGATCCGCTCGTCGGGCACGCCCGGCTGCGACGCGAGCAGCGGGTCGCCGAGCATGCCGAGCGCGCTCCGCTCGATGAAGCAGGGCACCGTCGCCGCAAGCGACGCAAGCGCGCAGCCGCGCTGCAGGAACAGCCGGCGGGTGAACGCGAGATTGGTCGTGGCGTCGGTCATGGCGTCGGTCGTGGCGTCGGTCATGGGGCGGTGGTGCATCGGGTGTTTCCCGTTCGTTCGGAGCCTAGCAGAGCTGGTACTCGGGCATCGCTGAAATCAGGCAGAGCAGCGCCTTGACCCGGTCGTTGTCGATCGTGCCGCCGATCGAGCCGAGGTACTCCGTGAGCTGGTCGAGCCGCGCGCGGTCCGGCTCCCCGCCAAGCGCGAACGCCGCGAGGCTGCGCACGCACTCGCGCGCATCGAGCACGCCCGACGCGTCGCGCAGGTGCTCGACGAGGTGCATCGCGTCGTATGGATCGGCCGATCCCGCGGTGTTCCCGCGCGTCGTCCGCCCCGTGATCAGGAACACCGCCGTGTTCTGCCGCGTGAACATCGTGGCCGTGTTGATCCACGAGCGCCCGCCCGGCCAGCCCTTCACGCTCGGCGGCTGGAAGAGCTCCTGCCCCATGAGGTCGCCCGCCTCGACCAGGCGGTCCACGCTGCGCACGGGCGTGCCCAGGCTGCGCACCGACTGCACGATCAGCTGCGTCGGGCTCTTGATGATCGACTGCCGGTTCTCGCGCGCGTGGAAGTGCTGCGAGCGGAACAGCGCCCGCAGCGCCGGCCGGAGCTCGTACCGCGCGTCGCGCAGCGCCTTCGCCAGGCGCTCCACCGTCTCGACGCCGTCGCGCGTGAGGGCGGGCGAGTCGTTCACGAAGAAGCGGTAGAGCTTGCCCGCGATGAAGCGCGAGCACTCGGGCTGCTCGAGGATGATCGACACGAAGTCGTCGCCCGAGAAGTCGCCCGAGCGGCGCAGGATCTGCTTGCCGCCCGCGTCGTGCTGCGCGCGGTCGAAGAAGTACTCGTTCCCGCGGAAGGTCCGGCCCGTGAGCGCGCGCGCGCCCTCCTTGATGTCGCGCTCGCCGTAGCCGTTGCCCTCGCCGAGCGTGAAGAGCTCCATGAGCTCGCGCGCGAGGTTCTCGTTTGGGCTCGACTTGCGGTTCTCGTCGTTGTCGAGGTACTTGAGCATCGCGGGATCGCTGATGATCCCGCGCGCGAGGTCGGCGAAGTTGCCCGCGCAGTTCGAGCGCAGCATGCCGTTCTGCATGAGCATGTGCCAGCTGTTCTCGATGGTGCGGTAGCCGGTCGCGAAGTGGCCATGCCAGAAGAGCGTGAGCTTCTCCTGCAGCGGGCGCCCGGTCTCGATCATGCGCGCCAGCCACCAGCGCTTCATCGCGCCGATCTGCGCGCGGTCCGCGTTCTGCCGCTCCTGCCGCTCGCGCTCGATCCGCGCGATGGTCTCGGTGTCGTTCGTCGCGCGCGCGCGCCGCAGCGTCTCGCGCTCCTCGGGTGTCTGGGCGCGCAGGATGTCGCTCTTGAACTCGAACCCCTCGTTCGACACGCGCTCGCCCTTGAACTCGACGAGGTAGTCGACGGCGTCGTCGAGCCCGAGCTCGAGCAGCGCGCGCACCTGCGCCGGCGTGCCGCCGAACCCCGCGCGGTTCAGCAGGTGCTGCGCGGCGCCGTAGTCGAAGTCCTTCTTGGCGAGTGGTTGGAAGGGGTTGCCCATCGCGCTGGCCGCCTGCACTCGATCCGCAGACCGTGTATCGGCAAGGTAGATCGGCATCCGCAGCCGGGCGACTGCGGGGGCGGTGCTTTCGCGAAATCAGCCGAATCCCGCGGAGTCCGCACGCACCCTACGCCAGCAGCGATCGCGTCCGCCGCCCGAACAGCGCCACCGCCGCCAGCGGCAGCGCCACGGCAAGCGGGGCGAGCAGCGTCGGTCCCTCGAGGAACGCCCGGTCGATGATCGGCGTGGAGACGACCAGCGCCACCGCGAGCGCCACCAGCGCGCCCCGAGTCGGCCGCCCGACGGTGCGCAGCGCAAGGGCGGCGTACGCCGGAAAGAGCAGCCCGTAGAGCCCGAGGAAGCGGAAGTACATCTCGCGGCTCGGGTCGTACAGCGCGGCCCCCAGGCCAAGGAGCCCCGCAGCCAGCCCGATCCCAATCCGCTGGCCCTGCGTCACGTGCGCCACGCGCAGCTCCGAAAGATGAAGCGCCGAGGTCAGCGCCAGCTGCAGCAGCATGTGGGCGCGCACGGCGGGATGGTTGAGCCCGCCCGTGATCGCCGCATACGCGCAGGTCAGCACCAGCATCAGGCCGAACGCCGCGCCGAACACCGCGAAGTTGTGCGGCGCCGCTCCCGCCGGCACCTCCTGGCGTGCCCGATGGAAGGTGAGATCGAGGTTCGGCGACAGCAGGAAGCCAAACACGATGGTCGGAAGCACCAGCGCCAGCTGCATCGGCGTCCACTCGCCGCTCGTCTGGATGCCGTGGAAACCGTCCCACGGGAGCAGCGCGAACGTGAGCGCACTGAGTGGCAAGGCGAGCGCCGCCAGCATCCACAGCACGCCGCGCGGCAGCGCCGCCAGCGCCACCGCGAGGGCAAACACGCCGCCCGATGCGAGCGACGCGCCCTCGCCCGGCGTCGTCCGCAGCGCATCCGCGAGCGGCACGCCCCACAGCCAGCCTGCGAAAAAGACCTGATACGCGACCGTCGCCCCCGAGAACACCGCCATCGCCAGCGCGTGATCGCGCGTCTCGCGCCGCGAGACCTCCGCGCTCCGCAGATAGCCGAACGCCGCGCAGCCGAGCACATTCGGAATGGCGAACGCCACGATGCCCGGCCACCCCATCAGCGACCCGATCAGGACGGGCGCGAACATCCCGATGCACCACGTCCAGCTGGTCGCGAGGGCGAACCCCGACAGCACCATGCGCATGCGTCCACCCGTCACGGTGCGCTGCTCTCGGCGGCGCGTTCCAGCGCGGCCTTCTTCTCGGCACGCGCCCGGCGGCGGTCGGCGCGCTCGCGCACCATCGCCTTCGGCGTGCAGTGGAAGGTGATGTTGCAGCGCCCCACGAGGATCTCGTCGCGCTGGCCGACCAGCTTCTGCTGGTACACCTCGAGCTCGAGCGACACGTTGAACTCGCCGCCCTTGGCGACCTTCTCCTCGACATCCTCGCTCTTGACCACGCGGTACACCGCAGGCCCAAGGCAGGGACGAAGGAACCGGTACTGCATCTCCTTGCACACCACCGTGTAGTCGCCGCCGCAGACGGTGAACAGGTACATGCCCGCCGCGACCTCGGAGTTCCCGAGCAGCGCCGCACCGGCCATCGCGTCGTAGAAGTTGCGGTTGAAGCGCCGGAAGGGCAGGATCGCCGTGAAGCGCTCGGTCGAGAGCTTCCGCAGGCCGCTCATGCGGATGCCCGAGCGGAACGCGTACGGCAGCCACACCAGCGAGAAGATGCTGTGCCAGAAGTTGTTCTTGATGGACAGTCGGCTCGCCCAGGCCTCGAGGCGCTCGAGCCGCGTCTTGGGCCGCGTCGGGCGTGGAACGGCAGGCCCCGTCTGGATCGGTCCGGGCGGGGAGCCGTCGGCGGGATCTGGGTTCAGGTTTGCGGCGTCCACGGCGGTACTCACGGGGCGGCGCATCCTAGTCGCAAAGGGGCCTCGAACGGGTCCGCTTCGGTGCGGTTTTCATCCTCGCCCGCGCGGGCGCTAGAGTGTGCGAATGCCCGTCTCGAATGCCCCGATCGCGGTTTGTTCCTGGAGTCTGCAGGCGTCCTCTCCCGAGGAGCTCGTCGAACGGGTGCGCGCCACCGGCGCCCGCGCCGTGCAGCTCGCGCTCACGCCCGTGGCCGAGAAGCCCGAGGTGTGGTCGGGCGTCTTCGACGCGCTCGCCGCCGCGGGCATCGAGGTCGCGAGCGGCATGCTCGAGACGGTCGGCGAGGACTACTCGACGCTCGACACGATCCGCGCGACCGGCGGCGTGGTGCCCGATGCGACGTGGCCCGCGACCCGCGCGCGCGCAGCACAGGTCGCCGCCATCGCGGGCGCGCGCGGCATCAAGCTCGTCACCTTTCACGCAGGCTTCATCCCGCATGAGCCGGGCGCAGAGCGTGCTCGCCTGTTCGGTCGCCTGCGGGAGATTGCCTTCCTGTTCGCGGCCCGTGGCGCCCGCATCGCCTTCGAGACCGGCCAGGAGTCGGCCGAGACCCTCGCGCACGCACTCGACGCGCTCGGCGACCCCGTGCCCGTCGTCGGCGGCATCGGCGTCAACTTCGATCCCGCCAACATGATCCTCTACGGCATGGGCGACCCCGTCGCCGCGGTCCGCACGCTCGCTCCGCGCATCGCGCAGGTGCACATCAAGGATGCGCTTCCCACGCAGGTCCCCGGCACGTGGGGCAGCGAGGTCCGCGCAGGCACCGGCGCCGTCGACTGGCCTGCATTCTTCGACGCCCTCGCGTCGGTGCCCGCCACCATCCGCCTTGCCATCGAGCGCGAGGCGGGTGACGACCGCGTGGCCGACATCCGCGCCGCGGTCGAGATGCTGCGCGCGCGCGGGATGGCGTGACGCTCCGTCGGCGCGTCGACGTCGGCGCATCCTCGTACTACAACGGACCTCGCCTCACTCCTTCGTAATCGTCCTCGGCCCCGCGCCCGCCGTCTTCTCGTACTTCCCGTCGCCCACCTTCTGGTACTTCGTGAAGCCGAGTCGGTCGAGGTTGGCGTCCGACACCTTGCGCTTGTCCGACGCGTCGGAATGCTGGCCGTTCACCATCGGCGCCTGCGGCACGCGGCGAACGGGCGCGCCGGACTCGGGATGCTCGGTCAGCGCTGCGTCGCTCATCTTCTGAACGACCTCGAAGTGCTCGCCGAGGCTTCCGTCCTTGTTCACGACTGCGTACACGTACGTGGGCATTCCCGCATGGTAGAACGCCCGACCGAGACGCGCGACATGCCCGAGCCGCAAACCGCCCCCTCCAGCGAGACCCGCCGCATCCACGAGTTGCGCGAGCTGCTCGCGCGCGCCAACACCGCCTACTACGTCGACGCCGCGCCGTTCATGAGCGACCAGGAGTTCGATGTGCTCCTGGCGGAACTCGCAGCGCTCGAGGCCACGCACCCCGGGCTCTTCGACCCGAACTCGCCCACCCAGCGGGTCGGCGGCCAGCCGCTCGAGGGCGAGTTCGAGACGCGCGCGCACCGCGCGCCCATGAAGTCGGTCGACAACACCTATTCGCTCGACGACTTCCGCGCGTGGTACCAGCGCTGCGCCGACTCGCTTGGCCCGGGCGAGGGCCTCTTCGGCGGAGGCCCCGCGCTGTGGGCCGACCCGAAGGTCGACGGCCTCGCGATCTCGCTCCGCTACGAGCGCGGCGAACTCGTCGAGGCGCTCACCCGCGGCGACGGCGAGAAGGGCGATCTCGTCACCAACAATGTGCGTGCAATCCGCGCGATCCCGCTCAAGCTGCGCGCGCCGAAGGCGACGCCGTGGGGTGGCGCGATCCCGCGCGTCCTCGAGGTGCGCGGTGAGATCTTCATGCCGATCAAGGAGTTCGAGCGCATCAACGCCGAGCGCGAGAAGCACGGCGAGGAGCTCTTCGCGAACGCCCGCAATTCCTGCGTCGGCACGCTCAAGAACAAGGACCCGAAGGTCGTCGCGTCGCGCGGCCTCTCGTTCGTCGCCCACGGCCGCGGCGAGGGCGAGGGCCTGCCCGCGCTCGCATCGCACTCGGAGTTCGTCGCGTACCTGAAGGAGCTCGGTGTCCCCGTCTCGCCGCTCGGCGCGCGCCACGACACCGTCGACGGCGCCGCGCGCGCCATCGAGGACTTCGCAGGCCGCCGCGACGCGCTCGACTTCGCCGTCGACGGCATGGTCGTGCGCATCGACCGCTTCGACGAGCAGGACCGCCTCGGCATGACGGCAAAGAGCCCGCGCTGGGCCGTCGCCTACAAGTATCCCGCCGAGCAGCAGGAGACCGTGCTCGAGAAGGTCGAGTGGCAGGTCGGCAAGGGCGGCACCATCACGCCCCGCGCCACGATGAAGGCCGTCAAGGTCGCGGGCTCGACGGTGAAGCACGCGACGCTCCACAACATCGAGGAAATCCAGCGCCGCGACCTCCGCATCGGCGACCACGTCGTCGTCGAGAAGGCGGGCGAGATCATCCCGCAGGTCGTGCGCGCGGTCGTGGAGAAGCGGACGGGATCGGAGCAGCCGATCGAGGCGCCGACCGAGTGCCCCGTGTGTGGTTCCGCGGTCGAACGCGAGGGCCCCAAGCTCTTCTGCGGAAACACCTCGTGCTCGGCCCGATTCCGCGAGCGCCTCAAGTGGTTCGTCGGCCGCGACCAGATGAATGTCGAGGGCATGGGCGAGGAGATCGTCGACGCGCTGGTCGACGCGGGCCTCGTCAAGGACTTCGCGGATGTGTTCCGGCTCGACGCGATGGTGGTCGCGCGCACGCTCGCCAAGGGCGACAAGGCTCTCGCCGAGCTCGGGAAGAAGGGACCCGGCAAGCGCGCGACCTCGCTCATCGAATCGGCCTCCGATGCCGCGAAGAACCGTGGCCTCACGCGCGTCCTCGCAGGCCTCGGCATCAAGCACGTCGGTGCCAGTGCAGCCAAGACGCTCGCGCGCCGCTTCCGAAGCGCCGACGAGCTCCTCGCAGCGACCGAGTCCGACCTCGCGGCGCTCGACGACTTCGGCGAGATCACCGCGAGATCCGTCGCCGCATGGATTGCGTCGAGCGAGGCGCGGCTCATCTTCGCCGACCTCGCGCGGGCCGGCGTCGACCTCGCCAGCCGCGAGCCGAAGCCCGTGGCTGCCGGCGCGAATGCCTTCGCCGGGCGGACGTTCGTCGTCACCGGCACGCTCGAGAAGTTCGGCCGCACCGAGATCACCGAGACCCTCGAACGCGCGGGCGCGAAGGTCGCGGGCAGCGTGTCGAAGAAGACCTCCGTCGTGGTCGCGGGCGCCGAGGCGGGCAGCAAGCTCGCCAAGGCGAACGAACTCGGCATCGAGGTCTGGGACGAATCGCGCCTCGTGGCGGAACTCTCCGCCGCGGGCATCAAGTAGACTGTCGACCCCGTGTCACAGGTCCTCCTCGGCGTCCGCAATCTCTCGCTCCGCATCGCGGTGTTCGTCGCGTTGGCGGCGGCGCTTGCGTGGTTCCTCGGCGGCAGCCTGTTCGCGCGCCCGAGCGTGGTCGTGCTCGCGACGGCGTCGACGGGAACAGCCTCCGGCGAGGTCTCGGTGCGGCTTGAGCAGGTGACGTTCCCCGCGAGTGCGCTTCCGAGCGACCCCATCGTCCTGCGCGTTGCCATCGGCGATCCTGGCGCCCTCGGCAAGGGCGTCACCTGGACAAACTGCACCACGCAGGATCGGCTTGCCGAGGCGACGGGCCTGCTGGTCGCCGATCCCGGCGGAACCTCGCGCGCCGTGTGGTACGCAGGCGAGACGCTCGCTTCGGGCGGGGGGCGCACAGGCAAGTGGCGGGTCTATCGCGTCGCGCCGTATGCGAGTTGCCCCGAGACGCTGCTCGAGGTCGCCGACCGGCTCGAGGCCGAACGGCAGCTCGCGCGGGTCATGGCGGGCCTGCCCCTGCAGTCCGCCGATGTCGCTGGAGCCGCGCGCGACGCCGTGCTGCGTGCTGGGGACGCGTCGACGCCATGAAGAACATCGAGTTCAAGGCCGAGCTGCGCAACATCGACCTCGCGCGCTCGATCTGCTTTGTCGTCGGGGCGCGGGCGCTGGGCACGCTGCTCCAGACCGACGAGTACATCGAGGTGCCCGAGGGCCGCCTCAAGCGCCGCGTCGAGCGGATCGAGGACACCGGCGAGACCCGTCAGGGCTGGATCTGGTACGACCGCGCCGACCGCACCGCCGCGCGCGCCTCGAGCTGGACGCGCCTCGACGAGCAGCAGGTCGCCGTGCGCTGGCCTGCGCTCGCGCGCAAGCCGTTCCGAATCATCGTCAAGCGGCGCGAGCTCTGGAAGGTCGACAACGTGCGCGTGCATCTCGACGCTGTCGCGGGTCTCGGCAACTACTTCGAGCTCGAGGGCGTGGTCGGGATGGGCGACGATCCCGCCGGCACGCGCGCACGCGTTGGTCGCCTCATCGACCAGTTCCGTCCCGCGCTCGGCGAACCCGTGAGCGGCTCGTACGCCGACCTCTAGGGCAGCGCACAGCCGCTACAGCGCGATCTGTCCGCTGAAGATCGCCGCGCCAAGCGCCAGCGCGACCGCAACGCGCCACCAGCCGAACACCGCGAATCCGCCGCGCGAGAGGTAGCCCACCAGCCACTTCACCGCGAACGCCGCCGAGATCGCGGCAACCAGAATGCCGACCGCCACGGGCAGGGGCCCACCCAGCGAATCGAGGTAGGCGCCCGGATCGTGCCGCGCGGCCTTGAAGAGCTTGTACACGCACGCGCCGCCCAGCGTCGGCAGCCCGAGCAGGAAGCTGAACTCCGCCGCGCGCCGCGGCGAGAGCCCGAACAGGATCCCGCCGAGGATCGTGACCATCGAGCGGCTTGTGCCCGGCCACATCGCGATCGCCTGCATGAAGCCGATCGCCAGCGCGTGGTTGAACGACAGCATCGAGAAGTCGTCCTTCTCGTCCTTCTCGCGATCGACGAGCGTGCGGATCCAGGGCGCCAGCACGAGCAGCAGGACCCCGCCGCCACCCAGCGCCATCAGTACCGGCACCGGCTTGAAGAGCCGCTCCTCGATCCAGTCGTCGAGCAGGACACCGAGCACCGCCGCGGGCAGGAACGCGACCACCAGCTTGAGGAAGAGCAGCAGGCCCGCGCGATCGCCTCCCGCAAGCCCCTTCACCATCGCCGCCACGCGCGCCCGGTACAGCCCGAGCACCGCCAGGATCGCGCCACCCTGGATGATGATGTTGAACGAGTCGACGGCCGCCTTCTGCGCAGCATCCTCCTGCAGCCCAAGCAGCCACGACGTGATGATCAGGTGCCCGGTCGAGCTGACAGGCAGGTACTCGGTGATGCCTTCGACAAGGCCAAGGATGATCGCGTGCAGGACAGTCACGGGCGGTCTATCGGTCCGCACGCATGGCTCGATCCACAACGCCGATCGAGGGGCGCGCCGCCCGCGTCACGCGTCCTTGAGCCACGGCATCAGCCCGCGCACGGTCGCGCTCGCCTGCTCGATGGGATGCGCGCTCGCCGCGCGGCGCCACGCGGTGAACTCGGGATGGCCCGCGTCATGGTCGCGCATGAACCTGCGGGCGAACGCTCCGCTGCGCACGTCGGCGAGGAGCGCCCGCAGCGTGCCGCGCAGGTGCTCGTCGACCAGCGCCTGCTCCGCCACGAACGCGCCGAACTCGGCGGTGTCCGAGATCGCCCGCCGCATGCCGTCCGGGCCGCGCGCGTACAGGAGATCCGCCACCTGCTTCACCTCGTGGCAGCACTCGATGTACGCGACCTCAGGCGGGTAGCCAGCCTCGACCAGCAGCGCGTAGCTCTCGTGCACCAGCGCCAGCAGTCCGCCGCACAGCACCGCCTGCTCGCCAAAGAGGTCGCTTTCGGCCTCGGCCGCGAACGTGGTCTCGATCAGTCCGCTGCGCGCGCAGCCGATTCCAGCGCCCCACGCGATCGCCATGGCGCGCGCCGTGCCCGCCGCGTTCTCGCGCTCGACGCCAAAGAGCGCGGGAATGCCGAGTCCCTCCTCGTATCGCGCCCGCACCGTCGCGCCTGGCCCCTTGGGAGCCACCAGCACCACGCCAAGGTCCTCGCGCGGCTCGATGAAGCCGAAGCGGATCGCAAAGCCATGCACGAAGCCAACGACCGCGCCCTTGGGCAGGGCCCCCTCGATCCACTTGCCCCACGCCGCCGGCTGCGCCTGGTCTGGCAGCGCCACGATCGCGAGATCGGCCCGCGCCGCAGCCTCCGGCAGCTCCATGGCCTCGAACCCCTCGGCCTGCGCCGCCCGCACCTTGGCCGAGCCCGGCCGCCCGCCGACCACCACGCGCAGCCCCGAGTCGCGCAGGTTGAGCGCGTGGGCGCGCCCCTGGTTTCCGTAGCCGAGCACCGCGATCGTCTTCCCGACCAGCGGCTCCATCGGCGCCTGGGCGCCCCGCAGGATCGGCTTGGCGTGCGCTGCAGTCGGATCGGTCGGAGGCATCCCCTGAAGATATCGGCAGTTCGCGGAGGGCGGGGAAGCACCCCCATGGACGCGCGCGCGCAGCCGTCTTCAATGTTCCGAATCACTGGCAGCCGATGATGGCTTGTCAGGGGCGTCCTGTCGTCGACGCCCATGTGGGGAGGGCTTGGCACCGAAGCCAGGCCAATCCAAGCCGACCCGAGCCAAGC
>JBIIRG010000305.1:0-3339 GCA_044341665.1 Phycisphaerales bacterium | reverse complement strand
GCCGAGACATCCGACGCTGCGGCCGCCGCCGTCGCGCAGCCGAACACACAGGCCGCGGAGCCCGAGCGCACGCTCGCAGGCGGCTTCGCGTTCGATGGCACGGCGCTGCAGGAGTCGATCGCAGGTGAGGGCGGCGGTGGGGGAGCGGCTGCGGCCGACGCGCTGGCCCCCAGCGCGGCACGTCTCGCGAAGGCCAGCGATGCACCGACCGCCGTGCGGACGCGCGCCGATGCCGCAGCTGGGGCGGTCGCCGAGGCCGGTCCCGACGCCGCGGCGCCCGCATCCTCCTCCGTCCAGACCACTTCCTCCGCTTCGGCAGCCCGCGCCGACGAGCGCAGCGCGCCGGCATCGACCGCAGCCGCGCAGCCAGGCGCGAACAGCGCGCGGAGTCCGGGCAACGATCCGCTTGCTCGGCTGCTCGACCAAGCGCAGGTCGTGATCGAGCGCTCGCAGTCGGCGCCCGTGGCCGATGCCGTCGCGGGACGGCTTGCCGAGGTCGAGAACACGATCGCGCGCGCACGCGTCGCGCAGGCCCTCGACGAAGGCCGCGTGACCATGACCGCCACCGACGAGGCGTCGACGACGCGGCCAGCGCCGGCAGCGGCGGTTGCCGAGGGATCCGCCGCCTCGCCCGACATCGGCACCGCCTCATCGCAGCCGACGACAGGCCGCGAGGGCTCGGTTCCGCAGCAGATTGGCTCAGGCGGCGCCGGACAGGGTGTCTTTGGCCCGTCCGACGCAGGAACCGCCTTCTCGGGTCCCGCCGCCGACCTCGCCTCGGCGGGCGACGGCGAGCCCCATCCTGCGGCGCAACTTGCCGCAAAGGGTGTCGGTCTCCTCGCAAACCAGCGCGGCGGCGCCATCACCATGCGCCTCGAGCCGCCTGCGCTCGGCGCCCTCCGCATCGAACTCATGGTCCGCCACGGGGCAGTTGTTGCCGACTTCACGGCCGCCACCCCCGAGGCACGGGTCTTGCTTGAGGCGAACCTCGGCATGCTGCGCGAACGTCTCGAATCCCAAGGTCTCTCCGTCGAGCGCATCTCGGTGCACGGCGGCCGCGGAACGGAATCCGCGGCGCCCGTGGCCGCGCAAGGCGGGGGCGATGCGCGCCAGGACGGCGCGTCCGCCCGGTCCGACAGCGGGGATCGCGGCGAGCGCAGCGGAACGCGGCAGGACGCCGCGGGTGGTGAGAGCCGCGGGCGCCGCGATGGCGAGCCCCGCGGAGGTCGCGAGCGCACGGATGCGCAGCGACAGGACACGCCGCGCGGATTCGCGGCTGCCCTTTCCGGCGTGACGGCGCAAAGGACGGAGCCGATGCGCCGCGCCGGTTGATCCGATTCGGGTGTTTCGCACAGGACGTGCAGGAGTCGAACCATGAGCGCCATCAACGCACTCGCCGGATCAGGAACCGCTTCCGCCACGGGAAGCCGCTTCAACGAGCTTTCCAGCGACGAGTTCATCAAGATCATCTTCACCGAGCTGCAGAACCAGGATCCGTTCAAGCCGAACGACTCGGGTGCGCTGCTCGAGCAGCTCAACTCGATCCGCTCGATCGAGAGCGACATCGAGATGTCGAACCGCCTCGAGAGCATCGTGTTCCAGAACCAGATGTCGAGCGCGGGCGGGCTGATCGGCAAGCGCGTGGCGGGCCTCACGGCCGATGCCGAGCGCGTGGGCGGCACCGTCAAGAGCGTGGCGCGCACGGGCGATGAGATCGCGCTGGTGCTCGACAACGGCTGGATCATCCCCATGGACAACGTCGAGTACATCGATTCGCAGACCACGCCGCCACCTGCGCCACCCGCGGGGGGTGACGGCGGCGACGCGAGTCCCTGACGCGGTGGATCAATCGCCGCCGACGATCGCGATCGTTTCAGTCTCACCCGTCCACATCTTCCTCGCGACCCCGTGACCATCGACCCGCGCCATCTCCTCCGACGACTTGAGCCCGCCGTGCGGCCTGCCGGCGTGCTCGCCGCGACGCCGACGCGCCGCGCGTCGGTCGCAGACGGTGCGTTCACCGAGCTCCTCGATCTTGCCCGCGACGGCGGCGTCGAGAGCGCCCGCACGCCCGAGCTCGCCGACGGCGCCAGCATGGAGCCCGCGACGCTCGCGCAGGTCGCGCGCGCCCTCGATCTCGCCGAGGCGCGCGGAGCACGCCGCGCCGTCGTGGTCGCCGAGGGGCGCTCCTTCATCGCCGACATCGCGTCGCGCCGCCTCGAACGGCTCGAGACCCGCGACGACTTCATCTTCGAGGAGGTCGACGCCGCCATCGCGATCCGCGGCGAATCGGCCACGTTCTCCGCGCGCGCCCTCGGGCCGCGCGCACTTCCGCCCCGCGAGGTCGCGGAGCAGTTCGAATCCAGCAGCATGCACGCGACGCGCGTCCAGCGCGCCAGCGCCTAACGACCGAGGAGCACAGCCATGGCAAGCACAACCGCACTCTTCACCGGCCTCTCGGGACTCATCTCGAACTCGCGCCGCCTCGACGTCATCGGCAACAACATCTCGAACGTGAACACGACGGCGTTCAAGTCGAACCGCATGCAGTTCACGCCCACGTTCAGCCGCAACTTCTCGCTGGGCACCGCGCCCGGCACCAACACCGGCGGCACCAACCCCGGCCAGGTCGGCCTCGGCGTCACCGTGGCGGGCACGCAGCGCAACTTCAACAACGGCGCCATCGGCGCCACCGGCGTGGCCACCGACGTCGCCATCGAGGGCGACGGCTTCTTCATCGTCGATGTCGCGGGCACGCGGCACTTCACCCGCGCCGGCAACTTCGTGCGCAACCCGGCCAACGAGCTCGTCTCGCAGTCGGGTGCCCGCGTGATGGGCTTCGGCGTCGACGAGCAGTTCAACGTCATCGAGGGCGACCTCGTGCCGCTCTCCGTCCCGGTCGGAACCCTCACGCTGGCCGAGGCGAGCCGCAACGTCATCTTCAACGGCAATCTCAACGCCTCGGGCAACGTGGGCACCACGGGTTCGGTCCACACGGGCCGCGCCTGGTTCACCGACGCGGCCATGACGGTGCCCGTGACCGCGACCACCGACCTCACCACCACCGACATCTACATGTCCGACGGCGCCGGCGGCTCGGTGCTTGCCTTCGATTCCACGACCAACCCCAAGACGATCACGATCTCGGGCGTCGAGAAGGGTGGCAAGGATCTCGGCAGCAAGACCTTCGCGTTCAGCGCCACGTCGGTCGCGGGCAGCGATGCCAACGGCGTGACCCTCGGCGACTTCACCACGTTCCTCGAGGACGTGCTCGGCCTCGACAGCTCGAGCGTGGGCAGCGCCTCGGACCTCGGCGGCAACGTGTCCATCAACGCGGGC
>JBIIRG010000304.1:0-3340 GCA_044341665.1 Phycisphaerales bacterium | reverse complement strand
GAAGCCCGTCGACCTCGTCGTGCTGCGCAACCTCGTGCACCGCGCCGCCGAGACGGTCATGCTCCGCAGCCAGAACCAGGCGCTCAGGGGCCAGGTCGACGCGGCCTTCGGCTTCGAGGGCATCATCGGCGAAAGCCCTGCGATGCGGCAGGTCATCACGATGGTCAAGCAGCTCGCGCCGAGCACGCTGCCTGTCCTCGTCACGGGCGAGTCGGGCACGGGCAAGGAGCTCGTCGCCCACGCGATTCACAAGCTCTCGAAGCGCGCGTCGCGTCGCTACGTGACCTTCAACGCCGCGGGCCAGGCCGAGAGCCTGCTCGAGGACCAGCTCTTCGGCCACGTGCGCGGTGCGTTCACCGGCGCCGACAAGGACCGCGAGGGTGTCTTCGAGTACGCCGACAAGGGCACCGTCTTCCTCGACGAGATCGGCGACATGCCGGTCAACATGCAGCCGAAGCTGCTGCGCGTCCTCGAGACCGGCGACGTCGTGCGCCTCGGCTCCAACGAGAACCGCAAGGTCGACGTGCGCGTCGTGAGCGCGACCAACCGCGACCTCAAGAAGGCCGCCGCCGAAGGGCAGTTCCGCGAGGACCTCTACTTCCGCCTCAAGGGCGCCGAGATCCACATCCCGCCGCTGCGCGAGCGCCGCGAGGACATCCCGCTCCTCGTGAACCACGCCATCGGCAAGTACGCCGCCGAGCTCGGCCGCACGCGTCCGACCATCACGCAGCCCGCGCTCCTGCGCCTCGTCGCCTACGACTGGCCGGGCAACGTGCGCGAGGTGTTCCAGCTCATGCACCGCATGACGGTCATGGCGCAGGGCGACGCGATCGACCTCCGCGACATCCCCGACGAGATCCGCTCCGCCGACGATTCGGGCGAGAACCACGCCCAGTCGCGCGCGGGCCTCGCCGGCGTCGGCCTCGACAAGCTCGAGAAGGAGGCCATCCGCCAGACCCTGGCGATGACCGCGGGCAACCGCGAGCAGGCCGCCCAGATGCTCGGCATCGGCGAGCGCACGCTGTACCGCAAGCTCAAGGAATACGGGCTGCGCTGATCAGGTAGATTGACCGCATGTCGGTTGACTACTTTCCAACCACGCAGCGCACCTGGCTTGCCACGCAGATCGCCGACGGCGACCGCGGCCTCGACGCCGCGCGCGTGCATGTCATGGAACGCAGCCACGCCGCGCTCGTCGCCTACGTGCGCGGTGCGCGCGTCTCGGCGCTCGGTGAGCCCGACGACATCGTCCACGACTACTTCGCGCGAAATCTCGGCAAATCTGACTACCTCGCCCGCTGGCTCGAGAGCGGCCTCTCGCTGCGACGCTGGCTCATGAACGGTGTGTCGGCGCACATCCGCACGCTCTGGCGCGAGCGCGCCACGCATGCGCGCCGTCACGAGCCGCTCGCCGAGAGCGCGCGCGAGCTTGCATCCGACACGCGCGGCGCCGAGCGCGACTTCGAGCGCGCGTGGATCCGCGCCACCCTCGGCGAGGCGTGCCGCCGCGTGCAGGATTCACTCAACGAACATCACGACGCCGAGCCGTGGCGGGTGTTCGAACTCCATGTGCTCGACGGGCAGCCGTATCGCGCGATCCTCGCGGCGGCAGGGGAGGCGCCCACGCGCGACGGCGAGGAACGTCTCGCGGTCGCGGTACGCCGCGTGCTGCGCCTCGTGCGCGCCGAGCTCAAGGCGATCCTCCGCGAGGACGGCGTCCGCGAAAGCGAGCTCGACGCGGAAGTCGACCGCATGACGCACTTCATGGACAGCGGACTCGACGCGTGATCCGCCGCCGGCCATTCGCCGACATCTCCGACGCATCGGCGCTGCGGCTTGCGCAGTCGCTTCGTGCGCAAGAGCCTGCACAGCGCGAGCTTGCACTGCCGAGCCGAGCGCTCGCACTATTTGTGCTTTTTCTCGGATTCGTCCTCCCGATGTCGGCTGCGTCGCGCTTCATGGGTTCGTCGCAGAGCGACATCAGCACCCAGAGGAGTCCCGAGATGCAGTTGAAGTCGATGGCAGCGGTCGCGTTGGCGAGTGGAATCGTGTCGTCCTCCATGGCCGCCGACGCCGTCCAGTGGCGCGTCGAGGATGGGGGGAACGGGCACTGGTATCAGCTCATCGTCAGTGGGCCGATCTCGTGGGAAGGTGCGCGGCAGGCCTGCGTGACGCTCGGTGGACACTTGGCGACGCCGAGAAGTGCGGCGGAGGATTCCTTCGTCCTGAGCATCTCGAATCGTGCGAGCCATCCGTCGGCCTGGGTGAATGACTTCGGTGGGAATGCCGCGGGACCATGGCTGGGCGGCTTCCAGCCTCCAGACGCTGATCCCGGCCAGCCATGGGCCTGGGTGACCGGCGAGCCGTGGGTTTGGTCGGGCTGGGCGCCTGGCGAGCCAAATGGCGGCTTCATCCCAGGGCTCCAGACCACTTGCATGTTGGGATACGCCGGTTCGAACTTCTACCGCGGCTGGGCAGACATCAGCAGCAACGATATCCCGCCATACCCAGGATCGTCGGCGTACATCGTGGAATGGTCCGCCGACTGCAACAACGATGGCATCGTCGACTTCGGCCAGTGCCGAAATGGCTCGCTCGCGGACGTCAACGGCAACAATGTTCCTGACGTCTGCGAATTCACTGCAAACTTCGAGATTGTCGCCGTCGCCCCCGATCCGGCGACCGTTGATGACCCGAGTATCCGGGCGGCCATTGCGGCAACCGGCTACCCCTGGATGATCCGCGACCGGCGAAGCGGAATCGAGTTCTTGCTCGTGCCGCCTGGCTCATTCACGATGGGATCGACACCTCTCGATTCAGAGGCCGTCGCTGAAGAGCAGCCTGCTCACCGCGTAACGCTGACGCGGTCCTTCTATCTCGGTCGGACGGAGGTGACACAGGCGCAGTGGTCAGCGATGACCGCCACCGCGCCGAGCTACTTCGGAGGTAGGCCGAGCAATCCCGTCGAGCGAGTGAGCTGGAACATGTCGGTCGCCGCAGCGGGCATATTCGGGTATCGGCTGCCGACCGAGGCTGAATGGGAGTACGCGTGTCGCGGCGGGTTGGCGGCATCCCGCTACGGACCGCTCAACGACATCGCGTGGTGGGGAAACGGATTTGGAGGCTCCTCAGGCTGGGGCACCAACCCAGTCGCGACAAAGGCGGCGAATGGTTTCGGTCTCCACGACATGATCGGAAACGTGTGGGAGCACTGTCAGGACCATTTTGCGGCGTACGGGCCAGCACCGGTGGTCGATCCGACCGGGCCAGTGGATGGTCTGGAACGAGTCAATCGCGGTGGAGACTGGTACTGGCCAGCGGTCGGAAATCGCGCTCCCTA
>JBIIRG010000303.1:0-3362 GCA_044341665.1 Phycisphaerales bacterium | reverse complement strand
CGGATGCGCACCGACGGCATCACCAGTCCAAGCTCCACGGCAAGGTGCCGGCGGATGCCCGCGATGCGCTCCAGCAGGTCGCCTCCCCTCCCGGCGTCGACGAGCCCGACCACGCCGTAGCCGATCTCGAGCTCGAGCGTGTCGACGGTCAGCAGCTCCTCGACCTTGGGCGGCTCGACCGGCTTGCGCGCGGCCTCGGAACGTGCCCGCCCCTCGGCCGCAGCCGTCTCCTTCTTGGCCTTCCACTGCATGGCGTAGGCCGTGCCGCCGAGCATGATCGCGGCACCGATGAGCGGCAGCGTGGGCAGCGGCGTGAACGACAGCAGTCCGAGGAAGCCCGCGATCAGGTAGAGCGCCGCCGGCTGCGATGCGAGCTGGTTGGGGATCTCCTCGCCGACGGTCTTGCCGCCGCCCGCTCGGGCCACGATCAGGCCGGAGGCGATCGCCACCAGGAACGCGGGCAGCTGCGACACCAGACCGTCGCCGATCGACAGCAGCATGAACGTCTTCATCGCATCGGCCGCGTCCCAGCCGAGCTGGAACTTGGCGATGGCGAAGCCGCCGATGATGTTGATGAGGGTGATGATGATGCCGGCGATCGCGTCGCCGCGCACGAACTTGGAGGCACCGTCCATCGCGCCGTAGAAGTCGGCCTCGCGGGAGATCTCCTCGCGGCGGTCGCGCGCGGTCTTCTCATCGATGGCTCCGGCCGAGAGGTCGGCGTCGATCGCCATCTGCTTGCCGGGCATCGCGTCGAGCGTGAAGCGCGCCGCGACCTCCGACATGCGCGTGGCGCCCTTGGTGATGACCACGAACTGCACGATCACGAGGATCACGAAGATGATCGCCCCGACCACGGCGTTCGAGCCGGCGACGAAGTTGGCGAAGGCCTGGATCACATGTCCCGCAGCGGTGCTGGCCTGCGCGGGATCCTTGGTCTCGATCGAGAGGATGAGCCGCGTCGACGCCACGTTGAGCACGAGGCGGAACAGCGTGGTGCCCAGGAGCAGCGCGGGAAACACGCTGAAATCGAGCGGCTTTCGCATGTAGATCGTCGTCATCAGCACGATGGCGGCGATCGCGATGTTCAGGCAGAGAAGGAGGTCGAGCACCGCGGGCGGCAGCGGCACCACGAGCACGCCCACCAGGAGCAGGAACGACACGGGCACGATCAGGTGCCTGTGCCGCGCGACCGTGTGGAAGATCGCGGGAATGCCGTCGGAGCTGGCGGATGCGGTTGCCATGGTCGTTGCGTCTCGTCTCTCTCAGCGGCGCGTCAGGCCACCGCCTTGCCCTTCAGCCGGTACACGTATGCGAGGATCTCCGCCACGGCCTTGTAGTGGTCGGCGGGAATCTCCTGCCCCACCTTCGACTGCGCGTACAGCGCGCGCGCCAGCGGCTTGCGCTCCACGATCGGGATCGCGTGCTTCATCGCGATCTGCCTGATGCGGAAGGCGAGGTGATCGGCGCCCATCGCCACGATGCGCGGCGCGTTCATGGTGGCGGGGTCGTACTGGATCGCCACCGAGATGTGCTCGGGGTTGGTCACGATCACGTCGGCCTTGGGCACGGCGGTCTGCAGGCGCTGCATGGCGAGCTGCCGCGCGATCTGCATGCGGCGCTGCTTGATCTTCGGGTCGCCTTCGGATTCCTTCCACTCGTCCTTGACCTGCTGCTTGGTCATGCGCAGGTCCCGCTCGTGCTTGAAGCGCTGGAGCGCGTAGTCGGCGATGCCCAGCACGACCAGCACCGCGCCCACCTGCAGCGCCAGCGTCAGGCCGATCGACCCGATGTGCTCGAATCCCGCGAGCACGTCGAGGCCGGGCAGCATGGCGATCTGCGGCAGCACTGCCGACGCCAGGTTCCACGCGATCCAGCCGACGACGACCACCTTGAGGACGTCCATCGCCGTCTTGATGGCGCCCTGCGCGCCGAAGATGCGTCCGAAGCCCTTCGTCGGGTCGAGACGCTCGAACTTGGGCTGCAGCGGCTTGCCGGTCACGAGGAATCCGACCTGCCAGAGATGGGCAAGGACGCCGAGGACCATCGCGCCGAGCACAACGGGGGCGGCCGCGATGGCGCCCTGCACGACGACCGGCGTCACGTCGACGGCGATCTCGTCGGCGCGCAGCGCGTGCATGTTGTCGCTGCCGAGCGTGCGGGTGAGGATCGTGGCGAGCGCACCGATCATGGGCTTGATGCTCGCCGACAGGACAAGCACGCCGCCCAGCAGGAGCAGCGCATTGGACGCATCCTGCGAGCGGGCGATGTTGCCCTCCTCGCGGGCCTCGCGCCGGCGCTTGGGGGTTGCGTCTTCCGTTCCTTCACCGAGATCCTCGGCCATGGTGCGCCTGCCTTTCTTCCGTCAGCCGGATGAACCCACCGCGCCGCTTGCGAGGAGCATCTCCTCGATCGCACCGGCGGTGCCGTCGACCAGCGCCTCGTCGATCGCGGCGAGCGATGCGACGATGACCCCGAGGCCGACGATGATGCGGACGGGAAAGCCGATCGAGAGCACGTTGAGCTGGGGCACGCTCTTGGAGAGGTAGCCCATGACCACGGTCTCGAGGCACACGATGGCGAGCAGCGGCGCGGCCACGCGCAGGCCGAGCTCGAATGCGCCGCGAAGGGCGCCGGTGAAGATGGCGAGGGGCGACGTGTCGCTCGCGCCGGTGAACATGGCCGGCACGGCGCCCGCAGGCAGCGAGCCGAAGCTCGCGACCACGCAGGAGAACATCGACTCGATCCCCCCGAGCGCGATGAAGGTCGCGAGCGCAAGGAAGAAGAGGATCTGCTCGAGCGCATCCGATTCGTCGCCGATCGCGGGGTTGTAGAACCGCGCGAAGCCGAGGCCGATCTGCTGGCCCATCGACAGGCCGCCGAACTGCGCCGCCAGGAGCGGCATCGACGCCATGAAGCCGATGAACACGCCGATGCCGAACTCGAGCGCCACGAGGGGCGCCAGCATGGCGATCGGCGCCTGCCCGGGCAGCGATGCGTTCGCCGCGACCGTGGGGTAGACGGCAAGTCCGATCGCAAGCACGAGAAGCGCCTTGATGCGCACTGGAATCGCGGGCGACGAGAGCACGGGCCCCTGCACCGCCAGACCCGACACGCGCGCCACCACCATCGCGGCGGGCGCCAGGTGCTGGGAGAGTGCGTCGATCGAGTTCATGCGCGGTACCGGCTAGGCGCCCGTTGCGGGCGACCACGTGAACATGGCCGCCGAGAAGTCCATGAGCTTGGCTGCGATCCACGAGAGGAGCAGGATGGTGACCGCGACCATCGCGAGGATCTTGGGCACGAACACCAGCGTCTGCTCCTGGATCTGCGTGACGGCCTGCAGGATGCTCACCACGAGC
>JBIIRG010000302.1:0-3392 GCA_044341665.1 Phycisphaerales bacterium | reverse complement strand
ATCCAGCTGCTGGCGTTGATGGACCATCCGCACGTCGCGAAGGTCTTCGACGCGGGCACGACCCCGTCGGGGCGCCCGTACTTCGTGATGGACCATGTGGACGGCCGGCCGCTGACGAAGTTCGCCGACGAGCACAGGCTCACCATCGAGGAGCGCCTCAGGCTCTTCCTGCAGGTTTGCGACGCGATCCAGTACGCGCACTACAAGGAGATCGTGCACCGCGATCTCAAGCCGTCGAACGTGCTCGTCGCGCCCGATGGCAACGGCGGCGCGAACGCGAAGGTCATCGACTTCGGCATCGCGAAGGCGCTCACGCACAACCTCAGCGACCAGTGCCGCGCCACCGAATCGGGACAGATGGTCGGGACCTACGAGTACATGAGCCCCGAGCAGGCCGAGGGAGACGACGCCGCGATCGACGGACGCAGCGACGTCTACTCGCTCGGCGTGATCCTCTACGAGCTCCTCGTCGGCGCCGTGCCGTTTGCGTCCAAGCAGCTCCGCAGCCAGACGCAGGAGGAGATCCGCCGCACGATCTGCCAGGACGACCCGCCGTCGCCCGCGCTCCGGCTGCGCGCGCTGCGCGGCGATGGCGCCGACCATGCGCGGCGCCTCGCGGACTTCCGCCGCATCACGCCGTCGCGCCATGCGCGCGTCCTCGCGGGCGAGCTCGGCTGGATTCCGCTCAAGGCGATGAGCAAGCGCCGTGACGACCGCTACTCGAGCCCCGAGGCGCTTGCGGAGGACATCCGCAGCTACCTCGCAGGACGCACGGTCGAGGCGGTGCCGCCGACCACGTCGTATCGGCTGCGGAAGTACGTCCGCCACCACAGCGTGGCGCTCCTCATCGCGTGTTCGATGGCGGTGGCTGCAGGATCCTTCGCGCACCGCTACTTCACGGCGGTGGGCAATGCGACGGTGCTTCATCCCGACCCCGAGTGGCTCGTCGAGAAGACGGCCTTCGAGGACCGGCTCCAGCACGAGTCGATCGAATGGGCGTTGAAGGCGCAGGAACAGCTGATCGCCGACCAGTGGAAGCGCGTGAACGACCTGCGCGTGCAGAACAGCACGGACGAGCGGCACGTGCGGCGAGAGGAATCCGCGGGTGGCCAGGACGGCGCGCGTGACGGCGACTCGGCCGACCGCCGCATCGCCATCGCGCAGCGCGACGACCTGATCGCGACCCTCAAGCGGCCGCTCGCCATGCACTACGCGCGGCAGGCGTGGTTCCTGTTCCGTCTCGACCGCAAGGAGGAGGCGCTCAGCAGCCAGCGGCTCGCAGCGGCGATCCTCAACGAGATCCCGAGCGAGTCGCGCCGGTTCACCGAGGAAGACCTCGGCCGCCTGCGCCTGTTCGACGAGGCGCTCGAGCACTACCAGACGCGAAGCGCCCGCGACGTGCCGCCCCAGCTGTGGCGCGCGCCCGTCGCGAGCACGATGGCGTCGACCAAGTAGTCGAGCCTCGCTTCACGAGATGGCGCCGCGCCCGGTCAGCGTGCGCCGGCCTTGCGGGTCTGCGGATAGAGCAGCACGCGGTCGTGGCAGAGCAGCACGACGTCATCCGCGCCGTCGCCGGTGAGATCGGCGATGAGCGCGATGCTCGGCTCGAACTCGCGGGGCTCGCCGCCCTGGAAGAGCCGTGACTCGAAGACCTTGAACCGCGTGATCGGCACGAGCCGGCCGGACTCGCTGAAGCTCAGCACGCCGAGCGACTGTTCGCCCGCGTCGAGGGCCACGAGATCGAGGAAGCCGTCGCCGTTCACGTCGCCGGCCGCGAGCTCGTGGTCGACCTGCTGGATGCGGTCGCCGCGGTAGCTCGCGATCTCCTCGAGTGCGAGCCGCTTGCCATCGAGCTGCGCGACGGCAAACCCGTCGTCGCCGACGAGCATCACGGCCTGCGACCCCGCGCCGCGGAACGCGCCCGCGCGCACGGGCCCGAACTTGAATCCGTTGACAGCGTGCTCGTCCGTCTGGCCCCACGCGCCGTCGGCATCCTTCGCGAACACCGCCAGCGTGCCGTTCTCGCGGTCGCTTGCGACGAGCGTGCCGCCCTGCACGGTGAGCGCCACCAGCTTCGCATCGGCGCGCGATGCATTCATCTGCGCCACGACCTGCCAGCCCGGCGGCGAGGCCGACGGCGCGTAGCGCAGCGCGCGGATGAAGTTGCGGTCGGCGATCACGAGCTCGTTGCGTCCGTCGCCATCGACGTCGAACGCAGCGGAGTTGCCGGCGTTCGCCGCCTGCGCAAGGCCGAACTGCCCCATGTCCTTCGACTCGCGCAGCTCGAACGCGCGCTTGCCGTCCTTCTCGGTGGCCTGCAGCATCGCCATCGGCTTGTCGGCCGTGAAGAGCAGGAGGTCGACCTTGCCGTCCTGGTCGGCATCGAGGTCGAGGACTGCGTCGGGGCCCTTCACGAGCGCGCCGAGCTTGACGATCTCGGGCGAGCCTCCATCCTCGAGGGGAAGGAGCTCGACCTGGTAGTTGCGTCCGTCCTTCGTGACCACCGCCACGCGCGGGCCGTTCTCGAGCCGCACCAGCGAGAGCACTGCGGGCACTGCGCCCGGTGACAGGGGCATCGCCGTCGGGAAGCCGAGTGCGCCGTTCTCCCAGCGCGAGCGGCCGACCACGCCTTCCTTCTCGGAGAGCACGAACACCTCGTCGCCCGGCTTGCCGTCGACATCGCCCGCCGCGATCGCATCGAGCTCCGCGAAGCTCGGCTGCGAGACGCCCGGCTGCAGCCCGCGGCCCGCCTGCTGGCGGTACACGGTGACGGCGCTCGACGCTGGGTCGGTCGCAAGCACGTCGACGAGCCCGTCGCCATCCACGTCCGCGACCGCGAACGCGCGCTTCTTGCCGCCCTTGGTCGAGAAGACCTCGATCGCCGCCTCGCGCGAGCCCGTCGAGTCCTCGACGAGTTCCTCGATCACGATGCGCTTGCTCTGGCGCTCGATTCGCGCGAGCAGGTCCTTCTTCGCGCCAGGGAGCCGCAGCGCCATCGCCTCGCGAAGGGGTGGCATCTCGAAGCGTCGCTGCGCACCAAGCCGCGCCGTGCGCACGCTCCGCCCCTGGGAGTCGGTGCTGGCCTCCACGCTTGCAAGCCAGAGTCGCACGGGGGCCGCGCTGTCGGGCGCAACGCCCACGAGGTCGTTATGTCCGTCGCCGTCGAAGTCGCCCACGATCATGGCGACAAGCGGGTCGCCGGCGCCGAGCTCGACGGCCTCGCCGAGCTTGCTGCCGGTCGTCGCGCCTCCCGAAGCCGAGGCGGAGCCTTCCAGCGGCCACACCGTGATCTGGCCTCCCACGATCGCAGCGAGGTCGGGACGTGCGTCGCCGATCAGATCGGCGATCACGAAACCGTCGCGGCTTCCCGTGAGTCCCTTGAGCGGCACGCG
>JBIIRG010000301.1:0-3393 GCA_044341665.1 Phycisphaerales bacterium | reverse complement strand
CGGTCGCTTCATGGGCGTCGACACCGGCCTCACCGCGTGGGACTGGGTGCAGGGCCAGAGCAACCTCAACGCGCAGGGCTTCGAGACGGAGAACGCGATCACCAAGGGCCGCATGTGGCAGTACATCGGCAACTTCGAGGTGTACAAGTCGCCGTTCGATCCCTTCACGCGCTTCCAGAGGCTGAGGACCTACTCGTTCAACGCGTTCATCTCGACCGGCGAGGGACCCATGTGGGGCGGCCCGCCGAACTGGCAGGTGAACACGATGGGCAAGATCCCGCTGCCGAGCGAGACCATCGTGACGAGCCTCGAGTACGACCACCGCGGCTACAACATCAACGGCTTCGGCATCAGCGTGACCGGCAACGGCATCTGGGTCGACAAGATCGCGGCGTGGCACCCCGGCAACTGGAATTTCTCGTTCGCCGACGGCTCGGTGCGCACCTACAAGCACGTGGCCAAGCAGGTCGACGTCGACTACTTCATGACCCTGCCGCAGAACGACATCTTCTGGCCGGGCAACGACTACGAGTGGCTGCGCAAGCATCTCGCGCCGGGGTTGTTCCAGTGATGCGTCGGGCTGCGTTGGTGTGCTCGGTGAGCCTGCTTTCGGCCGCGCTGGCCGGGTGCGGCGATGGCCACGAGTACCCCGCGGGCTTTGCCGAGCAGGCGGCGCGCGACGAGGCGTGGTTCAAGGCGCAGGAAGAAGCGCAGGCGGCCGAGCAGCAGAAGGTCGCAGCGGCTGGCGGCGCCTCGAAGGCAGGGGCGGTCGCACCGCCGCGGGCGCCGATCGGCTCGGCCGGTGCAGCGGGTGGCGCGGCGGAGGCTCCCGCCTCGGCCGCTGCGGCTGCGGACGAGACGCCTGCGGACGCGGCGCCCGTCGGAGATGCCGCCGTCGCGGACGCCGCACCGACCGACGCACCGTCGGCCGAGGAAGCGGCGGCGGCCCGCGAGTCGCGCGCGATCGTCCAGGACCTCAGGCTTCCGCCCCCGCCGGCCGTGCAAGTGGCCGACGGCGAGGAGCCGTTCATGAAGCTCGCCAAGGACCGCAAGTTCGACGAGTTCCGCCGCATGTGCGCCCGCTACGTGCAGCTCAAGCGCGAGCTGCTGCCGTACGGCGAGCGGATCGCCTCGGGCGAGTCGACCGCGGCGGACCGCGCTGTCCACGCCAAGATCGAGCGCGCGATGGAAGGCGAGTTTCCGCGCCTCAACCGCTACATGTGGGACGACCGCTGGACCGAGCTCGATCGCGCCGCGATGGGCTGGATCCTGAGCGGCGGGCTCGTCCGCAAGCCGAGCTGAGTCGAGCGGCGAGCCGTTTCCCGAGGGGTGACGCCAGCGCGGCTGTTCACGACAGCCAGCGTGATCGCAGCGCCTCGCGTTGACGGTCGTCGTAGAACGCGCGCGCGGCGGGCAGGTCGAGCATGCGGTCGACGTACGCGGGCTCGCCGCGGATCGCGGACTTGAGCCGCTCGTAGACGCCCGGCGCGGCCTGCGTGTCGTTGAGGTTCTCGCGCTCGACGGAGGCGACGGCGCAGCCGAGCCACGACGCAAGCGCCGCGTGCTTCTCGGTGTCGGCGATGTCGGCGCGCAGCACCAGGCAGTCGAAACGCCCGCGCTGGTAGCGCTGCCAGCCGCGCGCCGCGTCGAAACCCTCGCGGAGCGGGTCGATGCCGGTCGAGCGCGCGAACTCGTGCGTCCACCACAGGCTCGACGACGCATGCGGAAAGGTCGCGAGGAAGTGCGCGAGGATGCGCGAGGTGGGGATCCACGGAGCGGACCGCCAGAAGGTGCGCATCCAGTAGGCGCGGCCGAAGTAGGTGTAGTTCGAGAGGTTGAAGCCGATCGGGTCGCGGATGACCGACACGACGCGGAGGGGGCGATCGCCGTCGAGGAGCAGTCGCCGCGACGGACGCTGCTCGATGGCGCGATGGCGGAGGAGTCCGTCGGGCGCGACCTTCGCCTGAAGCGGACCCGCCCAGAAGTGCTCGGGTTGCAGGAGGTGGACCTTGACGGTCTCGATGCCCGCGGTTCGGTCGAGGGCGGCGGCGACGGCGGTGGACGCCGTCTTCGGGGCGCTGTAGACGAGGATCGGCGCGCCGCGCGCGAGCTGCGACTCGATCCGGCGCGTCATGCGCGCTTCGCTGCGCGGGAAGCGGATGGCATCCTGCGCGAAGCGGAAGGGCGTGTTCGCGATCTCAAGCGCATCGCGCAGTCGTGCGGCGAACGGGGCGGGGGTGGTCGGTTCGTCGGACGCGCGCACCACGCCATCCTATCGGTGCCAGGCACCACCCTGGCACCACCCGCGGACCGACCTGGAGTGCCAGGAGGCAACCTGGTACCTGCGACATGGCACGGAGGGACCGTCAGCAGGCGTTCAGCGCAAACTCCGCCGTGGGTGCTTGGCACCCTCCTGGCACGCCTGGCACCTCCCAGGGAGGTGCCAGGTTGGTGCCGGGTACGACACCGCCCCGGACGTGGGTCCGGGGCGGTGAAGCGATGCGATAGATCGAACGGACTCGCGGACTGCCGCGGGTCCGTAGGTGCTGGTTCAGTTCTGGTTCCAGCTGTTGAGCAGGATGCCGAGATCGCTGCCGTCGGTCGTGCCGTCGCGGTTGATGTCGGAGGCGCCAGCCTGGCCCCATCCGTTCAGCAGCACAGCGAGGTCGTCACCGCCGACCACGCCGTCGAGCGGGGTCGAGAGATCAGCCATCGACGAGCCGACGCACGCCGGGCAGTAGAACGCGTAGAGCTGTCCGCCCTGCGCGAGCTCGCCGGTGATGTTGTAGTGGGCCTGCATGTTCTGGATGAACCAGCCGAGGCCGAGGGTGTCGCGCGCGTCGATGACGCCCGAGTTCTCCTCGTCCTGGTTGAACGGAGCGACGGCCGGAACGCCGAACCAGTCGCCGAAGCGGGCGCGATCGCTCTCGAGGATGACTTCGAGCGTGTCGGTCGCCACGGTGTAGAGGAGGGTCTTCGCGTTCTGCGGGCTGTTGCCCGGATCCTCGGACAGGATCACGCGGGTGCCGCCCTGGAGGTCGTTGTAGACCGTCAGGTTGTCACCCATCTCCATCACGTCGGTGCCGTCGAGGAGCGCCTCGATGGTGCCGCCGGCGAGCGGGTTGTTCACGTCGCTGAAGCGCATGCGGAAGAGGCGCGAGCGACCGACCTGCGTGCCGCCGTAGTTCGTCGAGTCGACGCGGTCGGTGGTCACGAAGTAGAAGTCGGCCGGGTTCGCGGGATCCCACGCGCCGTCCTCGGGGCGGAGGAAGCTGGTGCCGACGTTGCCCTGCGCGAGGGTGAAGGTGCCGGTGTAGCGCGGCTTGCCCGCGGTGTTGAAGCAGAAGTCGCGGTTCTCGCTGGCGACGGCGGTGCCGTTCACCGAGACCTGGA
>JBIIRG010000300.1:0-3394 GCA_044341665.1 Phycisphaerales bacterium | reverse complement strand
TCCAGGGCCTGGACGGTGGGTTCATCGCCGAGCACGTCGTCGCCGAGGGGGGCGCCCATCATGGCGGTCTTCATGGCAGGGGTCGGGCGGGTGACGGTGTCGCTGCGGAGGTCGATCGGCATGGTGGAAGGCTCGCGGGCGGGCTCGGGGGCGCGATGGTACGGGGGGGTGGGCATCAACGGGCGGATGGAAAGGACAGGCATGTGTGCGCCGCGGGGCCGAATGGGACAGGCATGTGGGGCAGGCCGACGCTGCAGGACGCCCGCGGGACGAGACAGTTGCGGCGGACAACAGACACGGAGGACAGGCACGACGTGAACGGTGGGTACTCGACAGAAGCGCAAGCACCACGAGAGACAAGGGCCAGGCGAGGTGCTCGACAAGGGACTCGACAAGGGACAGGCATGAAACGAGCTGGTGTTTGGGTTGGTTCTCACTGGTGCTCAATGGACTTACATCCCGATCCTTTCTGCGACCGGCACATGCCTGTCCTTTCTTCCCGCCTCTGACTGCGGCCGACACATGCCTGTCCTTTCTCGACGCCGACAGTGCTTCAGCGCCCAGTTGTTCTGCGTACGCTGCGACGGAAGTGCGGCAGTCCCTCGGATGCGTGGTCGCCGGAGGTACGAACATGCCTGTCCTTATCTGGAACCCGCGCGTGACATGCCTGTCCCGTATGCGCGCGGTCGCGGCTGCAGTCCGTGTCCGAGAATGCCGATGAACCGACCGTGACCGCCTTCCTTGCCCACGCGCTCGTTGGAGCCGTCCTGATGCAGGACGGTGGTCTCGCGCCTCGGCGGCTGGTGCAGCGCTTTGACTTCGAGGAGAGCGCGGTCTTCAACCCGGGCGTCCCTCCGCAGATCTACGGGCCGGCGGACCGCGCCGCGCCAGGCGCCAATGCGATCGGCTATGCGCCGTTCGGCGACGTGGCGACGGCCCAGGGCGTCGGCCGCTCCGCGCCTGGCTATGCGGTCCGCTTCGAGCTCGACGGTGCATCGATGGTTCGCTTTCTCGACGTGAACCTCGATGAGGTTCCCAGCGGCGCCGATCTCCTCGTTCGCGCGTGGACGCGCACCGAAGGCCTTCGGCATGCAGCGGTGCGCGTGAGTGCCTGCTTCCTCGCAGCCGACGAGCGCGTCCTCGCGGGCATCGAGACGTCCGAGCCGATCCGCGCCGAGACCGAGTGGCGCATGCTCGAGATCCGTCCGCCCTCGCGTCCCGCCGATGCGAAGAGGCTCCAGATCTGGCTCGAGGTCGTGCAGCCGGCGCAGCTCGCGGGCGTCGAGCGCGAGCGATTCGACGTCGCGAAGGCCGACGTGCGCGGCCGCGCCTACTTCGATGACATCGAGGTCTGGCAGATGCCCGCCGTCAAGTTCGTGGCCGAGCAGCGCGGCCTCGTCGCCCCGGCGTCGAGCGTCACGCTCAGGCTCCGCTGCGACGACCCCGTGCTGCGCGAGAGCACCGCAGATGTCCGCGTGCGCGACGCGAGCGGCGCCGTTGCGTTCGAACGGCGCGTGCCGCTGCGGTCCGATCACGAGGCGCAACTCGTCGTGCCTGGCCTGCCCACGGGCTGGTACGAGGCCGAGGCGCTGTTCCGCGGCGGCGAGAGCGAGATCGCGCGGCGCTTCGCGCGCTTCGCGGTACTGCCCGAGGATCCCTTCGAGCCCGACCAGCCGCCGCGGTTCGGGGTTTCGCTCGGCACGATCGCGATGCCCATCGAGCCGGCGATCGATCTCGCTCGGAGCGCGTTCGTCGTGCTGCCGGTCTGGACCGAGACGACGGAAATCAGGGATTCCACCGCGGCAATCGAGCATCTGCGTCCGATCGTCGGCCAGCTCCTCGACCGGCGTGTGGAGCCCATGTTCCGCCTCGGCGCGGTGCCATCGCGGCTCGCATCGTCGGTGCGCGTCGACGCCGCCGACACGCTTGGCCTCTTTGCACTCGAATCGTCGCGGTGGCGACCCGCGCTCGAGCCGTGGCTCCTGGCGTTCGGTCAGCGCGTCGACCAGTGGTTCATAGGCTCAGCCCCGATCGACGCCGCGCGGGCCGACCTTCCTGCGCGTGTCGAGGCGATCGCCTCGGCCATGGGTTCGGCCGTCGCCGGGCCAGCGGTCACCTTGCCGTGGTCGCCCGAAGAGCCCGTGCCGGCGCAGCTCGCCGAGGCCGTGCATCGCGGTCGTCACACCATCGAGCTCGTCTCCGAACCCGCATGGCGCGAGAGTTCCGCCGAAGCCTACGCGGGCTTCGACCTCGGTGCCAACGGCGGTGCCCGCGGCATGGTGCGCATCGTGCCGCTTCCCGCTGGCGCCGTCGACGGGCGTGAGCGCGCGATCGACCTCGCACTCCGCGCAATCGACGCGTGGCGTGCGGGCTTCGACGCAATCTCGATCGAAGTGCGCGATGACGGCGAGCCACCCGTGCCGGGTCCCGCGCTCGAGTATGCGGCGTGGCGGCAGCTTTCCACCCGCCTCTGCGGCCGCCGCTTTGATGCGGAGATTCCCGTGGCGAGCGGCGTACGGGCGCTGCTCGCGCATGGCGCGCGCGGCACGGCGCTGGTGCTGTGGAACGAATCCGGCAGCGAGGAGATCGCGGTCGAGCTTGATCTCGGCGTGCAGCCGGTTCGCGCCACCGATCTCTGGGGGCGCACGCAGGAGCCGCAGCGCGGTCGCAACGGACATGCACTCCGCATCGGCCGCGAGCCGCTCTTCGTCGAGGGCGTCAGCCGCGAGATGTGCCTGTTCCGCCGCGGATTCAAGGTCGATCCTGTCTTCGCGGAGAGCCGCCGCGCGCCGCAGGAGGGTGAGCTCGTGCTCGCGAATCCTTGGGACAGCGCGATCAGCGGCACGCTTTCGATCGCCGATGCGGCGGGGATCGACATCACGCCACGGACGCATCGATTCAGCATCGGCCCTGGCGCGGAGGCACGGCTTCCCGTGCGCTTCAGCATCCCGCGCAGCACCGAGTCGGGTGCGATTCCCGTCCGCGTCGAGGTCGAGGGCACGGCGGACGAGCCGTTCCGAACCACGCTCGTGAGTCCGCTCGAGGTCGGATTCCGCCAGGCGACCGTCGAGCCATCGTGGCGGATCGCGCGCTCGATCGAGAGCGGTGCGCTCGACCTGATGCTCACCCTGCGCGTGACGAACGTGAGCGATGCACCGATCGACGTCGAGGCTTTTGCGGGAGCGGACGGCTATGCGCTCGATCGCAAGCTTGTCTCGGCCCTCGCGCCGGGCGCGACTGCAATCCGCGCCTTCCACTTCAAGGACGGCGCACGACGCCTGTCGGGCCGCGACATCCGCACGGGCGTCCACGACCCGGACACCGACGCGCGGCTGCTGCGGCGCGTATCGGTTCCACCGTTGCTCCCGCCGACGGAAACCGTCGCGGGCGCCGA
>JBIIRG010000299.1:0-3406 GCA_044341665.1 Phycisphaerales bacterium | reverse complement strand
CTTCCGTTCATGGTCGGTCCTTCCGGTCAATCCCTCGGTCGCGTTCGGTCCGTTCGCTCGCAGCGGTCGCGGCATCGAGCGCCGTGGCGCTGCGGGGAATGAAGCGGTAGCCCGCGCCGCCCCCGCCCGCGTGCTCCGCGGCGATGGCGGCAAGCGTCCCGCCCGGATCCTCCTCGAGGAACTGGATGCACTGGATCGTCGCGCGCCGGCGCCCGCTCGCATCCACGCGCGGGTTGAGCCGGTCGAGCATCGCGAGCATCGACGCGCGGTCGAGCTCGTGGCTCGCGGGGCCGGTGACAGTGGTCGACAGGAGGAAGACGCAGTCCGCCCCCGAGCGCAGCGCGAGCGCCAGGGCCTCGAGCGGACTCGATCGCCCCGCGGGCACGACCGACTCGCGCAGCCAGCGCACGGCGTCCGCGCGGGCCGCACGGCTGGCGGGCTCGAGCGAGGCTTTCCCGCGCCACGCCTCGGCCCCATCGCGGCGAAAGCAGACGACCGTGAACGACTGCGTCGGCTCGAGCCGCATCAGCGAGCGCTCGACCTCGTCGACGATCGCGGGAAATCGCCCGACCATCGATCCGGAGGCGTCGACCACGTAGGCGACCTTGGTCGCGTTTCCCGAGACAAGCCCCGCGAAGCTCGCGCCCACGCGATCCGACGCGGCGGGGGAGAGCGCTGCATCCGCGCCGCCCGAAAGCGCCCCGAACCTGCGGGCGAGCGCGTCGAGCTCCGGCGACGCCGCGCCCGAGCGCGCGAGATCGCGCTCGAGTTCACGCAGCCGCTCCGCCAGCGCATCGGTCTCTTGCGAGGGTTCCGGACCGGATGACGCTCCGTGTGTCGCGGGCGTCGGCGCGCGAGGCGTCGCGTCGGTGACGGCGACAGCCCGCGCCGCGGGATGATCGAAGTCCGCGGTCAGCACCACCGGAAGCGGCTCGTCGCGCACCGCGGCCACGCCCCACGCCGTGCCGAGCATCGCGAGCGCGATTGCGCCGTGCACCGCGAGCGAGATCGCCACGCCGCCGCGCCAGTCGCGTCGCGCACGCGCCATGCGGCGCGCCGTCGCCACATCGGCGCCCGGCTGCGGAGCGTCATCGTGCGGTGCGTCGTGCCCGTCGTCCACCATGGATGCATCGTAGGAAATCCCCGCGCGCGCTCCGACGAGCACGCACATTTCCCGCGTTGATCAAACCATGCTTCCGTTGCAGCTCCGACGGCGTCACTCGCCCCCGTCGTCACCACCGCCGCCGCCACCGCCGCCCTTGCGGAAGATCATCGCGTCAAGGCTGAACGCTCCCGCGCCACTGAACGCGATTCCGAGCGCAAGCGTCGCAATCGTCACGAGACCGATCATGCTGGCGCGTGCCGGCACATTGGTGGCCCAGAGGTCGCTGAAGTTGATCGCCTGCCAGCTCGAGAGTCCAAAGAGCGCCACCGCCCAGAACGCGATGCCACCCGCCCACACGCGGCTGAACAGGCCGACCAGCAGCAGTCCGCCGCCGATCAGTTCGAAGATCGCCACCACCCACGCGGCGATGTACGGCTTGGGCATTCCCTTGCGATCGAGCTCAAGCGTCAGCTCGTGCAGCGACCGAGCCTGCAGCACCGATCCGTCCGAGGACACGGTCGCGGCCTGCTCGGCCGAAGGAGCCTCGAGACGCACCAGCGCCTCGCCGCCTCGCGCCACGACCGCCGAACGCACCCCGAGCTGCCGCAGCCGCTCGGCATCGGCTCCCTCGAACTGCGTCCAGTTCATGGCGTGGTGCCATCCCGCCGGCACGAAGGCCAGGAACAGCAGGATCCGCGCCAGCAGCGGCACGGCATTCGAGGCAAAGTGGTGTGCTTTCTTCATGCGACGAAGACTCACCGAACCGGCTCGGACGCGGCCCAGTCCCATGCGCGCGCGACCGCACAACCCAAGGCGCGCGCGCCCAACGAACCCTGCCGTGGGGTGACCCATC
This sequence comes from Phycisphaerales bacterium, assembly GCA_044341665.1. GTDB lineage: Bacteria > Planctomycetota > Phycisphaerae > Phycisphaerales > SM1A02 > QWPT01. The sequence continues at coordinate 1,448 of JBIIRG010000299.1, read as the reverse complement.
GGCACGACCCGCGACTTTCGTACAATCTCGGCCCGCTGCGGGCGTGGCGGAATTGGCAGACGCACGGGATTTAGGTTCCCGTGGGGTAACACCCGTGCAGGTTCAAGTCCTGTCGCCCGCATTGGCCGGCCGGCGGCGCCAAGGGCGCGCTTCCTGCGAAGTCCGATCTCCAGTCTGCCGTGCGGCCGCCCCTCCGACCTCGGTCTCTCGATCCTCTCCTCGATCCGTTCCTCGATCCGTTCCTCGGTTCTTTCCACGGTTCTTTCCACGGTTCTTTCCATGTGGTCCCCCCAGTCCTGGCGCACCTACCCCTCGACGCAGCAGCCGGTGTACCCCGATCGCGCTGCGCTGGATCGGGTGCTCGCCGAGCTGGCCGGGCTTCCGCCGCTCGTGACCAGCTACGAGATCGAGTCGCTCAGGCTCCAGCTCGCGGAGGCGGCGCGGGGCGAGCGGTTCATCCTCTGGGGCGGCGACTGCGCGGAGAGCTTCGCCGACTGCAACTCGTCGGCGATCGCGGCCAAGCTCAAGATCCTGCTCCAGATGAGCCTGGTGCTCATGCACGGCACGCGCCGCCGGATCACCCGCATCGGCCGGTTCGCGGGGCAGTACGCCAAGCCGCGCAGCGCGCCCACCGAGCTGCGCGACGGGATCGAGCTGCCGACCTTCCGCGGCGACAACGTCAATCGGCCCGAGTGCACGCTGGCCGCCCGCACGCCTGATCCGGCGCTCCTGCTGCGCGGCTACGAGCGCAGCGCCCTCACGCTCAACTTCATCCGCGCCCTCGTCGACGGCGGGTTCGCCGACCTGCACCATCGCGAGAACTGGGACCTCTCCTTCGCGGTGCACGCGTCGCTCGCAGCCGAGTACCAGCGCATGGTCGACTCGATCGGCGATTCGCTGCGCTTCATGGAGACGCTCGCCGGCTCGCCCATCGCGCAACCGCAGCGGGTCGACTTCTACACGAGCCACGAACTGCTCGTCCTCGACTACGAGGCGGCGCTCACGCGGCAGGTCCCCCATCGCGCGGGGTGGTTCAACCTCTCCACGCATCTCCCCTGGGTGGGCATGCGCACGAACGCCGCCGATGGCGCCCACATCGAGTTTTGCCGAGGAATCCGCAATCCCGTCGGCGTGAAGGTCGGCCCGGGCGCCACCGCGGACGAACTCCTGCGCACCGTCCACACGCTCTCGCCGGGCAACGACGAGGATGGGCGCGTGGTGCTCGTCACCCGCTTCGGCGCCCATGAGATCGGCCGCGGACTACCACCGCTGGTGCGCGCCGTGCGCGACGCGGGGCTCCGCGTGGTGTGGGTGTGCGACCCGATGCACGGCAACACCGAGACCGTGGTGCCCGCCACCGGCGCATGGGCGGGCAAGAGCGTCAAAACGCGAAAGTTCGCGCACATCCTGGCCGAGGTCGAGCAGGCGTTCGAGGTGCACCGCGCCGA
>JBIIRG010000298.1:0-3412 GCA_044341665.1 Phycisphaerales bacterium | reverse complement strand
CCGCGAACGCGTGCAACTCGTCGCCCACCACCGCCGACCGCTCGCGCATGAAGCGCATGCTGCCCACACGCACGAGCCTCCGTCCCACGCGGCCCTCGATGCCAAGCCCGGGGATCTCCCGCACATCAAGCGCCTGCCCGACGCCCGCCTCGCCGCCGGCAAACGCGTCGACAAAGGCCCGCGCCACGGGATGCGCGCTGTGCATCTCGACCGCGGCCGCAGCGGCGAGCGCTGGATCCGATCCGATCCAGCGGATCGCCCGCGTGCGGCCCTCGGTCACCGTGCCCGTCTTGTCGAGCACCAGCGTTCCTGCGTGCGACGCGCGCTCGAGCACATCGCCGCCCTTCACCAACACGCCGCGCCGCGCGCCCTTGCCGATGCCCGCGACCACCGCCAGCGGCGTCGCGAGTCCGAGCGCACACGGGCATGTCACGACCAGCATCGCCACCGCGCGCGCCATCGCCTCCTCAAGGCCCACGCGCGGCCACCACCACGCGATCGTCGCGACTGCCGCCACCACGATCGTGGGCAGGAAGTACGCCGACACGCGGTCCGCCAACTCCACGATTGGCGCGCGTCGCTCGCCCGCCTCGCGCACGAGTGCAAGCAAGCGCGCGGCGCGCGTCTCGCTTCCCGCCACAGTCACCTCGATGCGCACGGGCCGCTCGAGCACGCGTGAGCCCGCATACACGGGACCACCGCGCTCGACACGCACCGGCTGCGACTCGCCCGTCAGGTGTGCGAGGTCGAGGTGCGCCGACTCGACCAGCAGCCGCCCGTCCGCAGGACTCGCCTCGCCAGCGGTGATCTCCACCACGTCGCCCGGCACCAGCGCGTCCATCGCGACTTCGACCACACGCTCGCCAGCGACCTTGCGCGCCACCGACGGCACGATCGCAAGCAGCAGCTCCACCTGCTCGCGTGCCCGCCGCTGCCGGCCGTACTGCACGTACCGCCCGACAAGAAGGAGAAACACGAGCATGGCGGCGCTCTCGCAGTAGATCGAACCCGTCTCTTGCACCGTGGCCACAATGCCCGCGGCAACCGCCGCCACGAGGCCGAAGGCCACCGGCACATCCATGTGCGGCGTGCGCGAGCGAAGCGCCGCAACAGCGTTCGTCAGGAAGATCCGCCCCGGCCACGCCACCGCCACCACCGCGAGCGCCACCGAGCACCACTGGAAGAACAGACGGAACCCAAGCTCCATCTCGGCGAGGATGCCACCGTACAGCGCGAACGCCACCGCCATGGCGTTGCTCGCGATCGCGCCCGACACGCCCATCCGCACGATCCACGCACGGTTCGCCGCCCGCTCGCGCGCCACCGCCTCGGGATCGCCAAACGCGTGCAGCTGGTAGCCGAGCCCGTCGAACCGCCGCGCAATCGCCGACAGCGTGATGGCACGCTCCTCCCACGCGATGCGGGCGATGCCGCGCGCGCTCTCCACCCGTACCTCGACCACGCCGCGCACGATCCTCGGCATCGCCTCGAGCAGCCAGATGCACGCGCCGCAGCGCAGGCCATCGATCCGAAGCTCCGCACGCCGCACGCCTGCGTGGTCGACACGCGTCTGCGCCGAGAGAAACCGCACATCGTCGAGATGCTCAAAGCCGCGGCCCGTCACGACGGAGGGCTCGGCGCCCGAACGCCTCGCGTCAGCATCCACACCTCGTCCATCGCGCGCGCGCTCACGATCCCTGAGTTCGTAGTACCTCTCCAGCCCACATTCATGAAGCGCCCCATGGACAGCGCGGCATCCGCCGCAGCAGAACTGAAGTGGCTCCGCAGCACGCCGTTCCACAGCAGGTACGGGCAGGCCACAATGGGCGCACGCGCACGGTGCGAGATCTCCAGACTGTCGAAGCGCCGCGTCATGTGTCATGGCATCGTGTCCTTTGAGATCCGTGCGAGAACCGTGCGCGCCTTCCCGCCACGCGATCCGTCATTCCGTCCGGCAGCACGGCGGCACCTCACCCGGCTCGCGCGCCGCCCGCTCGCCGAGCTCACCCACCGACACAGGCGTCACACCGGCCTGCGCACCGCGCACCTGCGACATCGCGCGCTCCGCCGCACCACCGCGCACGACCGCTGCATGCAAGCCCACTGCGATCATGGCGAGACCCGCCGCCACGGGCGCCGCCCTTCCAAGCCTCGCGAACGCCAGCCGCGCACCGTTCGACGCAAGCACCACAGCAGGCACGGTCCCGAGCCAGAACGCGCCCATCACCAGCGCCCCGACCCACGCGGAGGCGCTCGCGGCTGCGATCGCCGCGAACGCGTACAGCCACCCGCACGGCAGCAATGGCGTCGCGAGCCCAATCGGAACACCCCGATGCCTCGCCGGCAGCCGCAGCGTCCACACATGCACCCGTTGCGCCGCCGCGACCAGTGGCCGCGGCACACCCGCCGACGGCACCCGCACGCCAAACGCCCGCAGCACCGCCGCAAGCCCAAAGCCCGCGATCATCACGCCCGCGAGCACCGCCGCCACGCGCTGCACGCCAATGAGCACGCCCGCGTCGTCGACCACGCGCCCCACCACCCCAGCCACCGCGCCGAGCATCGCGTACGACGCCAATCGCCCCGCGTGATAGCCCACCTGCCGCGGCGCGCGCGCGCCATCGTCGGGGCCGATCGCGGCAAGCGCGAGTCCGCCGCACATGCCCGCACAGTGCGCGCTTCCCAGCAGGCTCGACGCGAGCACGGTCCCCGCAAGCGCCAGCACGCCCTCCGCCGTCATCGCATCAGCCATGACCAGCCTCCTGTGCCGCAGCCGTCAGGAACCTGCGAAACGCTTCGGTGTAGCGGACGCCGCCCTGCTCCACCGTCACGCGAAACTCCCACTGTCCGCCGATGTGCGAGTCGAAGGACCCCGCAAACTCGCCCACATCACGCCGCGAGAGCTCGATCCTGGCCCTCGCCTCCGCCGCCTTGATGGGAATGCACTCCACCACCACGCGTGCCGCATCGATGCGCGCAGCATGCTTGTCCTCCACGCGAATCGACAGCGTCCGCCGCGCTCCATCCGACGCGACCTCGGGCGTGACCACCCAACGCAGGCGCTCGTTCACCGCCCGTTGCTCGCGCTCCGACTCCCACGACGCGGCCTTGCGGTCGTAGTCGGGCTCCATGCCCAGCGGATGCCCCACCACCGCCGAGAGCACCGTCACCGTGCCGATGGTCACCGTGAGTCCGAGCAGAAGCACGGGCACGAACATCCACCGTTGCGCGAGCAACCCTCGCACCGGACCGTTCGGAGCACTCATCGCGGCACCTCCGTCGCTCGACCGCTTCTGCGCTCGGCATCAGGCTCGCCCGCCATCGGTCCAAGCACGATCGGCCCAAGCACCGAGGCGTACACGACATCTCGGAAGGCACCCGCGCGACCACCCTCCTCCGCAACCTCGAGCAT
>JBIIRG010000297.1:0-3413 GCA_044341665.1 Phycisphaerales bacterium | reverse complement strand
GCGCCCATCGATGGATGAGGCACGGCCGCCCTGGTTGTGATCAGCGCGCGGTCAGAACGAGAACGAGAGCTGGGTGCGGAACACCCACTGGCCGTTCTCGTTGGTCGCGTCCTCAAGCCAGTTGTTGCCAGCGGCGGTCGGCGCGTAGATGGCAGACACCGCATCGAAGGCGTAGCCGAGGTCCACGCCCCACTTGGCCTTGTTGCGGGCGAGGTACCAGTTGCTGCCGACGGTCAGGGCGGAGAACGTCTCCGCGCCGCCGAAGTCCTGGTCGGCGTCGCCGTACTCGTAGCGGAGCGCCACGTCGCAGGTGTCGGACACGAACACGCCCGCCGAGATCACGAGCGCCATCGGGTTCGAGTCGTCAACGCCGGGAAGGCCCGAGTCGTCGAACGAATACACGTAGTAGGCCGCCGTGACGTTGGCGCCGCCGAGCGCGACGGTGAAATCGGCGGTGAGCGCCGAAGTCGTCGCGTCGCTGAAGGTGTTGTCGCGCTCGACCGCGAAGCCCGCGCCGATCTTGATTCCGTACGAATCGCCGCGCCACGACTGCGACTGCTCGAACTGCTTCCAGGTGCCGGCGAACTTGGCCTCGGCCCGACCCGCGAACGCCCATTCGGAGCTCGGCGAATCGGCGGTCCATGCGACGTTCGCCTCGCGGAGCGCGTTGACGTATGCCGCGGCCACCCGCACGTCGCCCGACGCGTAGCCGACGCGGATACCCTGGCCGTAGCCCGCGCCGAAGGTCGAGTCGATGGTCGAGGAGTCCATGAACTGCAGGTTGCCGACGTCGATCGCGGATTCGGCGGAGAACGGCAGCGTGAACTGACCGACCGTCACGGTGGCGCCGCACTCGAGCGCCTTGGTCACGAACGCGTCCGACAGTTCGCCCGCGCCGTACTCCTCGACGCTGTTCGAGTAGCCGAGTGCGTACTTGACGTCGTAGGTCCAAGTCGAGTCGACCATGTTGCCGCTGAAGCCAAGCCTCGTGCGCTTGTTCTCGAAGCCGTAGGCCTGGTCGACGTCGTTGTCGTTGAACGACCAGCGGATCTGCTGGAGCACGTTGATCTTCATCGAGTACGAGCCGTCGGTCGACGAGAGGAAGAACCCGTCGGAGTAGCCGCTCGTCGCGCCCGTGCCCTGCAGGCTGCCGCGCGTCTGGGCGTCGGCAAGCACGTCCGTCACGATGGCGCGGATCTCGTCGGCGCGCTCCTCGGTCAGCCAGTTTCCCGACGCACCCTTCAGCGCGGCGATCTCGCTGCGCAGGGCGTCGAGCGTTGCCTGGTTGGTCTGGTCCTGCGCGGTGGCGGGCAATGCTGCGGCAAGCGCAACCATCGCGGCCAGGCCTGCGGTCCGTGTGCTGATCATCCTTCGAATCTCCTCGGTATGGGGCAGGTGCGATCGGGGCCGATCGGAACGATCGATACGGCGTGCCGCGCGACCCCGTGCGCGGCGGGCGGCAGCGTAATGCAAGTGCTGCGGTCGAGTCCGAAAAGCAAAATCGGCCGCCCCTTTCGGGGCGGCCGACTGAGCCGTTTGAAGTGTCAGGTCGTTGCTCAAGCCTCAGGTTGAGGTGAGGTCTTGGCACAAGGACCGGTCTTCCGGGTGGATGCCTTGCTCTGTCAGACGAGCTGATCAGAAGCTGAAGGACATCTGGCCGCGGACAACCCACTCACCATCGTCAGCCGAGGTGACCCAGTTCGCGTAGAGCACGTCGAACGGGATCGGATCAGCAGCCCAGCCGAGCTCGAGGCCGACCTTGGCGCTGTTCTTGGCGAGGTACCAGTTGCCACCGACGGTGAAGGTGCTGAGCTCGGTGCCAGCGTCGTTGTCGAACGACTCGTAGCGAGCGACGAGCTCGAAGTCGTCGGCGAGGAAGACGCCACCGCTGAGGGTGAAGCCGCTCGGGTTGTTGCCGCTGACGTCGTCGTCCGCCCAGTAGTAGGCGCCGTTGACGTTCGCGCCGCCGAAGTCGACGGTCACGTCGAGGGTGAGCGCCGAGGGGGTCGCGTCGCTGGCATCGTCACGCGAAACCGCGTAGCCGAGGCCTGCCATCACGCCCATGCCCTCGCCCTTCCACGACTGCGCGTCGTTGAACTGCGCCCAGTCGCCCGAGAACTTGAACTCGCCGCGGGCCGCGAAGGCCCAGTCGCTGCTCGGCGAGGTCGAATCCCAGTTCTGGTTGACCTGGTTGATCGAGTTGACGTACGCGCCGTTGACGCGGAACTGGTCGGCCGAGTAGCCGAAGCCGAGGCCCTGGCCGTAGCCGGTGCCGAAGACGGTGTTCACGACCGAGTAGTCGCTGAACTGGAGGTTGCCGGCATCGATGCCGTACTCAGCCGAGAAGGGGAGCTTCATCTGGCCGACCGAGACGGTGAAGCCGTTCTTGAAGTCCTTGGTGACGTTCGCGTCGGCGAGCTCGCCGGCGCCGAAGTTCTCGGCGCTGTTCGAGTAGCCGAGGTAGTAGCCGAGCTTGTAGGTCCAGCTCGAGTCAACCATGTTGCCCGAGAAGGTCAGGCGGGTGCGCTTGTTCTCGAAGCCGTACGCCTGGTCGACGTCGTTGTCGTTGAACGACCAACGCATCTGCTGGAGGACGTTGATCTTCATCGAGAAGTTGCCGTCGCTCGAGGCGAGCATGAAGCCGCCGTTGTAGCCCGAGGTTGCACCCTGGAGGCTGGAGCGGGTCTCGGCGTCCGCGAGGACGTCGGTGACGATGCCGCGGATCTCAGCAGCGCGCTGCTCGGTGAGCCACTGGCCGCCCTGGGCGCCCTTGAGCTCAGCGATCTGAGCCTGGAGGTCGGCGATCTGCGCCTGCATGTCGTTCTGGCCGAAAGCCGCGCCACCAACGGCGAGGGTCGTGACGGCGAAGAAGCCGACGGTCTTGGTGAGACTCATGTATGAAACTCTCCGTTTACTTGTACGACCGGTCTTACCGGTCTGCGTCATCCACCCGTCCGTCGAACGCTGGCCCACCAAAGGGCTCAGCCGGACGGTTCTCCTACATCGGCCGACTCTGGCCGAAACGATGAAAGGCACGTTACAGGGTTTGCTCAAACTCGTCTAGTCGATGAGTCAACGGGGTAGAGTCCCTGCTGCAGCCCACGGCAGAGCATCGGTTGCAAATGCCTGCCTAGAAGACATTTAGATACGATGAGCCGCATGGCGCTTCCGCAGTGACTCCGTCATGACCGCTGCGCCGACGGCCCTGCCGCCCGACGCGGCTGGGGCTTCTCTTCCACACGCGTCCCGTCGCGAATCGGACGTTGCGCGGGCGTCAGGAACTCGAGGGCGCCGGAGATCGTGCCAATCTTCACGATCTGCCCGGCGTGCGGTGCGTCCGTGGTCGAGGCGCTGATCCGCGCAGAGCTCGGCACGAGCACGACCTGCGCTCCACGCCGCAGGGACTCATGCAC
>JBIIRG010000091.1:0-11220 GCA_044341665.1 Phycisphaerales bacterium | reverse complement strand
CAGCCGCATCTGCACGAAGTAGCGGTCGGCCTCACGCCACACGTGGGCGGGTACCGACAGCTGGCGCGCTGTGAAGTCGATCGCGGGGGCGAGCGCCTCTGGGTCGTGACCCAGCACGATCTGGAACTTCCAGGCCCGCTCCTCCTCGCGGACGGGTGCCTCCGGTGCGACGTAGGTTCGCTTGAGCACGCGGTACACCTCGATGGTGCGGCGCTGCTCGTCGGCGTAGACCTCGTTGTCCATCACCTTCCAGTCGTCGTACGAAGGCGACCTCGCCGAGGCGACCATCGCGCTCCACAGCTGGTCGTCGGCGTAGCCCTCGAAGACCTGGGTGCGCGTGGTGCAGCCGGTGCCGAGCGAGACGAAGGTGGTGGCGGCGGCGGCGAGAAACGTCGAGGAGGGGAGGAGGCTGCGCATGGTGGATGCCGTTGGGGCGGGCGCGGACCGTCCGCCCGCGTGTGTCGAACTATCGGCAATCGGGTGAGGCCTGGAACAGAAGCGCCGAGCCCGCGCATGCGGTCAGGTGATTGCCGCTACCTTGCGGGCATGGTCGCGAACCAACCCCCGCTGGAGCCCGCCCCCTCGGAACAGCCCGCCGCGCGCCCCCGCGACAGGAGGTTGGTCGCAAGCGGCGTCCTGGGGGTTCTCTGGGTGACCATGCCGCCGCTGGCGGGCATGTACATCCTGTACGACCTCGAGAACATCGCGGGCTTCCTCTCCAAGGATCTCGAGCACGGCTTCTGGGCCTACGTCGCCGTCTTTGCGCTGACGGCAGGGCTCGGGCTCCTGCCGACCTACTCGCAGGCCTTTCTCGGCGGCTGGGTGTTCGGGATGAAGATGGGTCTGTTCGGGGCGATCCTCGGGTTCACGGGCGGCGCGGCGATCGGCTACCTCTTCTCGCGCATGGTGACGGGCGGCAGCGTCGATGCGTGGATCGACCGGCACCCGCGGGGTCGGGTGATCCGCGACAGCCTGAGCCGGGAGTCGCCGTGGAAGACGTTCTTGATCGTGACCTTGCTGCGGCTGCCGCCGAGCTCGCCGTTCGCGCTCACGAACTACGCGCTTGGCGCGACCAAGGTGCCCTTCTGGCTGGCGATGGTGGCGACGCCGATCGGCATGCTGCCGAGGACGGCGATCGTGGTCTTCCTTGCATCCGCCGCGGTCGCGGGCGGGGCGACCGACCTCCTGAGCGTGCTCGACACGACTCCGACATGGGCGCTCGTCACCGGAGTCGCGCTCTCGGCGGTCGTGATCGCGGTGATCGGCTCGCTTGCGAACCGCGCCCTCGAGCGATTGACGCAGCGGGGTGCGGCGTGAGCGCGCATGGCATGACTCCCCATCGGATGGGCGCGCTTGCGGGCGCGCTCTTCGGGCTCTACCTGGTTGCGTACGCGGGATTCGTCGTCGCCGCGGCGTTCTTTACCTTCCGTGGCGGAAGCGCCGTGGGCGGACTCGCGGTGCGGACGTTCGGCGGGGTGCCATGGGGGGTGCTCGCCGGACTCGGGCTGATCATCGGCGCATTCGCGCTGGCGCTGGTGTATGCGGCGTTCGGACCGGCGGATCGCGCCGACGCGGCGGAGGATCGGCGGTGATCTACGAGACGTCGCAACTCGCAGTCGCGATCTTCTGCGCGTTCGTCCTCTCGGTGCTCGGACTCAGCTTCTGGCTTGGATCGCGCGCGAAGAGCGCGGGCGGCTATTTCGCGGCCCATGGGCAGATCGGGTGGTTCGTCAACGGGATCGCCTTCGCGGGCGACTACCTGTCCGCGGCGAGCTTTCTCGGCATCTGCGGCATGATCGCGTTCTTCGGGTACGACGGGTTCCTCTACTCGATCGGCTACCTCGCGGGCTGGATCGTGGCGCTGTTCGTGATCGCGGAGCCGGTCAAGCGGCTTGGTCGCTACACGCTCGCCGATGCGCTGAACGCACGCTTCCAGTCGCGTGGAGTCAAGGCCGTCGCTGCGATCGCGACGCTCGTGATCTCGCTCTTCTACCTCGTGCCGCAGATGGTCGGCGCCGGCGCGCTGGTCAAGCCGCTGCTCGGTCTGCCGCACTGGGCGGGCGTCGTGATGGTCGGAGCGGTCGTGACGGTGATCGTCGCCACCGCGGGCATGGTGAGTACCACCTGGGTGCAGTTCATCAAGGGGATGCTGCTTGTGTTCGTGTGCGGGATCCTGGTGGTGATGATCCTCGACCGTGGCTTCTCGGTGCCTACCGCGCGCATCGGGTCGGACGCGGTGCAGGTCATGGCCAAGGTCGACGGGGATGTGATCGTGAACGGCGCGCCCCTCGCGCCCGACAACCAGCTTGACTCGCGCCTGAGGGCGCAGCATGGCGTCGGCTTCGGCAGCGTCGCGGAGCTTCCGGGCGGGGTGTCGTCGACGGGACCGCTCGGTCCGGTCTCCTACCTCTCGACCTTCGCCGACGCGACGGTCACGACCTGGCGGCGCGGTACGGGCGACGCGGGCGAGACGACCTTCACCCCGATCGAGCGGAAGGGGTCCGACCTCCTGCTGCCGGGCGCCAATCCGACGTTCAAGGGAGTGCGGGAGGACGTGCTGGCGCGCAAGCTCGACTTTATCTCGCTGATGCTCGCGCTCTTCCTCGGAACCGCGAGCCTGCCGCACATCCTCATCCGCTACTACACGGTCAAGGATGCCGCAGCGGCTCGGAAGAGCACGGTGGTCGGCATCGGTGCGATCGGGTGCTTCTACGTCCTCACGCTCTACCTTGGGCTTGGCGCGATGACGAGTGGCGCGCTCGATCCGACCGATTCGAACATGGCGGCACCGCTGCTGGCGCGCACATTCGGAGAGGGTCTGTTCGCCGTGATCAGCGCCGTCGCGTTCACCACGGTGCTCGGGACGGTCAGCGGGCTCGTGATGGCGGGAGCGGGCGCCGTGGCCCACGACCTGATGCGCGATGTGCTGCGGATCGAACTCACCGATCAGGGTCAGGTGCGCGCCGGCAAGTGGGCGGCTGCGGTCCTCGGTCTCGGCGCGGTCGTGCTGGGCGTGCTGTTCGAGAAGATGAACGTGTCGTTCCTCGTCGGGTGGGCGTTCAACATCGCGGCCAGCGCGAACCTGCCCGCGCTCGTCATGCTGCTCTTCTGGCGGCGGACCACGAAGCAGGGCGTGATCGCGGCGATGTGCGTGGGACTGCTGTCCAGCCTCGGGTGGGTGCTGGCATCGTCCGACACCATCGAGAAGGTCTACGGATTTGGCGCCGACGAGGCGCGGGAACTCGCATGGGTGCCGTTCAGCCAGCCGGCGATCGTGACGGTGCCACTCGGCTTCATCGTGCTCATCGCGGTCTCGCTGTGGACCGGGCGTCGAGCGCAACCGGGCGGGCAGCAGGGACCGAGCGCGGTCGCGGCGGCTTGAGGCGGGCGAGCGTCGGAACATGAACAGGACCGCGGCAAAGGCCGCGGTCCTGGTTCGGTTGCTTGCTCCGTCGTCCTGACGCGGCGATGGCTCCCGCCACCAGCCCGCGTCCGCTCAGGCGCGGCTTCGGTACGAACCGTCCGCCGTGCTGATGATGACCTTCTCGCCGGTGGTGATGAAGGGCGGCACACGCGTCTTGAGGCCCGTCTCGCAGGTGGCCTCCTTGAGCTGGTTCGTTGCGGTCGCACCCTTGATGCCCGGGGGGGTGTCGGTCACGGTGAGCGTGACGGTCAGGGGGAGTTCCACGGAGATCGGCTTGCCGTCGCACCAGAGCACGACCATCTGGGTGTTCGGCAGCACGTAGAGATTGAGGTCGCCGACGACCTCCTTCGACAGCTCGTGCTGGTCGTAGCTCTCGAGGTCCATGAATACGGACTTCCCGCCCTGGTCGTACAGGTACTCCATCTGGCGACGGTCGAGGTCGACCTGCTCGACATCCTCGCCGGAGCGGAGACGCTTCTCGATCAGCGATCCGGACTTCAGGTCTCGGATCTTGATCTGCACGAACGCCCGAAGATTGCCCGGGGTGCGGTGCTCGGTCTCGGTGATCAGGAAGAGCTTGCCATCCATCTTGATGGCCATGCCCGGGGTCAGGTCGGTGCTATTCACGGATGCAGTCCTCTTGGTCGGGTCGGAAGTCGGGGAATGTAGCAGGACTGGGTCGTCGAAACCACCGAGAAGGATGCGAGTGCGCCCTCCGAAGATGCTGTGCCCTCGCAGTTTGGGTGGCGGCGCCACTCGGTGACGTGCATCCGGGCCCGCGTGCGGCAGGGAACCTGCTCGGGGTCGATCCGAGCGTGACGGTGCGTGGGCCTGCTTTCGGGCGGCCGCGGGCGCTCGGCGATGGCGAGGCGCCGACTGCCAGTCAGATGTCGTGTAAATGAAAGACCCCCGGCACGTGGCCGGGGGCGGAGGGAGGGAAAAGGGCTCTTTAGGAGGAGTCGTTTGACTCAACTCGCTGAACAATGTGCCTCCGAATTCGCCGCTTGCAAGTTGCTGGAACGATTTTTCTTGGATTTGCCCTCCCAATTCCTCTGGATGTTCCAGCCCAACCCCTCCGCAGCGGTGGAGCGACCTGATTGGGGCTGCCGCAGCCGGCCTTCGGGGGTTCAAACGAGGTAGCATGGCTCCTTCCGCCAGCGACGCGTTGGGTTCCGCAACGCGTTGCAAGACGAGGCGTAAAGGGAACACTCTGGTCCTCCCATGCTCCGACTTCCGTCCACACCGACCGTCGATTCTCGTTCCGTTGGGCTCCGCACTGTCGGGCTGGCGTTCGCCATTGCGACGGCCCTCATGATCTGCGCCTGCGATCGGCCCGGCCCCTCGGCCGCCGACGGAGTTGTTCAGACGGGATCCGCCACCCCGAGCGGTGCTCCGTCGGGTTCCGTGGTGACGACGGGCGCTGCCCCGAGCAGTGCACAGGACGAGCCGGTCGACGGACCTCCGCCCATCCGGGTCGAGCCAGAGGTTCTTGACTTCGGCATCGTGCCGCCCTCCGTGTCGAAGGAGGGCACCGTCCGCCTCGTGAACACGGGAACCAAGGAACTCGAGATCCTGACGGTCCAGCCCAGCTGCAAGTGCACGACGCTGGACGATGTCGCTGGCAAGAAGATCCCGGTCGGCGGCTTCGTTGAGTTGAGGACCACCATGAAGGCGCAGTCCGCCCCTGGTCGCAAGGGTGCGGATATCAAGGTCCTCATCGATGGCTACAGCCAGGTGGTTCCGATCCAGCTGAAGCAGGAGGTCTCGCTCCCGATCCGTGTGAGCCCGTCGTACCTCAACGTGGTCAAGGGGCAGCCGATGCGTGGGCGCACCCTCATCGAGTCGATCGACAAGCAGCCGTTCCGCATCTGCGCGGTCGGTGGCAAGAAGCCCAACCTGGCTGATTTCGATCCCGAGAAGGACGAGCCGCGAAACCAGTACTTTCTCGAGTGGGACTTCGAGCGGGACTTTGCTCCCGGCGAGGCCAAGCGCTATTGGATCGTCGAGACCGATCGTGTCGACTGCCCGCTGGTCGACATCTTCGTCCGCCACGAGACGACCGTACTGATCCCCAAGGGTATCGCCCCCACCGAGTACCGACATACCTTCGGGCGGCAGGAGCAGGGTTCCACCTACGACTTCGTGCTCGAGCTCAGCAAGATGGGACCTGATGAGAAGATCGTCGCAGCTGCGAGCGCCTCGAGCGCTGCGCGTGTCGAGCTGATCGACTCGAAGCTCGAGGGCGATGTGATGCGCGTCTTCCTTCGCGTGGTCCCGAGCGCCGACGCGATCGGCGTGACGTGGATCCCCTTCATGGTCTATTCGTCGGCGGGACGCCAGGTCGAGCAGGCCGTGTGGGGCCAGTATGTCCCGAAGGGACACGTCGGCTGCTTCGGGCGCTGAGCGGCGGGCTATGCCTCGATCCGCATGGGTCGAGCGGCGCGCGGGCGCGGGCTTTGGCTTTCAGTCAAGTCCGAGGAGCGACATGAGGGACTTCGCGCCGAGCGAGAGCATGCGCACGCCCGCAAAGGCGAGAAGGCATGCGAGCACGCCGCGTGTCGCATCGAGCGGGATCCGATAGACCAGTGCTGCGCCGAGGTTGCCGCCGACGAGCGCCATTGGAGACAGGATGGCCGCCAGGGTGATCGAAAGTCCTACCGTCAGTTGGGCGCCATCGAAGTCGGTGAGCTCGTGGAGCGCGAGGTTCTTGCTGGTCGCTCCGACGACGCACGCGGCAATCATGGCCGCAGCGGACGTCGCAACCGCCTGGCGCAGCGGTAGGCGCCCGTGCTTCCTCAGGATCGGAACCATGATCGCGCCTCCCCCGATCCCGAGAAGTCCGGAGGCAAAGCCACCTGCGCATCCAGCCAGAAGTCCGATGGCCTTGGCTTGCCTCGGCGAGCGCTCGGACGCCTCGTGATCAGGCCGGCGCCGCACGAGCGCGTAGACCTCGTTTGCGGCGGCGTAGAGGAGGAAGCAACCGAACAGCGCGGTGAGAGGCCGGGGCTCGATGAGGTTGCTCACGAACACGCCGGCGAGCGCCATGAGCCCAGCGGAGGCCGCCATGGTCGGCAGGATGTCACTCTGGATCGTCCCTCGTCCCCTGTGGCGATGGGTCGCAGCGAGCGCGACGAAGACGTTCGCAATGAGCGCTGCAGCCTGGTACAGGTGCGGATTGGGTCCAAATCCAAGCGAAATCGCGGGGATGATGAACACGGACCCTCCGAGGCCGAGCAGACCGCCGAGGCAGCCCCCGACAAGCCCGATCAGGCCGATCACCGCGATCGAGGAGGGCGTCCAGTCCATCAGTACGCAGCGTAACAGAGACCTGCACTCGCCCGCCCGTCGCGATCCCGATCACGACGCCGACCGATTGGTTCGGGGTGGACCTGCCGCGGGCGGGCATCTGGAGTTTCAGGCGAGCATCCGCATCGGATCGCAGCCTCTCGGCTGCCTCGCGCGCCTCATCTGGGGCGGGCGACGTGACATCGCGGCGATCCGCGCTACGATCCGACCCACGACGCATCCGCTGCACGTTTCGGGAAAGAATGCGACGCGTCACGGCCTTTCCGTTTCCATGACCCAACGCCCGCGGTCCATCCTCGCCCGTTCGCGCGCCCACGTCGCGACCATCTTGGTCGCTGCCGCTGCCGCGGCGCTCGTCAGTCTCGGCGTCGGAACCGCACAGCGGGCATCGAGCACGCAGTCCCCTGCAGAGGACGGGGCTGTCCTTTCTGCATCGGAGACCACGCTTCGTCCCGCGACCGAGCGCGCCGCGACGCAGCCGCTCGCGCAGATCCTCATCGATCGGTCGATCCTGCGGCGTGTTCTCACGGGAGTCCGCCGCGAGTCCGTGTTCGAGGCCGTTGCTGCCGCGCTCGGTATCCCGCCGGCCGTCAGCGGTCCGCGAGCAGCGCCCACGTCGGAGGGGGAGACGCCTCAGGTGGCTCTTTACAACGGTCGTCCGGTGCGCGCCGTCGCCACGCTGCGGATGCGCGTGACGGCCTACAGCCCCGACTGGCGAAGCTGCGGTGCGAGCGCCGACGGCATCACCGCAAGCGGCTATTCGGTGCTGACCAACGGAGGATTCATGGTGGCAGCCGACCCGCGGGTGCTCCCGCTCGGCTCGCTCGTGAGCGTGCCCGGGTATGACGGCGGGGCCGTTGTCCCCGTTCTCGACACGGGTGGCGCGATCAAGGGCAATCGCCTCGATGTGCTCTACCCGACGCATGAGGTCGCGATGTGCTGGGGAGTTCAGGACGTCGACGTGGTGGTGTGGGAGTACGCCGACGGACTCCCCAACGGCTTCCGCAGAGTCCGGCGCCCCGCGCGTTGAGCCGTTGAACGCACCGGGCGCCCGATCGGCCCCCTCGCGACCGGCGGTCGGCTCGGAGAACGCCGCGAGCAGGGTGCGAAGGATCTCGCACGCCACCTCGGTGCAGGCACGCCTGGCATGGGCGAAGCAACGGCCTATCAATCCGCGGGGACTGGAGCTCACGCCGCGGCTCCTCCGCGGATGCGGTCGAGGATGCGGTAGTGGATCGCCTCCGCGACCTGCGACTCGCCGACGGCGTCGATGCCGTCGAAGTCCGCGATGCTTCGGGCAACCCGCCGCACTCGGTCGTACGCCCGCGCGGAGAGCCCGAGGTCGCGCATGGCGCCTTCGAGGAGGCGTTGCGCCGTTCCCTCCATCGGGCAGCAGCGGTCGAGCTCGCGGCCACTGAGCCGCGCGTTCGGCTTGCCGCGGCCCTGCCGCGACTCCATCCGTCCGCGGGCATCGAGGACGCGCGTGCGAAGCTCGGAGCTCGACATGCCTACCCGGCCCGACTGGAGCGACGCGAAGGGCACCGCGCGCACCTCGACATGCATGTCGATGCGGTCGAGGAGCGGACCCGAGAGCCGCCCGATGTACTTGTCCTGCGCGCGGCGCTCGGTGGCGCTCTGTGCGAATCCGCCCGCGTGCGTCGGGTTCATGGCGGCGATGAGCATCGTCCGTGCGGGAAAGCGCACCGTGCCGTTCGCGCGGGAGATCGTCACGAACCCGTCCTCGAGCGGCTCGCGCAGCGACTCGAGCGCCACGCGCGGGAACTCGGGGAGTTCGTCGAGGAAGAGCACGCCGTGGTGCGCCAGGCTCACCTCGCCCGGACGCGGCTGGCTGCCGCCGCCGACGATCGCGGCCGCGCTCGCGGAGTGATGCGGCGCGCGGAAAGGCCGCTCGCGGATGAGCCCTGCACCGCGGGGCACCGCGCCGATCGACGAGTAGATGCGGGTCACATCGAGCGCCTCGTCCGGCGTGAGGGGCGGCAGGATTCCCGGCATCGCGCGCGCCATCATCGTCTTGCCGCTTCCTGCGGGACCGATGAGGATCGCGTTGTGCCCACCCGCCGCAGCGAGTCCGAGCGCCCGCTTCGCGGCCTCCTGGCCGCGCACGTCTGCGAAATCGAGGGCTGCGCCGAACGGGGGCGGGCACTCCGCAGGCGGCCGCTCGCGGCGCACGTCGAGCAGTCCGTTCAGGAACCCGACGACCTCGTCGAGCCGCTCGATTCCAAACACGTCGATTCCCTCGACCACGGCCGCCTCGGGGGCGTTCGCCCTCGGGAGGATGACTCCGCGGAGCCCTCGCTCCCGCGCGAACGCCGCGAGGCTCGTGGCGCCGCGGATCGGGCGGACCATGCCGTCGAGCGACAGCTCGCCCGCGACCGCGAAGTTGTCGAGGATCGCGTCGGCGCACTCGCCGATGATCCCCTGCATGCGGAGCAGTGCGATCGCGATCGGCAGGTCGTACACCGGTCCCTCCTTGCGGAGATCCGCGGGCGCGAGGTTGATGATGCAGTCACCCCGCGGATGCGGCAGCCGGCTCGACGAGAGCGCTGCCCGCACCCGCTGGTGCGACTCGCGGACGCTCGCGTCGGGTAGGCCGACGATGTACGTCCGCGGCCCCGCGTCCAGCGGACCTTCGCGGCGCGGACGCTCCTCGCACTCGATCTCGACGGAATGGGCGTCGATTCCCCTGAGGCAGAAACTCTGGATGCGTTGCATGCCGCGGTTCTACCCTGCGAAAGCCGCAGGACCGCCAACCGTGCTTTTCTTTGGGCACGATTTCGCGCGTCGAACGAGAGACCGACTCACTCGAGCCCGGGCGCGAACCCGCGGCGCATCGTGTTCTCGCATACCGCGCGCGGCTCGACGAACTGCAGCAGGTAGTCGCGACCGCCCGCCTTCGAGCCGATGCCCGACATGCCGAAGCCGCCGAACGGCTGGCGTCCCACCAGCGCGCCCGTGATGCCGCGGTTGAGGTAGAGGTTCCCGACGCGGAACTCGCGGCGTGCGCGGACGAGGTTCGCGGGCTTCCTGCTGAAGACGCCGCCCGTGAGCTTGTACTCGGGCGCATTCGCCGTAGCGAGCGCCTCGTCGAAGGTCGCGGCGGGCATCACCGCGAGCACGGGTCCGAAGATCTCCTCGCGCGCGACGCGGGCCGTCGGCTTCACGCCGCTGAAGATCGTGGGTCCCACGTACGGCTTGCCCACCTTCGCCTCGAGGCCGGCGGGAATGTCGAGCGTGAGCTCGTGCTTGCCCTCGCCCTTGCCGATCTCGATGTACGAGCGGATCTTCTTTGCCGCCTCCGCGTCGATCACGGGGCCGATGTCGGTGCCCGGATTCGTGGGATCGCCGACGACGAGCGCGCGCGTTGCGCCCACGAGGCGGTGCAGGAAGGGCTCGTACGCGCTTCCGACGACGATCACGCGGCTGCACGCCGAGCACTTCTGCCCGCAGAAGCCGAACGCGCTCTGACGGACCGCGAGCACGGCCTCGTCGAGATCGGCCGAGGTATCGACGATGATCGCGTTCTTGCCGCCCATCTCGCAGACGACCTTCTTCACGAACTCCTGGCCCGGCGCGACGACGCCCGACGCCTGCACGATGTCGAGGCCGACGGCCTTCGAGCCCGTGAATGCGATGAGCGCGACGCGCGGATCGCGGACGAGCGTCGCACCGACGGTCTCGCCCGGGCCCGCGATGAAGTGGAGCACATCCTTCGGCGCGCCCGACTTCCACAGGATCTCGCACATGAGCTTCGCGATGCCTGGCGTCTGCTCGGCGGGCTTCACGACGACGGTGTTGCCCGTGACGAGCGCGGCGACGGTCATGCCGCAGCAGATCGCAAGCGGGAAGTTCCACGGCGCGATGACCGCCGCGACGCCGCGCGGCTGGTACCACTGCTCGTCGAGCTCGCCGACGAACTGCCCGAGCCGCTCGGCTGCGAAGAGCCTGGCGCCCTCGCGCGCGTAGTACTCGCAGAAGTCGATCGCCTCGCACACATCGGCGTCGGCCTCGCGCCAGACCTTGCCCGACTCCCGGACGATCACGCCGCTGAGCTCGTCGCGCCGCGCGCGCATCTCGTTCGCCGCTGCGACCAGCACCGCGGCGCGCGTCGCGTACTCGGTGTCGCGCCAGGCGTCGAACGCCGCGTGCGCCGCGGTGACAGCGCGCTTCGCGTCGTCGGCGGTGCCCGAGTTCGCGACCTGCGGCACGCTCGCGCGCGCCACGGCGGCGCCGTACGCGTCGCGCTGCGACTTGACCGCGAAGTTCCGCATCGGCTCGGTGTAGAACGCGCGGCCGTTCGAGATTCCAGCGGGCGCCGCGCTCAGGGCATGACGCTCAGGTGCCTTCTCGATGCGGTCGACGCCGAGGTCGCTGTCGAACGCGCGGTGGGGGCTCGCAAGGAGCCGCTCCGTCGACGCGTTGTCCTTGAAGCCGGCCTTGAGCCACGACTCGTTCGAGCTGTTCTCGAGCAG
>JBIIRG010000296.1:0-3438 GCA_044341665.1 Phycisphaerales bacterium | reverse complement strand
CCCGACTCCGCCGCGCGCAGCGAGCCGTCCGCCGCGAGCGCCAGCACGGGTTCCGCCGACCGCCCCGTCGACAACCAGCCCGCACCGAACGCGTGGCCCGAGCGCCTCCACGACACGCCTCCACCGGAGGCATCGTCGATGCAGCCGACCGCGCGTTCGGCCGCGGGACGCACGACCTCGATCGAAGCGCCGGACGCGAACGCGGCTTCGTCCAGTGACGCCTGCACCTCCATCGCGCGAATCGCAGCGTTGGCATCGGTGTCGAGGAACGCCTCCACGCGCCGTGTGTTGCGCAGCGCGCCTGCCACCGCGAAGAAGTCGCGCGCGGGAATCGGATCGAACTTGTGATCGTGGCAGCGCGCGCACGCGAGCGTGAGCCCGAGCAGCGAGCGCCCCGCGACATCGACCTTGCCCGCGATCCGGTCGGCCTCGTCGACGCGGACATCGACGGGGGCGTGGGTGGCGGGACCAAGGAACCAGTACGCGGTCCCGATCGGCGCGGCGTTCGCAACGCCGAGCGCGGCACGCGGCTCAAGCAGGTCGCCCGCGATCTGCTCGGCGACGAAGCGTGCCGGCGGCAGGTCGCGGTTGAAGGCGTCGATCACCCAGTCGCGGTAGCGCCACGCCTCGGGGATCGCGTAGTCGAACTCGTGCGCGAGCGTCTCGGCATAGCGCGCGAGATCGAGCCAGTGGCGACCCCAGCGCTCGCCGAATGCAGGGCTCGCGAGCGCACGGTCGACGAACGCCGCGAAGGCCGCATCGGACGGATCGGCGACGAACGCCCGGATATCCGCCTCGGCGGGCGGCAGGCCCGTGAGATCGAACGCCGCGCGGCGCAGGAGCGACGCCGCATCGACATCGCGCGCGGGCGCAGCGAGACCCGCGGCTTCGCGCGTCGCCAGCGCAAATCGATCGATGTCACCGCGCGGCCATGCCGTGTCGCGCACCGCAGGCGCCTGCGGATCGGCCAGCGGCCGAAACGCCCATGGTGCGGTGTACTCGGCGCCTGCAGCGATCCACGCGCGCACGGCCTCGATCTCACCAGCAGTGAGCGGCTCGTGCCCCTCGGGCGGCATGCGCTCGTCCATATCGCGCTCCGCCACGCGCGCCAGCAGCGCGCTCGCCTCCGGCCGACCAGGCACCACGGCCGCCACGCCCGAACGCAGCACGGCCGTCGCTCCCTCGAACGTATCGAGCCTCAGCCCCGCCTTGCGCGACTCAGGATCCGGACCATGGCACGAGTAGCACCGCGCCGCCAGGACCGGCCGCACCTCGCGGTCGAAGTCGACGCCGCGCGCCGCATCCGACGCAAGGCACGAGAGGACGACCGCCAGCGACCAGCGCATCGCCGCAGTATGGCGCGGCGGTCCGCCCGACGGAAGCCGTCAGAGCGCCTCGGCGAGAAGATTCTCCATCGCCTTGAACGCGCGCGTCGCGATGACCTCGCGGTAGAACATGCCGTTCGCATGGTCATGCGCGTGCGGGTTGGTAAACGCGTGTCCCGTCGCGCCGTAGGCCACCACCTGCCAGTCGGCCTTCGCCGCGGTCATTTCGTTGGCGAGGCCCACCATCGCCTCGGGCGTTGCCATCGGGTCGTCGTAGCCGTGCAGCGCGAGCACCTTGGCCTTGATGGGCGGCTGCGCACCCAGCGCCGGCGGCATGAAGAGCGCGTGGAACGCGACCGCAGCACGAAGCCCCGGCGCATTCGCGCGCGCGAGATCAAGCGCGCACAGGCCGCCGAAGCAGAATCCGATCGCAGCAATCCGCTCGGGATCGCCGCCCGCCACCGCACGCGCCGTCGACACGGCCGCGAGCAACCGCGTGCGGAGCGCGCCGCGGTCCTGCACCCACGGCGTCATGAGCTTCGAGTTCTCCTCCGCCGTGCTGCCGCGGCGCCCCTTGCCGTAGACGTCGATCGCGAACCCGATGTAGCCGAGGCCGGCGAGCATGTCGGCCTTGGCGCGCGCGAAGTCGTCCTGCCCGCCCCACGCGTGGGCGACAAGCACCACAGGCCGTGCGCCCTTCGCGGGCGCGCTCGGATAGGCCAGGTAGCCCTCGAGTTCCTGCGCGCCATCCATGTAGGTGAAGAGTCCGCTGCGTTCGGTGCTGCTCATGGTGCGAGTGTACCCGTGCCGCGCGCGGTTGAAGGCGAGGAGGGACGCGCCGGATCGCGCGGACATCGCGGTTCGCAGCCGACGGTCGACGCTCCGCGCGACTCGGTGGTGCGTGGCGACCGGGCGTCGTGCGAAGAGAAAGTTCGCACGCGGACTTTTTTCGCCAACGAAAAGCAGCACGTGGCGAATGGCGGCTCCGCACGTGTAGGTTTCCCGCCTCACTTGAAGGGAGCTCGCATGAGGGAGATACGAGATGCAGGCGGCGAAGTCGCCGTGCGGTTGCGGCGCAGCCGCGTGACGGTGCAGGGGTCTGTGCGGGAGTCGATGCGGGCCGTGATCGCGCTGGCGATGGCGGCGGTGGTGGCACTGACAGCAGCGCGGGCATCGGCGGTTGCGCCGCGCACGGGCGGCGCGCCACCTGTGCTGCGTCCGACCGGCGTGATGCCGCCGCCGATCCGCGATGCCGTTCGGTTTGGCGAGCGTGTCGCGGCGTCCGGCGAGTTGCTCGCGGTATCTGCGCCGACATCGGGCGACGATGGCAACCTGCCTGGCCGCGTCGACGTGTTCGCACTCGCCGCCAGCGCGCGTGGCGCGACATCGACCAAGCTGCTCGCGACCCTCGCGCGCGGCGCGGGCGGCGACCACTTCGGATCGAGCCTTGCCATGCAAACCACGGCAGACCTGCGCCGCACGACACTCGTGGTCGGCGCGGATGCGACCACGATCGATGTCGATCGGGGCGACCGTGTGGGCGGTTTCGAGGGCGCCGTGCATGTCTACGAGTCCACTGGCCCGGACGCAAGGTTCTCGCATGCAGCCGAGCTGTACAGCGCCTCGGCGGAGTCTGGGGCGGAGTTCGGCTGCGCCGTTGCGGTCACGGTCGAGCAGGACACGATCGCGGCCGGCGCGCGTCGGCACGATGACAACACCGTGTTCGATGCGGGCAGCGTCGAGATCTTCGTGCGAAGCCCTGCAGTTGGCGCGCCGTGGCGCTCCTCGCAGATCCTCCGCTCGAGCGAGCCGCAGATGAGCGCCTGGTTTGGCGCATCGGTCGCGCTCGGAGAGTCGGCCGACGGCGCATGGCTCGCGGTCGGCGCGCCAGGCCACGACCTCTCGCCGTCGTTGCAGGACGCAGGCGTCGTGCATCTCTACCGGCGCGCGCGCGACGGCTCGTACCGCGCCGCGCTCGTGCTCGCGTCACCCACGCCCCGCCGCGCGGCGTGGTTCGGCGCGGTGCTGGCGATCCACGAGGGCCGCCTGCTGGTCGGCGAGCCACGCGGACAGGCATCCGTCGATCGAGGTGACGCCTGCACCGGCATCGTGT
>JBIIRG010000295.1:0-3440 GCA_044341665.1 Phycisphaerales bacterium | reverse complement strand
CACCTTCCTCGGCCCCCCGCGACTCGCGCGCCGTCACGCCCCGCGCCTGCGGAAAGTCATTACAATCGCCCGAGCAGGTCTTCTGCAGTCTTGTCGTTTGCTCAGAGAAAGTTCCCGTCGCCGCATCGGACGCGCGCGACGTTTCCCGCCGCACATGCACATCGCGCCGGGACAGACAGTTCACCTGAAATCCAAGTAAGGAAAGTCATGCGCCTTGCACTCATCCCCTTCACCGGTGCCGCCCTCATCGCGCTCGCTGGCTGCGTTCCGCAGAGCCAGTACGACGATCTCATGAACGCCTACCGCTCGAAGGAGCAGCAGCTCCTCCAGCTGCAGAACGAGTTCGACACCTCGCGTGCGAACGAGGACATGCTCCGCAAGCAGCTCGGCGAGGCGATGGCCCGCCTGACCTCGATCCAGAACGGCGGAAACCAGGCCGAGATCGACGCGCTCAAGAAGCAGATCGACGACCTGATCGCGCAGATCGGCCAGAAGGCGCTTCCTGACGACGTGAGCAACATGATCGTGCAGCTCGTCGAGATGTATCCCGACGTGCTCGAGTTCGACGAGAAGACCGGCATCATCCGCTTCAAGAGCGACGTGACGTTCGACTCGGGCAGCGCCAAGCTCAGCTCGAAGGCGACCGCCGTGCTCGAGAAGTTCGCGTCGATCCTCAACAGCGATGCAGCGCAGAACCTCGAGGTCCGCGTGGTCGGCCACACCGACAACGTGCGCATCAGCAAGCCCGCGACGCTCAAGGAGCACCCGACCAACGTGCACCTCTCGGCACACCGCGCCATCTCGGTGCGCGAGGCGCTCGTGCGCGACGGCGTCAGCGGCAACCGCTTCATGGTCGGCGGCTACGGCGAGTACCGCCCGATCGCCACCAACACCCGCAGCGGCAACGAGCAGAACCGCCGCGTCGAGGTCTACCTGGTGTCGATGCCCTCGAACACACTCAGCGCGAGCGAAGCGGCGCCGACCGTCGCCGTCCCGACCTCGACGGCGCCCGCCGCCTCGAGCGAAGACAACCTGAAGTAAGCCCTGAAGTACGCCACGCGTCCGCGCGACGCTCGCCGAACAGACGACCCGAAGGGGCGGTGCAAACCGCCCCTTGTTTCTTTGCGTGCTTTCTTTGCGTGGTTTGCTTGCGTGCTGTCATCGCGCCCCGATTGTTCTCGGACGGAGAGGCCTGGTCATCCGCTCGTTCTGTGTCAAATCGGGCACATCGACCGTGCGCGCCATTTGTGCCGAAGGGCACGATCTCTACACTCGGGACTTCCGAGCCCGCCGTGGCAGGTGCCTCCGCGAATCCGCGGTCCGCATGCATGCCATCAACCACAGAGCAGGAGAAAGTCCCGATGAGCCGACTGGCCCTCACGAGTGTTGTTTGCCTTCCGTCGCTGCTGGCGGCGATGGCGATGGCCGATGCCCCACTCCGACTGAACGAGCTGCGTCTCGAGCAGCCGGGTGCGGACAACGACGAGTACATCGAGATCGCAGGTGCGCCCGGCGAGTCGCTCAACGGCGTCTCGATCGTGGTGATCGGCGACGATGACTTCGCGCTCCCTGGTCAGCAGAACGGATATGTCGAGCAGGTCGTGAACCTGAACGGCCAGTCGGTTCCTGCGAGCGGCTTCTTCGTGGTCGGAAAGTCGACCCTCTCGCTCACGATCCCGAACCTCGTCGCGCCACTCAACCTCGAGGGCGGCGACAACGTGACGGTGTTCGTCGTGCGCGGCTTCACCGGGCAGGTCGGCGACAAGCTCGACACGAACGACGACGGCGTGCTCGATCTGACGCCTTGGACCTCGGTGGTCTCGAGCCTTGCGGTCCTCGCCAACGCCTCGCCGAACGGCGCGAAGAGCGACTTCTACTACTCGACCACCACGGTCGGACCGAACGGCGGCCTGGCTCCGTCGGCGGCGTGGCTCTGCTCGAACCAGGCGCAGTGGATCTCGGGCAGCGACGATCCGCTCGCTCCGGGCGCGCAGGACACCCCGGGCGCGGGCAACCAGGCGTGCGCGCTCACGGGCACGCGCATCAACGAGGTGCGCATCGACGAGACGGGCACCGACAACAGCGAGTACTTCGAACTCGCGGGTGCGCCCGGCACCAACCTCGGCGACCTGACCTACATCGTGATCGGCGACGGTACCGCGCTGCAGCTTTCGGGCGTGGTCGAGGCGATCGTCCCCCTGACGGGACGGGTCATGCCCGGCGACGGCTACTTCGTGTGCGCGGAGCCGACGTTCCTGCTCGGAACCGCGGACTACGTGCCGACGGGCGCCAACGCCCTCAACTTCGAGAACTCGGACAACGTCACGCACATGCTCGTGCGGAACTTCACGGGCACGCTCAACAGCGATCTCGACACGAACGACGACGGAGTGCTCGACGTCACGCCGTGGAGCGAGATCGTCGACTCGGTCTCGTTCGTACTCACCCAGGCCGCGACGCCTGCGGCGGGCACCGAGTGGTGGTACTCGCCCAACCGAGTCGGTCCCGATGGCGTGTTCGTGCCCGGTCACATCTACCGCTGCGATCCCGACCAGGATTGGCTCGTCGGCCTGTTCAACCCTGTCGGCGGCCTTGATTCTGCCGGCAACCCGAACCCGACCTGCACGACCTGTGGTCCCGGCGCGGACAACTGCCATGCGGTGCACGTCACCCCTGGCTGCGTCGACATCACCTGCTGCAACGCCGTGTGCGCGGTCGACCCGACTTGCTGCTCGACGGGGTGGGATCAGGCGTGCGTCGATCAGGCCCGTGCCTCGTGCCTTGCGACCGGCGCTGCGCCGAGCGTGTCCTTCAACGAGATCCGCCTGAATGGTCCGACCAACACGTTCCCCAACGAGTACATCGAGCTGAAGGGAACCCCCGGCACGACGCTCAATGGCGTCTCGATCCTCGTGATCGGCGATGCCGCCAGCCCGAACGGCGTGATCGAGGCGGTCGTGAATCTCAACGGCGTCGTGGTGCCCAAGGACGGCATCCTGCTCGTCGCGGAGTCGACCTTCAACCTCGGTCTCGCGGATGCGACGCGCACCATGAACCTCGAGGATGGCGACACGGTCACCTACATGCTGGTGTTCAACTTCACCGGTCTGCCGAACACCGACATCGACACCAACGACGACTGCACGCTCGACGCGACCCCGTGGGACGCGCTCATCGACAGCGTGTCGATCCTCTCGGGCGACAACCTCTGCGCCTACTCCGCGAGCACGGTCGGCCCCGACTACTTCGGGCAGCCCGCGCACGTGGTCAAGTGCGACGACGGCGCGTGGCGCTTCGGCCGCTTCGATCCGGCCGCCGTCGACGGCTTCGGCACGCCGGGCACCGCCAACACGGTCTGCCCGCCGGCCTACGCCTGCGGCGACCCGACCAACGGCGATTGCTTCGTGGTGCATGTCGCCCCCGGCTGCGCCGATGGCGCG
>JBIIRG010000294.1:0-3442 GCA_044341665.1 Phycisphaerales bacterium | reverse complement strand
CGCAACATCGACGAGACGGGCGGCGGCGCGTTCGTCCTCTTCACGAGCTTCCGCACGCTGCGCGAGGTGGCCGAGCGGTGCGCCCCCATCCTCCGCGCGCAGGGCTACCCCGTCTTCATCCACGGCGAGGACGGCGAGCGCAGCCAGATCCTGAAGAACTTCCGCGAGAGCGAGCGCAGCGTCCTCTTCGGCACCGCGAGCTTCTGGGAAGGCGTCGATGTGCGCGGCCGTGCGCTGCGCAACGTCATCATCACCAAGCTGCCGTTCGACGTGCCCGACCATCCGCTCATCCAGGCGCGGCACGAGAAGATCGAGGCCGCGGGCGGCAACGCGTTCCGCGACGACCAGCTGCCGCGCGCGGTGCTGCGCTTCAAGCAGGGGATCGGCCGCCTCATCCGCAGCGCCGACGACTCGGGGCGCATCGTCATCCTCGATCCGCGCATCGTCACGAAGTTCTACGGCAAGCGCTTCATGGCCGCGCTGCCCGACGGCGTCGAGCCGGAGTTCGTGTCGGCGGAGGCGTTCTAGATCCCGCGCGTCCCTACGGAGTCGAGCCGCGTCGCGGTCCGTGTGCGAAGAAGCAGCGGCAGCACCACGCACGCCGCGTACATGCAGCACAGGCTTCCCGCGAGCATCACCAGCCCAAGCGACCGCATGCCGCGATGGTCGGCAAAGACAAGCGCGCCGAAGCCGATCGCCGTCGTGAGCGCCGTGAAGCCGACGGCCCGCACCGTGTTCCCGAGCCGCGCGGGGTCCTGGCGCGCGCGGTGGATGATGTGGATCGCGCTGTCGACGCCGAGCCCGATCAGCATCGGGATCGCAAAGAAGTTCGCGAGGTTGACATCGACGTCAAGCAGGGGCATCGCGCCGAGCGTCATGCCGACGCCCGCGATCACGGTGCCTACCGCGAGCGCCGCGAGGCCGATGCTGCGCAGGTCGAGCCACGCGATCAGGGCGATCGCCGCGATCGAAAGCAGCGAGACGACGAGGAAGGTCTTGACCATGTCGTCGATCGAGCCGTGCTGCGTGAACGGCACGCCGGTGGCGTCGGAGTCGACCGCGCGCACGCGCACGACGAAACGTCCGAGCTCGCGCGGATTCCAGGCATCGCCGGAGGGAAAGTACGAGACGAGGAACTTGCCGCCCGGCGAGACCATGCGGTCCCGGACCGCGGCGGGAAGCGCCTCCCGCAGCGGCATGCGCGCGCCTTCGATGATCGCGCGCGCGGCCGCTGCGGCCGCCGACGGCGCCGCCGGCGCTTCGCCGAGCCCGATCTCGGCGATCGTCTGCCGAAGTACCCGCCGCTCGTTGGACTCGGGCTTGATCAGGGAGAGCGCCGATTCGGTGCGCAAGATGACCGCTTCCTCCTTCGCGCGCGCCTCGAGTGCGGCGGCCTCGTCGAGCGAATCCGCCACCGACACCGCGTACCAGCTCGCGGCGGCGCTGTCGCGCATCAGTCGCTCCTCCCAGCGCACGCTCTCGAGCCCCTCGGACTGGAGGTTCAGTAGGTTGAGGTCGAATCGCGGTCCCAGCAGGGCGGGCAGCGCGAGAAGGAAGACAGGCACGCACGCGAGCGCCACGGTCGACCGACGCGGCGGTCGCGCGCCGACCGCGTCGGCATCGACCTGCGGCTCTGCACGCGCCTCGGCGCCCGCGCCGTCCCCGAAGAGGACAAGCAGCGCGGGAAGCACCGTCACCATCGCGAGCGCGCAGAGGACAAGTCCCGCTGCCGCGATGACGCCGAGCTCCTGCAGACCACCGAAACGGCCGAACAACGCGAGCAGAAACACGGCGGCCGACGCGATCGCGCCGATCAGCATGCCCGGCCCGACCGATGCAAGCGCCTCGCGCACCGCCTCGCTGCGCGGCCGCGACCGGCGGAACTCCCCGTAGCGGCTCACCACATGCACGCCGTAGTCGAGGCCCGCGCCGACGAGGACAAGCATGAACACCATCGACAAGAGCGTGAGCCGCCCGACGAGCAGCGCCGCCGCGCCGTAGGTCCACGCCGACGCGATGAGAAACGCCACGGTCGCGAGCAGCGGCCGCCGAAGGCCGCGGAACACGACCGCAAAGAGCACCACGATCACCGCGAGCGAGGCGATGCTTGCGCGCGTCATGTCGGCGGTCGCCGTGGCCATCTCGTCGTGCTGCAGCACGGGCTTGCCCGTGAGCCCGATGTCGATCCCTGCGAACTTCGCGCGCGCCTCGTCGATCGCGGCGCGCATGTCGGTGACCGCCGCGCGGAACGGCTCGCTTTCCGCGAACCGCTTGTCGAAGCGCACGTCGACGAGAAGCAGCGACCCACCGGGCGCGCGCAGGTACTCGCGCTCGCGCGGCTTCGACAGCTCGCGCGCGATCAGCGGATGATCGCCTTCGCGTCCCGCCGCGATGTCGGCGAGCGCCGGCGCCGCCGCCGCAAGCGCCGCGAGTTCGGCGTCGGTCGCGGCCCAGCTCGCAAGCCGCCACTGCTCGTCCGCCGCGATCGACGCCGACACGCGGTACCGCGCAAGCCGTGCAGCCAGGAAGTCGACCGCTGCGCGCGCGTCGGCGTCGCGCCCCTTCGGGTCGACCGCGATGATCGCGCCCTCGAGGTCGCCGAACTCCGCGAGAAACGCGCGGTACGCAGGCATGTACGGCCTGCTCTCGAGGATGAGCGAGTCGGTGTCGCTGTCGATCCGCAGATGAAACGCGCCGAGCCACGCGCCGAGCGCCGCGAGCACGGCCGCGACCGCGATCACCGCGCGCGGCCACGCGGTCACGAGTCCCGCCACGCCCCGCATCACGGCGTCGTCGCTTCCTGCTTCCCGCCGAACATCGCGTTTCGCCCGAGCCGCGCCAGCAATCCGACGGTCGCCGTCGGCTTGTGGAGCCCGACCATGACCTTCTCGAACGCGCGCAGGAACCAGTCGACGTCGGCCTCATCGATCACAAGCGGCGGAATCAGCTTGACCACATCCTGGTTGTGTCCCGCGACCTGGCAGAGGATGCGGTGATCCTCCATGAGCGGCACGACCACGGCCTGCGCGAACAGGTTCTTGTCCATCGCGTGCGTCGCGGCCCAGTTCGCCTTGAGCAGGATCGACGTGGGCGCACCGAACTCGATGCCGATCATCAGCCCGCGCTGGCGCACATCCTTCAGCATCTCGAAGCGCGGCTTCATCGCCTCGAGGCCGTCCTTGATGCGCGCGCCCATCTTTCGCGCGTTCTCCGCCGCGTTCGTCTCGTCGTACGCAGCGAGCGCCGCGAGCCCCGCGGTCATCGCCATCGCGCCCTGGTGGAAGGTCGACGAATGCACGATCGCACGGTCGAGCGAGCTGAACACGCGCTTCCACACGTCGCCCTTCACGAGCACGGCGCCGACAGGCACGTATCCACCCGATAGCGCCTTCGACAGGATCACCATGTCGGGCGCCACATCGCCTTCCTGGTCGATCGCCAG
>JBIIRG010000293.1:0-3449 GCA_044341665.1 Phycisphaerales bacterium | reverse complement strand
GGCTTCGCCACCTTCGGCGAGGACGAGGTCTACGACCACAAGCACAGCGAGGGCTTCATCCGCCTGTTCAGCCTGCCGCTGCGCATCCGCGCGCTGCTCGGGCTGAACCCCGACGCGACGAAGATCCAGGCCGACAACAAGCCTGCCGGCAAGACCGGCTCGAAGCAGCACGCCTGAGACCAACCGACCCCGCCGCGGTCCCTTGACGGGGACCGCGGCGCTTCCCGTTTCTGTTCGCACTCCGATACTGGATTACCACGGATGACCACCGCCATCTGGGCTGGCCGACTCGAAGGCAAGGCCGACGACCTCTTCCGCGAGTTCAACGATTCGCTCCCCTTCGACCGCGCGCTCGTGCGCGAGGACATCGAGGGCTCGGTCGCGTGGTCCAAGGCGATCATGCGCGCGGGCGTCATCACCGCCGACGAGCAGCGCGAGATCGAGGCCGCCCTCGGCGACATCCTCGCGCTCGCGAAGGACGATCCCTCGTCGATCCTCGACGCCGACGACGAGGACGTCCACTCGTGGGTCGAGCGCCAGCTCATCGCCCGCGTCGGCGACCTCGGCAAGAAGCTGCACACCGGCCGCAGCCGCAACGACCAGGTCGCGACCGACCTGCGCCTGTGGACCGCACGCCAGTTGAAGTCGCGCCAGAGCGAGCTCAAGGCCGCCATGAACGCGCTCGTCGACCTCGCCGAGCGCGAGAAGACGACGCCGTTCCCGGGCTACACGCACCTCCAGCGCGCGCAGCCGATCCTCTTCGCGCACTGGTGCCTCGCGTACGTCGAGATGTTCCGCCGCGACCTCGAGCGCATCACCGACTGCCTCAAGCGCGTGCGCCTGTCGCCGCTCGGCTCGGGCGCGCTCGCGGGCACCGCGTATCCGATCGACCGCGAGCAGCTCGCCAAGGACCTCGGCTTCCGCGCCCCCACCGCGAACTCGCTCGACGCCGTCAGCGACCGCGACTTCGTGATCGAGACGCTCTCGGCGTGCGCGCTGTGCGCCGTGCACCTCTCGCGCTTCGCGGAGGACCTCATCTTCTACTCGACGAGCGAAGCGTCGCTCATCGAGCTCCCCGACGCGTTCACCTCGGGCAGCTCACTTATGCCGCAGAAGAAGAACCCCGACGCGCTCGAGCTCTTCCGCGGCAAGACCGGCCGCCAGATCGGCAACCTCGTCACGCTCCTCGTGACCGTGAAGGGCCTCCCGATGGCCTACAACAAGGACCTGCAGGAAGACAAGGAGCCGCTCTTCGACGCGATGCGCCAGCTCTCGCTCTGCCTGCGCATCCTTCCGCCGATGGTCGCGGGCATCCAGGTCAACCGCGAGAACGCGCTCCTCGCCGCCGCCGAGGGCTACACCAACGCGACCGACCTCGCCGACTACCTCACGCGCCTCGGTGTGCCCTTCCGCGAGGCGCACCACCAGGCGGGCCGTCTCGTGCGCAAGGCGATCGAGCGCGACTCCGCCCTCGAGGAGCTGCCGCTCGACATCATCCGCGAGCAGGCCCCGCGCGCGAACAACGACGTCTACACGCAGCTCACCATCAGCGCCACGCTCGAAAAGCGCGGCGTGACCGGCGGCACCGGCCCGAAGGCGGTCGAAAGCGCCATCGAGCGCGTGCGCCGCATGCTGCGCGAGCGCGCCGTGCCCGCGGGCGCGGGCGAGGTCGAGTTCCGCCAGGCGCGCATGGACGACCTCGACGCCATCGTCTACCTCGTCGACTACTGGGCGCAGCACGGCGAGAACCTCCCGCGCTCGCGCGAGGACATCATGAAGGCGATCCTCGACTTCGGCGTCGCCGTCATCGACGGCAAGGTCGTCGGCTGCGCGGCGCTCTGGATCTACACGCCGGACCTCGCGGAGATCCGCTCGCTCGGCGTGCACACCGAGCACCAGGGCCGCGGCATCGGTCAGGGACTTGTCCGCCATTTCCAGAGCGTGGCCCACCAGCTCCACATCGACAAGGTGTTCGTGCTCACCCGCGCGCCGCAGTTCTTTGAGAAGTGCGGATTCCGCCGCGTCTCGATCAACTCGCTCCCTGAGAAGGTGCTCAAGGACTGCGCGAACTGCCCGAAGAACACCTGCTGCGACGAGATCGCGCTCGTCCACGACACCGTGCTGCCCGATCAGGGCAAGTGAGCCTCCGATGACCACGATGACCGCCTCCGGCACGCCGCTCCCGTCCATCACCCCGGCTTCGCTCGACTGGCCGCGCGGCTTCCGCGCCTCGGTCGGCGCCGCCGCGATCAAGAAGGCCGGGCGCGACGACCTCGCGCTCCTCTCGATGCCCTCGGGCGCGACAGCGGCGGCGATCTTCACGCGCAACCTGTTCGCGGCGGCGCCGATCGAGGTCTCGCGACGTCACCTGAAGGACTCGCGCGGCCATGCGTCGGCGCTCATCCTGAACTCCGGCTGCGCGAACGCGGCGACGGGGCCACGCGGCGTGGCGAACGCGCAGGAGATGGTCGACGCGGTCTCGCTCGCGATCGGCTGCGCGTGCGAGTCCGTGCTCGTCAACTCGACCGGCGTGATCGGCGTGCAGCTCCCGATGGAGCGGATCGTCCCGGAGATCCCACACATGGCCGCGCGCCTCGCGCACGCGGAGGACGGCGGTCCGCTCGAGCCGTTCGCGCGCGCGATCATGACCACCGACACCAAGCCCAAGATGTCGTCGCGCGCCATCGCGTGCGCGGGCGGACGCACCGTGCGCGTGTCGGGCGTCGCCAAGGGCGCGGGCATGATCCGCCCCGACATGGCCACGATGATCTCGGTCCTCGCGACCGACGCGGAGGTCGAGCCCCGCGTCCTCGACCGCATCCTGCGCCACGCGGCCGACGCGAGCTACCACCGCATCTCGGTCGACGGCGACACGAGCACGAACGACTCGGTGTTCGCCTTCGCGACGGGCGCCGCCGGCCCGTGCGACGAGGCCGCGCTCGCGATCGCCTTCCGCGAAGTCGCGTGCGACCTTGCCAAGATGATCGTCTGCGACGGCGAGGGCTTCGAGCGCTCGCTCGCCGTGCGCGTGACGGGCGCCGAGACGAAGGCCGACGCGCTCAAGGTCGCGGAGACCGTTGCGTCGAGCCTCCTCGTCCGCACCGCGATCACCGGCGGCGATCCCAACTGGGGCCGCATCGTCGCAGCGGCCGGCCGCGCGGGCGTGGCGTTCCGCGCGAACGACCTCGAGCTCCACGTCGGCGGCATCCTGATCTTCCGCGACGGTCAGCCGGTCGAAGCCGACAAGGGCGCCGTCCGCGCCGCCTTCAACGGCTCGCACGTCGACATCGTCATCTCGCTTGGCGCAACCGATGGCGCGAAGGCGGAGGCGAACTCCGACACGTTCCTCTCCTGCGGTCTCACGACCGAATACGTCCGCCTCAACGCCGACTACACGACCTGAGGCGGTGCATGGCACGTGCAGTGCTGTGTCTGGCACACGACGGCAT
>JBIIRG010000006.1:0-31913 GCA_044341665.1 Phycisphaerales bacterium | reverse complement strand
CGCAGCCCTTGTCGGGCTTCCGGCTCATGGCCGACGTCGACGTCGTGCTCACGACCAGCGCGGGCATGATCCGCTTTGCCATGTGCCCCGAGGCGGCGCCCAACACCGCGCGCAACTTCGTCGAGCTGGCGCAGAAGGGCTTCTACAACGGCACGATCGTGCACCGCATCGTTCCCGCCGATCGCAACGGCCTGCCGTTCGTCATCCAGGGCGGCGACCCGACGGGAACGGGCGACGGCGGCCCGGGCTACGACCTGCCGCTCGAGCCGTCGCGGCTGCAGCACGACTTCGGCGTGATCTCGATGGCGCGCAACGACTGGCCCGACAGCGCGGGCAGCCAGTGGTTCGTCTGCCTGTCGCGCGAGGCGACCGCGCGGCTCGACGGGCAGTACTGCGCCTTCGGCTATGCGGTGAGCGGCACCGACGCGATCCTCCGCATCGCCGCGGGCGAGGTGGCCGACCCCGCGACCGGGCGGCCGAAGTCGCCCGAGACCGTGACGAGCGCCTTCACCGTGCCCGCGCCGCCGTGGACGCCCGGAAAGGGACGCCCCGACGCGCGGGTGACGCGCGCCGACGCAACGCCCGCACCGGTGGAGAGCGACCGATGAGCGACGCCGCGACCGCGCCGCGCGGGCTCTGGAACCGGGGCTTCCTGTCGCTTCTCCTCACGCAGTTCTTCGAGGCGGCCAGCGACAACATCATCAAGGGCGTCATCACCTTTGCCGTGGCGGTGGGCGGGCCGTGGGAGCACATCTTCGGCGACGGCGGCAACGGCATCGTGGGCATCCTGTTCACCCTGCCCTTCGTGCTGTTCTCGGCGTTCGGCGGGCGCATCGCCGACCGGGCGTCGAAGTCGCGCATCACGGTCGTGCTCAAGACGGTGTCGCTCGCGGTGTGCGCGCTGTGCGCGCTCGAGTTCGCGCGCGGCTCGGCGTGGGGCGCGATCGCGGCGCTCCTTGCCTTCGCCACGGTCAGCGCCTTCTTCGGCCCCGTCAAGTACGGCATGATCGCCGAGCTCGTGGCGGGCGACAAGCTCGCGCGCGCCAACGGCATCATCAACATGGCGACCAACGTCGCGGTCATCCTGGGCACGCTCGTCGCAGGCCTCGCGGCGCGCGACTGGAAGGCCAGCTTCGTCGACGGCGCACCCAGCGGCGCCGACGCGTGGCATCCGGGCATGGCAATGGCCGTCTTCGTGGTGCTCGGATTCCTCACCTGCCTCACGCTGCCGCGGCTGCGCGCGCAGAACCCCGGGCTTCCCGTCAACCTCAACCCGTTCTCGACCTACGTGTCGACGCTGCGGCTCATGGCGCAGTCGCCGCTGCTTGCGGTGTGCGGCGCGTGGACGTTTTTCTACTTCGTGGCGGCGGTGGTGCTGCTCGTGCTGCCCGACTACTCGAGCTACCTCGGGATCGCCGACGACGAGACATCCCTGCTCATGGCGGGGCTCGGCGTGGCGATCGGCGTGGGCTGCGTGCTCGCGGCGTACCTCGACACGCCGTCGAAGCGCGCGCGATTCGTGCCGTTCGGCGCAGCGGGTCTCGCGCTTGCCTTCGGTCTGCTCGGGGTGTCGCCGCCGTCGTTCGGCATCACGATGGCGTGGCTCGTGCTGACCGGGCTCGTCGCAGGCTTCTACATCATCCCGCTGCAGTCGATGCTCCAGGCGCTTTCGGGCGATGAGATCCGCGGACGCGTGCTCGGCACGGCGAATGGCGTCAGCTTCGTGATGGGCGCGGTCGGGAGCGGCATGTTCTTCCTGCTGCGGCAGATGGGCATGCCCTCGAACCGC
The DNA here is from genome assembly GCA_044341665.1 of Phycisphaerales bacterium. Classification (GTDB taxonomy): domain Bacteria; phylum Planctomycetota; class Phycisphaerae; order Phycisphaerales; family SM1A02; genus QWPT01. The sequence continues at coordinate 30,124 of JBIIRG010000006.1, read as the reverse complement.
GTGTTCCTGGTGCTCGCAGCGCTGTGCCTGGCCATGGCGTGGGTAACGCACGTCTGGCTGCGACGGTTGTCGGGGGTCGCGGCGGGCGTCGACCGGTGATTTCCCGCCGATTGAGGCGATCTCGACGGCAGGCCGTGCGGAACGGCCGATGCGATCGGGTACCGTGCGTATGAACTGGCGGAGGATCGAACCATGCAGCACCACATGAGAGTGACCATGCACATCCCCGCGCGAACCACCACCTCCGTGCTGCGCGCCGCCGTGACCGCGATGCTCCTTTGCGGCGGGCTCCTGACCGCCGATGCGCTCGGGCAGGCCACGCCGCCTGCGGCGCCAAGCGCGCCGGCAGGACCAAAGCCGTCGGGAATTCCCCTGCCGAACCGCGGCCGTCCGCGCCAGGTCGCACCGCGCGAGCGCGCCCCGCAGCCGGCGACCGTGCCTGGCCGCCCCGACCTCGCGCCCGTCCACCGCGAGCGCCCCGCTCCCGACACCGCGCCCGGCCGCAACCCGGCCGGCGACCCGATCAACCCCGAGAAGCCCACGCCTGGCACCATGCCCGGGCGAAACGAGCCCGCCCCGACCGTCGCGCCGCGTCCGGACATCGCGCCGAGCGGCGCCCCCGGAAGGCGCATGCCGAGCGATCCGATCAAGGCGCCCAAGCCGCCGGGGTTCGGCACCGCTCCGGGAAAGAACGAACCAGGCGCGCCGGTCGATCGGCCGAAGCCGCCGGGATTCGGCTCGACTCCTGGACGCGACACGCCCACCCGTCCGACGGCACCGCCGCGTCCGCCGCTGCCGGGCTCGTGAATCGCGGCCTCCGTCCCCATCCATGATCTTCGCGCCGCGGCTGCTGCGGAAAGGCAGCCACGGCTCGAGCCACGAACGCCCCGCCCTGCGGGGCGTTCGCGCGTGTATCGCACCCGATCACCCCAAAAACATCAACGCCCCGCTTGCGCGAGGCGTCGACAGAGGCCGCGGTGGGATTTGAACCCACGAATCACGGATTTGCAATCCGTTCCCTTAGGCCACTTGGGTACGCGGCCGGCGCAGGGACTATCGCACCAATCGGCGCGCGCGTCAACGCGAAGATGAGAGAACGCGCAGGCCCCCGCCCGCACAATCGATCCAATCGCGCAATTGCTCGCACCGCGCACTTGCCCGCGCGCGCCGACCCGCCGAAACTACCGCTCCAGATGCCCGTCACGCTCATCGCCCTCGTGCTTCAGGCGGCCTCGCCGTCGTCCCCCGCGCCGCCAGCTGCGCCCGTCGCCAGCCCGACGGCGCCGGTTGCGCGAGAGACCGCCGCGCAGCCGTCGATCGACCTCGGCGGCTATCGCCTGCCGCTCCTTCGCGAGGGAAGCGCGATCTCGCGCGCGGTGGGCGACCTCACGCTCGACCCCGACGAGAAGCTCTGGCTCTTCCGCCCGCTCGAGGCCGAGACCGGCGGGCTGCGCCGCGAGTTCGTGCTCATGCCGTCGCCCGTGCTCGAGGATGTGCTCCGCACCCATCGGATGGCGGGCGCACCCGTGCAGTTCGAGATGACGGGGCGGGTGTTCATGTACCGCGGGCGCAACTTCCTGATGGCCGACTTTGCGCCTGCGATCATGCGCTTCGATGCGAAGCCGGGCGAGACGCCCGCGGCCACCGACGCAGCGCAGGTCACGCCGAGCGGCGAGGACAAGTTCGTTCCGCCGCCCGCCGATGCGGCCGAGTCGCGGGATGACGCGGTGGTCGATGAGATCGAGCGACGACTGGAGGAGCGCGCCGGCCGCGCGCCGCAGTCGCGTCCGACCGAGCGCGGCGGTGCAGCCGCGGGTTCGCGGGACCGGGCCCAAGCGGCGCCGCTTGCCAACGGCACGCGCCTCACCCTTCGACTTGGCAGGCTGTCGCGCGATCCGCAGGCGGGTTCATGGCGCTTCGTGCCGCAGCAGAACTCGGGCAGCGGCGATCCATCGCTCGAGATCCTCCCCTGCCTGCTGCTCGAGAAGCTCGAGAACACGGCGCGGGAAAGCGACGCCGCGCCCGCGATCCTGATCTCAGGCACCGTGTACGCGTACGAGGGCCGCAACTATCTCCTGCCGACGAGCTTTCGCCGCGCCCGCGAGGGCCGCGGCATCGGCGGCTGACACGCGCGATCGCGACGGGTCCGCGCGCGCGTCACGGCGCGCACGTCACTGGGTTGCACCTCACTGGGTCCACGCACCGAGCAGCGCCGCGATGTCCTGGGCGTCGACGACGCCGTTCGGCACGAGGTCGGCCGAGCCGGGGCCGCCCCACTGGCTGAGCAGGATCGTGAGGTCGGGCGCGCTCACCGCGCCGTCGCCGTTCAGGTCGCCGAACACGCCGGCGGGCGGCGGTCCGATGGTGCCGTCGCTGTTCACGCGCGAGGCCCAGACGTCGCTCGCACCGGTGCTCACCCCGCCCTGCCACACGAGCACGCTGCCGCCATCGATGGCTGGCGCGGCCACATAGCGGTACTTGCTGCCCGGATTGAGCGCGATGTCGAAGCGGTTCGCGACCGCACCCGACGCGTCGAGCTGCGCGCACTTGAGGTTGTCCTGCACCGCGCTGGGCGCGTCGTTGTACGACACCGCCACGCCGTTTCCGCTGCGGATCATGCGTCCCCAGCCGCGCGAGTAGGTGCCGCCGAGCGGCTCCACCGCGGCGGCGTTGTCGCCCCACTGGCGCACGCCCTTGGCAAAGCACTGGGCAAAGATGCCGTAGATCGTGGTGTTCGGCGTGTTCTGCGTGAAGGCCACGTAGAGCTTGCCGTCGGCGCCAAGCATCATCGAGGGATCGGTGCGGTTGGCGCCCGCGGTGGCCGCCGTCACCGACACGCCGTTCGTGCCGTACTGGATCGCGCCCGCCGCGTTCACGCGCTGCACCCAGCACTGGAGCGGGCTCGTGGTGTACCACGCGAAGTACGCGCCGCCCGCACCGTCGCTGATGAAGGGCGGGAAGTTGCCGAACTGCAGCGAGCCCGTCGTGAAGACGCTCACGCCGTTGGCCGCCCAGGGGCGCGTGCCGTTCGCCTCGACGCGGTGGGCGCGAAGGATCTTGGCTCCCGTGAAGGAGATGTAGCGCACGCACGAGACGATGACGGCGCCACTCTCGCTCGGCTTGATGTCGGCGAGGAACTGCGAGGCGCCCGTCTCGGCCAGCTGCACGGGCGTGGCGAACTGCGCAGCGCCCGTCGCGGCGTTGAGCCGCTGGACGCGCGTGCCGCTTCCTTCGATCGACGCAACCCACACGAAGCCGTCGCTTGCGACCGTGACCTGCGCGGGCACGTTGCCTGCGGCGGCGGAGGTGACCGTCGTCCACAGGATCGCGCCGCTCGGCGACACGGCCGAGCACTGGACAGCGCCGGCGGTGGTGGCGTACGCCACGTAGGCGTTCACGCCGTCGCTGGCAAAGCCGTAGTCGACGGTCGAGCTCAGCGCGCGGTCGTTGACCACGAGAGGCGCCGCCCAGGCAAACTTGCCGTCCTTGTCGAGCCGCATGACCGCCACGTCATAGCCGGGACCCGTGAGCAGGCTCACGTAGTGCCCGTCGGCGGGCGCGGCGGCGATCTTGGGCTGGACGTCATCGTTGGCCGTCGCCACGAGCGAGAGCGGCGCGAAGGTGTCGCTCGAGTAGTCGGCCAACGACCTCGAAACGGGCGCGGCGACAAGCGTGGCGGCAACGATGGCGGGGATCAGCGCGGTCTTCATCCACACACAATGACCAGTTTCTCGGGCGCTGCCAAGGTGTCGCGGCGGCGCCCGCCAAGAATCGCGACTTCAGGGCGACCTGCGCCGAACAGCGCGTGCATCTCGGACCGCCCGTCGCGCGGGAGGGAATCGGCGCGCCAAGGCACGCCTCCTTGCGACCCGTCGCGGCCGATCCGCTGCTTTCGGCCCAGGGCGATTCCCTCGGGCCATTTCAGGGATACGCTGCCTTCCATCGAGTTCGAGAGTGGGCCTGCTTCGAAAGGACCCCGCATGCGCGCATTGGCGAGTCTCGTTCCGTTCGTCCACACCGCTGCACCGCTCGGAAACGCTCCGCGGCTGACTGCCGTGGTGAGCGCGGTGCTGCTCGCGTCGAGCGCCCTCACGTCGAGCGCCCTCGCCGCGCCGCCGAGCAAGGGAGCAGGCAGCGCGCCGGCAAAGCCGAGTGTTCCGCAGGGTGCCGCGCCGAGCGCGCCGCGGACGCCGAGCGTGCCGCGTGCGACGCCCACTGCGCCGTCCTCGCGTGAGGTTGCACCGCCACCGCGGATTCCGCAGACGCGCACGCCACCGTCGAACACGCCTGCTGCGCGCGAGACGGCTCCGACAAGGCCGACGGCGCAGCCGCCCTCGCATCCGCGCGACCTGCGGAAGCCATCGGACGCGCGGCCCCAGCCGACGATGACGCCGTCGGTGCCGTCGTCGCCACCGCCGACAACTCCCGCGCGGCAGCGCGATGCGAGTCCGTCCGACGCGCCGCGGGAGCAACCGACCACGCGCCCGCGCACCTCGCAGGATGATGCGCGGATTCCGCCCAGTCGACCGGCGACGAAGCCCACGGTCACGAACCCACCGCTTGTTGCGCCTCCGAGTCGTGCGCCCAGTGGTGGACGTGACGGTGGACGTGACGGTGCGCGCGATGGCTCGCCTTCGTCGAAGAATCCGTCGCGCGAGGATCGTCCGAGTGGCCGTCCGACGCAGCCGCCGATCGACGCAAAGGAGCCGACGCGGCCCGCGTCTTCTCCGACGACACGACCCACGACGCGCCCCTCCGATGCGCCGTCGCGCGGCATCGTCACCGATGACGGCAGCGTGATCGACACCGACAGCGGAGGACGCATCGATCCGAGTGGGAAGCGTCCTGCGGGGAAGACGCCGGACTCCAAGGTCCCCAACTCGAAGATCCCCAACTCGAAGATCCCCAACTCGAAGGTCCCCGATTCGAGGGCCCCCGATTCGAAGATCCCCGATTCGAAGATCCCCGATTCGAAGATCCCCGATTCGAAGATCCCCGATTCCAAGTCACCATCCCCGAAGGCCCCCGTCGTGCCCGATCGGGATCGCAAGGATCGCACGGACAGTGCGACGAAGCCAGGTACGGCCACCGGCACCGTCGCGCTTCCGCGTCCCGAGGTCACGGGCGGCTGGAGCGGTCGCGATGGCCGCAACCCGCCCGAGCGCATCGTCGATCCGCCCGAGCAGTTCGTCGGCGACACGGTGTTCGGCGTGCCCGTCGCGAAGGCGAATCCCACGCTGTCGGATCGCGGGCCAGTCCGCTCGCCGCGCACCGACGGTGGATCGTCGAACGCAGGCTCGTCTGGTGGAGGCGGCGCGAGCGGCGGAACGAGCGGCGGAACCACCGTCATCAACAACGGCAGCAACAACAGCACGGTCATCAACAACACCGTCCTGAACGACCACAGCGTGCACAACACCTACGTGCGCAACGTGTCGAACTGCAACGGCTGGAACAGCGGCTCGCGCTGGTCCGACTGCGGCCCCTGCCCCACCTGGCAGCGCTACGACTGCCACGACGGCGCGTCGTTCTCGGTTGGCTTCGGCTTCGGGTTCAGCTTCGGGTTCTTCTACGGCTCGAGCTGCGCCCCGCTCTGCACCAGCTGGTGCAACCCGTGGTGGGAGGGCTACGCCGTGTCGTGGACCTGCCGCCCCGCCTACTCGCGGTGGAGCGGCTGGTGCCGCACGCGCTACACCTACTGGGATCCATGCCGCCCGTGGTGGGAGAGCTGGACCGCGTGCGGCCCGTGCCCCGCGCCTGCGTGGACGCCGTGCTACACCTGGTCGCCCTGCTACCGCCCCGCGTGGTACGTGACGGCGCCTGTGTACACGACGGCCGTCGTCTACACCGCTCCTCCGCCGCCCGCGCTTCCGAACCCCGATGCGATGTGGACGTTCCTCGCCGACGGCTACGACCGCGATGCAGAGGATGGCTTCGTGCTGCTCGAGGCGGCCTACCCGGGCGACGAGCGCTGGACGATGGGCCAGGCCTTCGCGCGGGCGTTCCGCAGCGACACCGTGCGTGCGTCGGACCTGTTCCGCGACGCCTTCGCGGGCGATCCGTCGGCCGTTCGCCGGCTTTCGGCTGATCCGAAGTTCATCTCGCGGCTCGAGGCGCTCGAGCGCTCGCTTGCCCCTGCTGCGGCGATGCAGCGCCCGTCGGTCGACGTGCTGCTCGTGCTCGCGGCCACCCAGGCTGCGCGCGGCGACCTCACGGGCGCGTACATCAATGCCACCACCGCCGAGGCGGAAGGCGACCGTTCATCGGGCACCGCTGCGTTCGTGAGCTGGCTGCGCGCGGAGCTGCGGCAGCGGCCGTGATGGGCGTCGACTCGATCGGCGCGCCGCGCGCGGCGTTCAACCCGTCCAGGCACCGAGCAGCAGCGCGAGATCCGCGCCGTTCACGATGCCGTCGCCACTGACGTCGGCCGCGCCCGTCCCACCCCACGCGCCCAGGAGGATCGCGAGATCGGCGGCGTTGACCTTGTTGTCGCCCGTCAGGTCGTAGCGGTTGCCCGGCGTGTACACGACGGTGAGCTGCGGCCGGTTGGCGGCGAGACCCGACTCGTGCGAGTCGAACCGCTTGACCGACTGGAGGGTCACCTCGTTGCCCTGCACGCACCAGCCGAAGTTGAGGCCGGGGTTGTTGACCATGTCCTGCACGTCGGTCACCAGCTGGGCGGTCGAGGCCCATGTGTAGGAACCGATCGCTCCGACCGTGCGCGAGGCGCTCACCGTCGAACTGAACTGCCCGCCCGCCGCGGCCCACGTCGTGTTCGGATAGAAGCGGTGCATCCAGGTCACGTCGTTCAACGCCGACGGCGCCCCGCCACCACCGAACGCCGTGCTGCCACCCTCGCCCCACGAGGCGAGGAAGCGCTTGAGGCTCACGGTGTACGCGGTGTTGAGCCCCGCCGCGGAGCAGTACATGCGCAGGCTGACCGAGGTGATCTGCGAACCAGGCGGAATCGCCGACAGGTCGAAGCGCAGCGCGCCGCGACGGAGCGCGTTGCCCCCGTTGGCGCCCACGCGGCCGGCGAAGAAGTACTGCGCGGCGCCACAGCTGTAGGCGCCGGTCGGATCCTCGATGAGGGTGTTGTCATCGACGCTCGTGAGCACGATCGTGTCGGCGAGAGCCGCAGGCGCCGCAAACGCGGCGACGCCGAGGGCTGCGATGAACGTACAGAGCTGGGTGGCGTGGTGCTGCATGAGTCGTCCCGTTCGTCCGAGTCGTCGGCTCGGATGCTGGCAATGCGCTTGGTCTCACTCGGTGTCGGTCACAGTCGCTCGATGGCTCAGCCCCACGCGTTCAACAGGATCGCGAGATCGCTTCCGTTCACCAGACCGTCGCCGTCGAGGTCGGCATTGCCCGCGCCGCCCCACTGGTTGAGCAGGATGGCGAGGTCGGAGCCGCCGACCGAGCCGTCGCCGTCGAGGTCGGCGGGATTGCCCGAGGCTTCCACGGTCACCGCGAGCGTGACGGTCAGCGTTCCGCTGGTGGCGCCGGCAAGGTTCTCGTCGCTCGTCTGCACCGTGGCGACCTGCGTGTAGGTTCCCGGCGCGCGGCCAGCGGTGTTGAACGAGAAGACGAGCGCGGCGGGCGCAGCGGCAACGTTCGACTCGACGGCGTCGACCACGGCGAAGGGCGCGGCGAGTCCACTGGCGCCGTCGAGGTCGAGACGCGCCTGCAGCGGCCCGTAGCCGAGGTTGTGAACGGGCACGGTGACGGTGGCGACGCCTGCGTCGGCGGGCGTGGTCAGGCTGGCGGTCGTCGCGGTCACCAGCGACTTCGCGCTGAACGACGCGCGCGCGTGCCCGAGCACCGTTCCAGTGAGCGTGCGCGTGATCGACGGGTTCTGCGTGCCCTCGACCGCGGTCGTGATGCTCGCAGAGGCGTTCACGCTGGCCGGCGCAGCCGTGTTGACCGTGAGGTTGACCGTTGTTGCCGCAGGCGCGAGCGCCGCGGTGACGGTCTGCGAACCGACGAGGCCCGAGGAGCCCGTGACCGTCGCGACCAGCGCATCGGTCCCGAGCGGATGCACGACGTTGGCGCTGTTCGAGACCGACACGGGGATCACGACCGATGCTCCCACGATCACCGTCGGGAAGGTCGCCTGCATCGTCGCGGACATGATCGGCGGCACCTGGTAGTCGGCCACGACCGGCAGGTGGTCCGTCGCGGCCCACAGCAGGTCGGCGACCACGTTCGATCGCGCGATGTTGGTCGGGTAGTACGTGTTGTTGCCGTTGTTGATGTCGAGGTTGTAGTGCGCGCCGTCGTTGCCGAAGGTGCGGTACGTGCCCGCGATCAGCGAGAGTCCGTCGTTGTCGTTGAACTCCGCGGTCGCGAGCTGGAAGTCGAAGCGGTCGTCGACGCCGCCGCCCACGAGCGTGCCCGTCGCAAGCCGCGGCGACTGCGTGTGCTTGATGGCGTTCGCCGCGCCTGTCCAGTCGCCGGGACCGAGCGGGTCGATGCACTGCGCGTTGCCCGCGGCGGTCATGGTCGCGTAGGCCGCCTCGTTCGCCGTGTAGAGGTTCCAGTCGCCCATGAAGATGATGTGCTGCCCTGCGCCCAGCGCGTTGGCGTTGTTGCGCAGCGCGGTCGCGCCCGTATTGCGCTGGGCCGCGTCGGCGGCGGTGTTGCTCGCCTTCAGGTGCGACGAATAGACGTAGAAGCGCGAGGCGGGGCTCGTGTAGCCGTTCAGCTGCATGAGCCAGCGGTCGCTGTTGCGCGAGGCGCCGGTCGGGATATCGACGTGGCCAGACACGACCTCGGTGAGGAGATCGGTGCGGTAGTACATGGCCTGCGCCCCGCTTGCGCCGTCCTCGAGGCCCGAGGTCGTGAAGGTGCCGCGCGCGTACGGCACGCCGGGAAACGCCGCCACGATGTGCGCGTCGAGCGCAGCGAGGTCGGCGTTGCGGATCTCCTGGAAGCAGAGCACCGCCGGGTCGACGGCGAAGCCAAAGCGGTCGTCGTCGCCGATCGCGGTGAGGGCGCCGCGGATCGACGCGGCGTCGCCAGCGAGCTTGGCGAGGTTGTAGGTGACGACGCGCACCTGCGCGTGCGCCGTGCCGGCGGCCATGCAGGCGAGCGCGACGGGAACGGCCAATCCGATGAACGGGTTGCTGGGGAGGGTTCGGCGCATAACTATGTGGGATCCCGGCCGCGGGGCGACCGAGCCAAATGTATGCCTGAAATGAACAATCGGAAGCCGAGCGCTCCCGAAACCGCCGCTTTGCCGCCGACTGCGGAGACCATCGGACTCCCTCCACGGTCCTGAAATGTCGCGAGAGGCGCGGCTACCATCCGTGATTCCCCGCATCCGCGGGATCACAGGAGCAACGCATGCGCGCAATCTTCGGCGCGATCGCAGCACTCGCGGTCGCACTCCCCCTCTCGGCCCAGCAGGTCTCGCCCGAGGTCTTCACGCTCGACAACGGCATGAAGTTCCTCCTCCTTCCCCGCACCGACCAGCCGAACGTGATCGCGGCGGGCTGGGTCGCCAAGGTCGGCTCGGTGAACGAGCGGCCGGGCATCACGGGCATCAGCCACTTCTTCGAGCACATGATGTTCAAGGGCACCGACACGATCGGCACCTCGAACCCGGGCGCCGACGCCGAGTACCGCGAGAAGCAGCGCGTGCTGCGTGCGCGCATGAACGCCATCACCTGGAGCGAGCAGTACCGCCGCTTCTTCGACGGCGAGATCAACGATCCGTGGGCCCCCGAGAACGACACGCCCGAGCTTGCCCGCCTGCGCGCCGAGCTCAAGACGCTCATGGATTCGCAGCAGGGCCGCCTCGGCGCCGACCGCATCGCCGAGCTGACCACCGCCGCCGCGGCCGCGACCGGCGAGGAGAAGACGCGCATCGCGCGTGAGCTCGAGCTCCTCAAGGCACAGCAGGAGGCCGCGCGCACCGTCGTCAAGGACGAGTTCGACAAGGTCTACACGGGCCAGGGCGGGTCGGGCATGAACGCCTTCACCTCGAACGACGTGACCTTCTACTTCATCAACGTGCCGAGCAACAAGTTCGAGCTCTGGGCGTGGATGGAGTCGGACCGCCTGTCGAACTCCGTGTTCCGCGAGTTCTTCTCGGAGCGCGACGTGGTGCACGAGGAGCGCCGCCTGCGCACCGAGAGCACGCCCACGGGCATCTTCCAGGAGCAGTTCGAGGCGATGTTCTGGCAGTCGAGCGGCTACTCGTGGCCCGTGATCGGCTGGTCGAGCGACCTCAACAGCTACACCATGGAAGAGGCGATGAAGTACTGGGACATCTACTACCGCCCCAACAACCTGTGCGGCGTGGTGGTGGGCGACTTCAATCCGAGCGAGGTGAAGGAGACGATCACGCGCTACTTCGCGCGGCTGACGAAGGGCGAGCAGGAGCCGCCCGCGGTGGTCACCCTCGAGGTGCCGCAGCTGGCCGAGATGCGCATGAACGCCGAGTGCGACTGCCAGCCGTCGGTCGAGGTGCGCTACCACACGGTGCCGTTCCGCCACAAGGACTCGTACGCGCTCGATGTGCTGAGCGCCGTGCTCAACGGCCGCACCGGCCGCCTCTACAAGTCGATGGTCGAGGGCAAGGAGATCGCAGCGAGCGCGGGCGCCGCGCAGGACAGCCGCAAGTACGCGGGCTCGTTCAGCTTCAACGCCGAGATCAAGGGCGACGCCGATCCGCGCGAGCTCGAGGAGGCGTGGTACGCCGAGATCAAGCGCCTGCAGGACGAGGTGGTGCCCGCGGCGGAGCTCGAGAAGGTCAAGAACCAGTTCGCTGCGTCGAACTTCCGCCGGCTCAAGAGCAACTTCTTCCTGCTCGTGCAGCTTGGGTACTCCGAGGGCCTCGGCACCTGGGAGGAGATCAACGACGGTCCGAAGCGGATCGACGCGGTGACCGCCGAGGACGTGCAGCGCGTGGCGCGCGCGTACTTCGCCGAGAAGAACCGCTCGGTCGCGACGTATCGCCGCAAGGCCGGCGCTGCGGCGGCCGAGGCCGACGCGGAGCTCGCCAAGCTGCCCGCGCCGATGCAGGCGCAGGCGCGCGCGATGGCCGCGCAGATCGCCAAGGAAACCGATGCGTCGCGGCTGCGCCAGGCGCTCGAGCAGATGGGCGCGCAGGTGGCGCAGGTGCCGCCGCAGATGAAGCCCGTGCTCGAGTACATGGTCTCGAAGATCGAGGCGCGCCTCGCCGAGCTCGAGAAGAAGAACTGACCCTGGGAAAGGACACACACCCATGAAGCACACCAACCTCACCATCCTCGCGCTCACCGCGGCCGCGTGCCTCGCTGCGCCCGCTGCGGCGCAGAAGGCTCCCGCGCTTCCCAAGCGTCCAGAGCAGATCGCGTTCAAGCCGCTCGCGTTCAGCGCACCCAAGGCGGCCGACTACCGCCATGTCCTGTCGAACGGCGTCGTCGTGTACCTCGCGCCGAGCAAGGAGCTCCCGCTCATCGACCTCAGCATGACCTTCAAGGGCGGCGGCTACCTCGAGCCCGCCGACAAGGTCGGCCTCGCGGGCATGACCACCGAGCTCATGCGAACGGGCGGCACCGAGGCGCTCGCGCCCGCCGAGCTCGACGAGAAGCTCGACTTCCTGGCCACGAACATCGCGATCGGCGCGCGCGACACCGTCTGCTCGGCCACGATCGACTGCCTGTCGGCCAACTTCGACGAGAGCCTCGCGCTCCTGATGGACATGATCCTCCGCCCGCGCTTCGACGAGGCCAAGATGAAGATCTCGGTCGACGAGGCGATCGAGGGGATGAAGCAGCGCAACGACGACGCCGATCCGATCCTCTCGCGCGAGTGGAACATGGCGCTCTACGGCGAGGATCACTTCGAGGCGCGGCAGCCGACCGAGGCGTCGATCCGCGCGGTCACGCGCGACGACATGAAGGCGTTCGCGGCGCGGGTGTTCAACGCGCGCAACGTGATCGTGGCGGTGAGCGGCGACTTCGAGGTCGCCGACATGCTCGCGAAGCTCGAGAAGGCGCTCGCGGCGTGGCCGAGCGGCGAGCGCATGGCCGATCCGCCGGCGCCCATGGCGCGGCTCACGCCCGGCGTGTACCACGTCGAGAAGGAGATCCCGCAGGGCAAGGTCTACATCGGCACGCGCTCGATCACGCGCGACGACCCCGACTACTTCGCGGCGCTCGTGATGAACGAGATCCTCGGCGGCGGCGGCTTCACCAGCCGCATCATGAAGACGGTGCGATCCGACGAGGGCCTTGCGTACTCGGCGGGCAGCGGGCTCGACGCGGGCGTGTGGTACCCGGGCGAGTTCCGCGCGGCGTTCCAGTCGAAGAGCGCGACGGTGGCGCTCGCGATCAAGCTCATCCGCGGCGAGTTCGAGAAGATGCGGAGCACCGAGGTGAGCGCCGAGGAGCTCGATGTGGCGAAGAAGTCGTTCATCGAGACGTTCCCGCGTTCGTTCGAGTCGAAGCCGACGATGCTCGGGATCTTCGTGAGCGACGAGTGGACGGGGCGCGATCCCGCGTACTGGCAGACCTACCGCGACAACGTGGCCAAGGTGACCGCGGCCGACGTGCAGCGCGTGGCCAAGCGGCTGCTCGACTTCGACCAGATGGCGGTGTTCGTGGTCGGCGACTGGGACGCGATCGCGCCGGGCGACGCGAACGGCCGCGCCAGGATGGCGGAGTTCTTCAACGACCAGGCGGAGCACCTGCCGCTCCGTGACCCGATGACGATGAAGCGCGTTGAGTAGGCCGCTGGCCGACGACGACGAGGCGAAACGCAGACCGCCGCCGTCCCCCATGGGCGGCGGCGGTCTGGTTTTTGATCCGTGAAGGTCAGGCGGCGCGGGGGCCGTGGTCGTCGGGACGAGCGCCGGGGAGGTCGCCGTCGACATGCCTGTCCGGTCTGCCGCGGCCGGACACATGCCTGTCCTGTTGGCCCTCGCCGAGCGCGTCGCGGAGGCGCTCGAAGGAGAGCGTCACGCGGTCGAGCGCCGCTTCGGCGGCGTTTCCGCAGGAGCGCCGCGGAAGCGAGCGGACGCAGGTGGGAAAGGGAAGTGGCTGCGGGAAGTCGTCCTGGTGGCACTCTTCGATGCCATCGGCGGTTTCGCCGCCGACGGGCGATGTCCCCACGAGCCTGAGCCGAGCGATTCCATGCATGGGGCGCTTCCCTTTCCGGTGCCGTTCCGTGGCACCTGCGTCACCGTGAGCATCGGCTGCCCTCGGGCGCGACTTGGCTGAAGGCATGCGAATCGCGGGAAATGCAGTCGCCCGCGCAACAGCTGCGCGGGCGACGTGCATAAGAGCGATGACTGGTCGAAACCGACGGCCGCGCGTCACTCGTGCGCGATCGAGGGCTCCTGGTGATCGTGATGGTCGTGCGCCGCGGCAGGCCGCCGCGCGATCAGCGCGAGCACGCCCACGAGGCCGGCGCCGACGAGCGCGGTGATGCCGAGGAGGGCGCCTGCACGGGACAGGCGCTTCGGGTCCGGCAGCACCTCCGCCGCCGAGAAGATCGTGCGACCCACTTCCTGCTTGGCATTGGCGATGCCGACCTTGAGGTAGTCGCTGCGGCGCGCGGTGTCGCGGTTCGCCTCGGCGACGGCGGTCGTGGCGATCGCGTCGAGCGTGGTGCGGGTGGCGAGCTCGTCGGATCCGCGCAGCGCGATGTGCACGGTCGAGCCCTCGGGCGTCACGCTCACGCGCTCGGCGAGATTCGCGACGAGTGCGTCGGCCTCGGCGCGCGTGCGGCCGCGCTCCGAGAGGCGCGTGGCCACCATGCCGCCCCAGAGAGGATCGCCGACGCGCTCCTTGATGAGCGCGGCGATGGGCGCGGCGTCGACGGCGGCGGCGTTCGGATCGGACTTCGTCTCGTTCATGCGGCTGCCGACCTCGAGCTCGACCGTGGCGAGCACGGGTGCCGGCGCGATGACGCCCGCCACCTGCCAGGCGCATGCGGCACCGATGCCGAGCAGCGCGGTGCAGAGCGTGGCCGATGTCAGGAAGCGCGTGCCCGCGGTGCGCCGCGCGATCGACGCCTCGCTCGCATGCAGCATGGCGCGGAGATCGACGATCTCCTGTCGCTCCTTGGCGAGCGCGGCGCGCTCCGCCTCGATGTCGGGATCCGCAGAGCCAGAGCCAGCGGACGCCGGCTTGGCGCGCAGCGCCTTCGCCTTGCGCTTGAGGCCCATGCGCAGCGCGGTGAGCCGCTCGCGTCGGGTCCGCAGGAATGCGGCGACCTGCGCGAGCTGGTCGAGCTTCGGCTGGAGGAGCGCCGAGACGCGCGACTCGGCGAGCGCCTCGATCTGCTCGAGCGACGGTCCGTCGCCCGCGGTGCTCGCCTTCACGCCTGCGCGGACCTCCTCGATGGTATTGCGCGCGTCGGCGAGCTGCTCCTCGAGCGTGAGGATCTGCTCGGCCTGCGTGTCGGCGAGCGCGGTGATCGTGGCGATGCGCGACTCGGCGGTCGCGAGCGTGGTCTTGATGGCGTCGCGCTCGCGCTCGATCGAGGCAAGGCGCGCCTTCTCGGCGTCGAGCACCGCGCGTGCCTTGACCTGCTCGGCCTCGAGCGCGCGGGCGATCTCGGCGCCCTTCGCGTCGCCCGCCTGCTTGGCGGCGGACTGGGCGGCATCGGAGAGCCGCTTGCATTCGGCGTCGGCAAGGCGCGCAAGCTCCTCGGCGTCGCTGCGATCGGACTCCGACTTGCGGAGCGCCTGCTCGAAGCGCGTGCTGGCGGCGCGCGCAGCGTCGAGCTGCGCGCGCAGTTCATCGACGCTCTTGCGCGCGGCAGCAGCCTCGCCCTCGAGCAGCGTGATCGCCTCGTGGGCGCCGCGAAGATCGTCGTCGCCGGTGTCGGCGTGCGCCCGCGCGCCCGCGAGCTCCGCCGTCGCCTTTGCGGCAGCGGCCGACGCGCTCTGCGCCGAAGCCGTCGCGGCGGCGGCGATCGCCCGTGCCTCGTTGAGCGCGCTCTCGAGCTTGCCCGAGTTCGCCTTGGCCTGCGAGAGGTCCTTCTCGAGCTTCTGCGCGGCGGCCTTCATGGCCGTGATCTCCGCGGCGAACTCCTTCGAGAATGCCTCGGCTTCGGCGAGCTCGGTCTCGTACTTGCCGCAGGTGGCCTGCGACTTCGCGAGCTCGTCCTTCAGGCGGGTGACGTCGCCGGTGGCCGAGTCGAGCGACTTCTGCGTGCGATCCAGCGAAGCCTTCGTGTCGGCAAGCTGCTGGCCGAGCGACTTCGCCTGGTTGCGTGATTCGGAAAGCTGCCGCTCGCTCTGCTCGTGCGCGGTGTTCGCGTCCTTGAGCTGCGACTCGAGCTGGCGGATGTTCTTGCGTGCGTCGGCGAGGCTGTTCTCGAACTTGGCGCTCGTCGCGCGCGACTCGGCAAGGCTCGACTCGAGGCCCGCGATCGCCGTTTGCGCGGCAGCGAGGTCCTTCTCGAAACGCGCGGCCGTGGCGCGCGTGTCCGCGAGCTCCGACTCAAGCGTGACCGAGGCCTTGCGCGCGGCGGTGAGCTCGTTCTCCAGCTTGCCCGCGTTCTTGCGGCTCTCGGCGAGCTCGCCCTGCGACTTCTGGCCCGACGCGCGGCTTGCCGCGAGTTCCGCAGACAGCTTGTCGGCCGAGGCGCGGTTCTCCGCGAGGCTCGACTCGAGCGCGATGATCTTGCCCTGCAGCGACTTCACGTCGCCCGAGAGGCCCGTGGCTTCCTTGCGCGACTTCGCGAGCTCGCCCTCGAGGCGCTGCGTGGTGCTGCGCGACTCGCCGAGCTGCGACGCGACCTTCTGCGCATCGGCGCGCGACGCCGTCAGCTGCGACTCGAACGATGCGGCGCTGGCGCGCGACTGCGCGAGCTGCGACTCGAGCGCGACCTGGCGCTCGAGCAGCCTGGCGCGCTCGTCCTCGAGGCTCTTCATTTCGCGCCCGAGGCGCTGCGCCTCCTCGGCGCGTTCGGCGTCATCGCCGGCGCTTTCGCGCAGGCGGGCGAGCGACTTCTCCACTTCCGCAAGGAGTGCGAGCGTGTCGGTCGTACCGAGCTTGGACGGGTCGAGTTTGGAAAGATCCACCATCTGAAGCCTGAGCCTCCAGCGGGCGGGATCGACCGTTTTCGGGCGTGACTCAAGCGTGTGACGGAGAATCGGCCTACTCCGCGGATACAGGCGGCTCCGATATCAGCGCTGCAGGCGGCGCAGGAAGGCAAGCCGGCGGCCGGCGGCCCAGTGCAGCTCGTCCATGCCGAGCGCGACGGCCACCGCGGCAAAGACCAGCGCGCCGACGGCCACCTTGCCCACGAGCGCGATCAGCATCGAGCGCGTGTCGCCGCCATCGGGGAGCACGGCGCCCACGGCCACCACCGCCGCACCCATGGCGAGCGCGGCCACGACCGAGCGCAGCACCCCTGCCGCGACGTCGCGACCCACGATTCCGGGAACCTGCCGCGACAGCGCGCGCGCGAGCACCACGGCCTGCACCATCGCGCAGATCGACGTCGACCACGCAAGCCCCGCCTCGCGCAGCGGCGTGAAGATCAGCGCCAGGTTGAGGAGCACGTTGAGCGCCACCATCGACACCGCGATGCGCACGGGCGTCATCGGCTCCTTGCGCGCGTAGAAGGCGCGCGTGAGGATGTGGATCGACTGGTACGCCCAGATCGCGGGCGCGAAGCCGAGCAGCACCCACGCCACGCGCGCCGTGTCGTCGGCGGTGAACGCGCCGCGCTGGAAGAGGACGCCGACCGCCTCGCGCCCCACGAGCATGAGCCCCACGCTTGCAGGCAGGCCGACGAACACGGTCAGCCGCAGTCCGCGCCGCACCGTCGCCGCGAACTCGACGGGGTCGTTGTTGAGCCGCGCAAGCTGCGGGAAGATCGCCGTGGCGATCGAGATGCCGAAGACGCCGAGCGGGAACTCGTACAGCCGCGCGGCGTTCGTGAGCGCGGTCATCGCGCCCTCGGCCAGCGGGTAGTCGAAGCCGAGGATCGTCGGGCCGAAGAGGCTCGGCCAGCTCGCGATCAGCCCGTCGACCACGATGTTGATCTGGATGACGCCGAGGCCGAGCATCATCGGCCCCGCCGCGAGCAGCGTGGCACGCACGGCGGCCCGCGCCTCCGCATCGCGCGGCGCGTAGGACAGGCGGATTCTCCGCAGGGTCGCGAAGGTCCATCCGACCTGGATCACGCCCGCAAGCAGCACCGCCGCGGCCAGCACGCGCAGGTGCGTGGCGGGATCGACCGAACCCGCGACCACGAGCGGATACAGGCCGAGCGTGGCCGCGATCATGAGCAGGTTGAGCACGATCGGGCTCGCGGCCGAGGGGCCGAAGCGCCCGTGCGTCTGCAGTGCCGAGCCACCGACCGCCAGCAGGCAGACGAGCGGCATGTACGGCAGCATGATCGCCGCGAGCTCGTACGCCAGGCGCGTGTAGCGCGCGCTCACGGTGGGCAGGACCACGCCGCCCGCTGTGGTCGCAGGACCGAGCGTGTACTCGACCTCGGGCGCCCCCCACCACATCGACAGGATGAAGACCTCGCCGAGCACGACGATGCCCCACAGGATCGCCGCGAGGAACGCGAGCATGAGCCCCGCGTAGCGCCGCGCGCGCTCGGGGTCGTCGCGCACGAGCTCGGTGTAGCGCGGCACGAACGCCGCCGAGATGGCGCCCTCGCCGAACAGCCTTCGGAAGAGGTTCGGGATCTGGAACGCGAAGTTGAAGGCGTCGGTGTACGCGCTCACGCCGAACACGCTCGCGAGCGCCGCGTCGCGCACGAGACCCGTCACGCGGCTCACGAGCGTGAGCCCGCCGAAGGTGCGGGCGTGTTTCTCGAACTGCTCGGCCATCGGAGTCCGTTCCTGAGCCTGCGCGCGGCGTCAGCCGCCGTTGCGGATCGCGAGCGTGCCGCTCGACATCTTGGGTTCGAGCGCGCGCCGTCGCAGCGAGAGCACGGCCGTCCGCGTGTCCTTCACGAACTCGCCGTTGGCGGCGTCGGTGTTGCCGTCGGCGCGCACGATGGTCCAGCCGTTCGCCTCGAACCGCTCGGCCGAGGCGCGGATCGCCTTGCGCGCGTCCTCGAGCTCGCCCGACAGGATGAAGTCGCCGCCGGTCACCGTGCCGCCGTCGCGGCGGATGTCGGCGCTGCGCACGGTGCTCATGCCGCGCGGGAGCGGCACGTCGCTCTCGAGAAGCATCGTGTCGCGCGCGCAGGCAGCGAGCAGCGCGCACGCGGCGGCCGCCGATGCGAGCACGCGCCTGCCCGTCGAGCGGGGTCGCGAGGCGGAGGGAGCTTCGGTTCGGATGCGCGGCGCAGGCATGGGCGGAGGATACCGCGTCAACCCGCGGCGAGCGCCGCGATGCAGCGCTCCGCCGCGCGCCGGCCCGAACGCATGGCGCCGTTGATCGATGCGTCCTCGAGATGGTCGCCCGCGACGAAGGCGCGCGGCCCGAGCGCGTCGGGCAGGCGCGCCGCGAGATCGGCGGGCCACTGGCGAGGGATCGCGTGGCGAATGCGCTGGACCGCGATGAGCTCCCATCCGTCGGTCGCACGCGCGCCAAGCACCTGCGCGAGCGTGCGCCGCATGTCCGACGCGATCTCGGCCACCATGTCGGGGGCGCCCGCGGTGTTTGCCGGGAGATACGCGGTGTTCGCGACGAAGAGCCCGCGGCCCGCAGGCGCGTACGACGGCGCGACGGCGCTGATCGCGGCTCCGTGGTTGAAGCTTCCGAGCGGCGGACGCGCGCGGCCCGAACCGTTCAGGACGAGCCACGACGGAAGCAGCGCCGGCTCCGGCGTGCTGAACCAGGCCGAGAGCGTGCCGCACCACGCGATCTCGGGAAGATCGGGGGCGAAACGCCGCAGGTCGTGCGCACCCACGGCCACGATCGCAGCGTCGGAATCGATGGTCTCGCCCGAGGCAAGCGCGATGCGCACGCCGCCGCGCGGGAGATCGACCACGCGGTCCACGCGCGCACCCAGCCGCACGCGCCCCGCGATCGGCGCCGCCATCTGCGCGGCCACCTCGCCCATGCCGTTCGCGGGCACGCAGGCGAATCCCTCGGCAAACATCCGCAGAAGGAAGTCGAGGCGCGTCGCGTCGGTGCCAAGCGAGCGGTCGAAGAAGACGCCGCCAAAGAAGCTGCGGAAGAAGCCGTCGATCGTCGCACGGGAGATTCCGGCCGCTTCGAGGCGCGCCAGCGCGGTCTGCCCGCTCGGTGCGCCCGGCCCGTCGGCGGGCCCGCGCGTCGCGGCTTGCGCGAAGGGAATCATGCGGAGCGCATCGCCGATCGGCAGCGCGCCGCGGAGGACGCCCGAGAGGGCGGCGAACGGTTCACGCAGCGGATGCGCGATGGGGAGCGCGCGCGCGCCATCCCACACGAGCGCGCCTGGCAAGAACGACCGCAGCGCCAGCGCGCGCAGGTCGAGGTAGCGCCGGGCCTCGGGATACGCCGAGAGGTAGATCTGGAATCCACGGTCCACCGTGAAGGCGCCGTGCTCGGTCTCGACGCGATCGCTCGCCACGCGACCACCGACGCGATCCGAACCCTCGAGCACGGTCACGTCGTGCCCGGCTGCTGCGAGCGTGCGTGCTGCGGCGAGCCCGGCCATGCCGGCGCCAATGACGGTGATCGTGCGTTGTCCTGAGGCCATCGTGGGCGGATGCTATCGCGCGCGCTTGGCGCTGGGATTCGCGGGCCGCTCGATTGCCCGCGCCGGCGCGGCTTCCGCCAGCGCGGGATTGGCGCGAAACGCGGCGCGGGCGCCGATCGTGTTGCCGAGCGCGATGCTCACGAGCGCGGCGGCCAGCAGGAATCCCTGCCTGAGCACGAGGAAGCCCCCGTGGTCGACCTTGACCTCGTCCGCGGGCTCGACGCCAAAGAGCGCACGCACGAGGAGCTCGTAGAGCGCGCTCAGGAGAAACGCCGCCGCGACCATGAATCCGATCCGCCAGAACGGCATCGCCTCGCGCGGCACGCGCACGAGCGGGCGCCCGAGCTGCCTCGCCGCGTATGCCTCGCCGAACAGGCCCACGCCGTAGGCTGCGATGGCCACGCCCACGAAGCCCGAGTAGCCGATCGCGTAGATCACGCTGCCGAGGTTGACGGTGCCGTCGGCCCACCACCCCTTGAAGACAAAGAGCCCGCCGAGCACCAGGATCACGACGGACGTGACGAACGCAGCGCTCATCCACGCGCCGCGGCTCGCCGAACCGACATCGCGGGCGAGCTCGGCATCGGCGCGCGCCGCGGTTCCGGCGGGCGTGCCCGCTCGCATGAGCGCATAGAGCGCTCCCGCCATCGCCACGCCAAGCCAGCCCGCGATCATGTCGTAGCCGCTGAAGGTGCGGCCGAGGATCTCAAGCGCCTGCGTCCGCTCGTCGACGAACACCCACGCGGCGGCCAGGCCCCAGCCCGCGCTCGCGCGGCCGAACGGCTTCGCGTGCATCCACAGCCACGCCAGCACGCCGAACGCGAGGAAATGCACGAACTTGTCGATCGGACCGCCGCTGCCGAAACCAAGTCGCGGCCAGTGCGTCGCGATCGTCACCGGCACAAGGTAGGCGACGAGTGCGATCCGCCACGCACGGCATGCGGCACGGCCCAGCTGCGCGGGATCCGTCGTGGCGGCGAAAGGAACGGTGTTCGACATGATCGCGCCGCCCTTAGACGCTCCGCACCCGCGACGCCGCGCGGAACGGATGCGATGGGTCGATCGGCTCGGCGTCGGCCTCGGCGTGCGCGGGCAATGGCGCTGGCTTCGCGGACTCGCCGGCACCCTTGGCGTCGGCAGCCTTGGCGTCGGCAACCTTGGCGTCGGCGGTCGACTTCGACTTGGAGGGCTTG
Source organism: Phycisphaerales bacterium (assembly GCA_044341665.1). GTDB lineage: Bacteria > Planctomycetota > Phycisphaerae > Phycisphaerales > SM1A02 > QWPT01. Next base: position 9,332 of record JBIIRG010000006.1, on the reverse strand, counting down.
GTGGCGACCGGCGTGGACGTCGGCATGGACGTCGGCATGGATGTCGGCGTGGGCGTCGGAGCGGTCCGCACAACCGGCTTGACCTCGGCGGCGCTTCGTGGCTTGGCGCCCTGCGCCTTTCCGTCGTTTCCGTCGGTGGTCACGACGCCGGACTGCTTCGACGAAACGGCCTTCTCGGCGGCGGGCTTGGCTGCGCTGGGCTTGGCCGCGCTCGGTTTCGCCGCGATCACCTCGGCCGACATCGCCGGCGTCGCGCCCGACACGCGCGCGGCCACAAGCGATGGCGCACCGCCCGCACGCGTGCTCGCATGGGTGGTTTCCTTCGCTCCCGATCCTGGCACCGCGGTCGTTGGTACGACCGGCTCCTTCGTCGTGCGCTCCTTGGCGAGCTTTGCGGCACGCGCTGCAGCCGCCGTCTCGGGCGTGAAGCGCGAGGCCTGCAACGCTGCCGCCGCTGCCGCCGCAGCTGCTGCGGCCGCCGCTGCTGCGGCCGCCGCGGCGGCGGGCGTGGGCTTTCCAGCGAGCGACTCGGACACGCCAAACGCCAGTTCCCACTCGCGCACAAACCGCTCGGCCAGCGCGCGGTAGTCGATCGCGCCGGGGCACCACGGGGCATAGTCGAAGATCGTCTGCCCGAAGCTCGGTGCCTCGGCGAGCTTGATGTTGCGGCGCACGGCAGGCATGAAGACCTTCGCCCCATCCCAGGGAAGGCCGCTGCCCTCGTGCTCGGCGAAGAAGTTCGTGAGCTCGTTGACAACCTCACGGCTATGCGCCGTCTGCGTCTCGTGCATGCACAGCACGACGCCCCCGACGCGCAGCTGCGGGTTCAGGCCCGTCGAGAGGATCTGCACGGTCTCGAGCAGCTTGGTGAGCCCCTGCATCGCCAGGAACTGCGCCTGCATCGGCACGACCACCTCGTCGGCCAGGCACAGGCCGTTGAGCGTGAGCACGCCGAGGCTCGGCGGGCAGTCGATGAGCACGTAGTCGTACTCGTCGCTCACCTGTGCGAAGCGCTCGCGCAGGATGCGGTTCCGGTCGGGATGGGCCGCGAGCTCGGTCTCGGCGCCAGCGAGGTCGGTGGTCGAGGGAAGCAGCCAGAGGTTGTCGCGCACCTGCACGATCGAGTCGCGCAGCTGGGCGTCTTCCTCGACGAGCGCCTCGTACGCCGTGCGGCCCACGGTCGAACCGTCGACGCCGAGATGCAGCGACAGGTGCGACTGCGGATCGAGGTCGATGAGCAGCGTGCGCCGTCCCAGCGACGCGATCGCCGCGCCGATGTTCACGGTCGAGGTGGTCTTTCCCACTCCACCCTTCTGGTTGAGGAAGGCGGAGATGCGCGGCGGAACGTCACGGCTCATGGGGCGCGAGTATAGGAAAAACCCGCCCGAACGCAGCCTATTGCCGCGGCGTGAGATCGAACGCGGCGCTGCGCGGCTGCGCGCGCCACGGCACGCTGGGAAAGGGCGCGTCGACGAATCCGCCGGGCAGCGTGCGGCGGAATCCCGCCCGCACCACGATCGCGGCGCGCTCGCGCGCGATCCACTCGGGCGGCACGAAGAACGCCCCGCGCGCACGGTCGCTGTAGGCCGCGAACGCGAGCGATTCCTGCGGAATGTCGCAGCCCTCCGCGGTGATGCCCGCGACGGCATCGACCTGCACCCACCCGGCGCCGCCGATCGCGCGCAGGGTGTCGGGCCTCGTCTCGGCGCCGCCGCCTGGCGAGGGACGGATCTCGGCAAAGACCTCCCAGCCCTGCAGCCGCTCGCGCAGCGCGATGGTCGTGCTCGTCGCGATCGAGGGCGCCACGCGCGCGCCCAGCGAGATCGCCGCAAGATGAAGCGGCGCAAAGAACTCGCGTAGCTCGAGTCCACCCGCGCCGACGGGCACGATCGCAGGAGGCACGAGCACGCTGCGGTCGCTGCCGCCGCAGGCGATGCGCAGGCGCTCGATGGCCTCGGGCTCGCCCGTCATGAAGCGTGGCCGCTCGATCGTGGGGCGCGTGACGCGGGTGCGCCGCACCTCGGTCGGCGGCACCTCGAGCACGAGCGGCAGCATGTCCTCCTCGCTGCCGATCACCCAGTGGTAGCGCACGATCTGCGGCCGCGTCGTCGGATTGGCGAAGGCGAACGTCACGCTCTCGCGGTCGGAATCGTCGATCCACCAGAGCACCGGCGGCCGCACGCGCACGAACTCGTTCACGCTCGCGGCCAGCCGTTCGCCGGAGAACTCGGGCTCGAGCATCAGCTTGAGCGCGGTGCCGAGCTCCTCGTCACCCGCGATCCAGGCGGCGATCGGCGCCGGCGCGGTGGGGTCGGTGCAGGTGGCGACGAGGAGCTCCGCGAGCTCGACCGCTGGTCCAGGGCCTGCGCTCATCGCCCGCGACAACGCTGCAAGCCACAGCGCCGTGTGGGCGCGCGACGCGAGGTCGTCGCCGCTCTCGTCGCCGAACGGCATGGGTTGCGGCCAGCCGCGCATCGCCGCGCCGAGCGCGATGCGAAAGCGCTCGAACGGCGCGAGCGGATCGGGGAGCGACAGGAGTTCGCTGCGCGCGCCCTGAGGGACGAGCATGCTCGCGCGCGCGGCGAGTCGGTCGAGAAGATCCCCCGATGCCGGCGCGTAGAGGCGCAGCGCCACGCGCGCAGCGCCGATGCGAAGCTCGACCACGCGACCGTCGGCGCGTCGCGATGCGCTCCGCCGCTCGACGGAAATCTCGTCGGGCAGCTCGACCGCCAGATACGCCGTGGCCGGCGGCGACAGACCATCGCCCGAAGGACGGGTGTCGACAAACCGCAGCGGGTTCGCGGGCGATGCCCATCGCAGCAGTGCATCGCCCGACGGCGCGGGCAGCACGGGCCACAACAGCCGCGCCGCGAGCGTGCGTGCACGCGGCGCATCGGGGTCGATGAGCTCGACCGCACCGATCGCCGTGCTCGCACCCACCCTGACCTCGACGAGGACGGGCGCGCCCGGCACCCCGGCAACCTCGCGCACCGCAGGCGTGACCTGTGCCCGCGTCACGCCCGCCGCGCCGACAAGGCACAGGACGAGCACCACGAGCGAGGTCCGCAGCCGCATGGCGGGATCGTACGGGGTCAGGCATCGCATGGAAGCATGCGGAGCGTCGTGGACCGCGTATCCTGCCTCCGTTCAGGACCGTCCCTTGCACGCAGGAGCCGCCATGCACACTGCCATCGTCCAGCACGTTCCCGCCCCGGCGCTCGCACTCGCCGCGCTGCTTGCGCTTGTCGGCTGCGGCAAGCCCCCCGCCAACGGGCCCGTTGCTGCGGATCCAGGCGCAGCGGCCCCCGCTGCTGCGTCGACCGCCCCCAAGGCCGACGACGTCAAGATCGCCAAGGAAAACTGGCCCAACGGCAAGCTCAAGTTCCAGTACGAGATGCGGCGCAACCCCGACGGAAAGTGGGCGCGCAACGGAATCGCCCGCGCCTACTACGACCACGGCGTCCTGCAGCGCGAGGGCCTGTACCGCAACAACGTGCGCGTCGGCGAGTGGAAGTACTACAAGGCCGACGGCACGCTCGACTACACCGAGGACCGCGGCGAGGGCAAGGCGGAGTAGAGCCGCGGCGCGGGATCACTCGCGCGACACGCGCGCGGGACCGAGCTGCAGGTCGGCAACAGGCATGCTTGCCGCACGCGCGGTGACGGCGGGCTGCGCTGCTGGCTTTGCGCGCGGCGCCTCGGCGATGGCGGGCGCGGGATTCACAGGCTCGCCCTGGCCGTCGTCAAACGAGGCAGCCTCGCGCGACCCGTCGTTCCAGCGAAACTCACGGGGGGCGTCGGTCGACGCGCGCGGCTTCACCCGCAGGTCGACGCGGGATGCAGGCTGTGGCTTCGGCTCCGCGTCGTCGGGGCGCAGCGAGCCTCCGGGAAAGTCATGGCCTCCGGGCATGCCGATCGAGTAGATGACGCCGGCGGGCGTCATGGGAATCGCGCCGCGGATCGTGCGGCGATAGGCGCTCTGCGCGAACACCGCGAACAGCGCGCCGTTGCCACGCATCAGCCGGTCGTCCCGCCCCGGCACGCGATAGACGCTGCTGAAGCCCGTCGGCAGACGGAGATCGAGCGGCATCATGCGAAAGCTCGTGTCGAGGCCGCCGCGGTCGGCGACGCCGGCGTCGACGGTCTCGAGCTTCGGATTGAGCGGTCCGGCCGCGGCGGGCGCGCCATCGCGCCGCGTGTCCGTCGGTGGCGACGCGAGCATCGCGAGGATCAGTGCGGAGATTGGCAGCGTCGGCAACGGCACGCGGTGTCTATCGGCGCTCCGCGAGGGCTACCTTGAGGTCGCGGACGAAGCGGATGCGCTCCGCCACACGCGGCCGCCCCACTCGGCCACGCTCGTCGACTGGGCAGGCAGGAACCGCTCGCCACCGTCGGTGCGGACCACGAGGCCGCGCATCGGGTCGACCGAGCGCACCTCGCCCTCGACGGGTCCCGCAGGTGTCGCGAAGAGCGCCCGTGTGCCGCGCAGCGCGTCGCGCGCGTGGAACTGCTCGACCAGCGCTGAATCGCTCGCCACCAGCGCGCGGTCGAGCGCCGAGATGAGCGCGCAGAGCACGTCCAGGCGGTCGGCCTGCGCACCGAGCATGGCGAGGCTCGTCGCGCGCGCCGCGAGCTCGCCTTCGAACGCGCCCTGCGACACGTTGATGCCGATTCCGACGAGCGCGCGCGCGCCCGATGTCTCGATGAGCACGCCAGCGAGCTTTCGGCCGCCGCAGACCACGTCGTTCGGCCACTTGATGCCCACGGCGGCGCCAAGCGCCGATTCCGCGGCCTCGGCCGCCGCGACGGCCGCCGAGAGCGCCAGCCGCTCGGCGGACTGCACATCGACCACGAACGTCGCCGCCACGCCTGCGGTCGCGGTGTCGCTCCACTGCCGGCCGAACCGCCCGCGCCCGGCCGTCTGCCGCCACGCGGTGACGAGCGTGCCGATCGGCGCGGCACGCGTCTCGGGGGCGTCCTGCGTGGAGGCCGTCTCCTCGAGCGCGATCGCGCGGCGAACGAGCGTCGTCTCGGCGCAGATCGCCTCGAGCCGCCGCGGCCAGTGCGCGAATGGCGCGGGCGTCACCGCTGCTCCCGCACGGGGTCTGCGGCGGCCTCGACCATGTCGAGGTCGAGCCCGAGGTCGAGCGCGGGCGCGGAGTGCGTGATCGCGCCCACCGAGATCCGGTCGACGCCGCTCTCGGCGATCGCGCGCACGGTGTCGAGCCGCACGCCGCCCGAGGCCTCGAGCTGCACGTGCGGCGCGCGCGCATCGCGGCGGCGCACAGCCTCGGCGAGCGTCGCGGGCCCCATGTTGTCGAGCAGCACCATGTCGAGCACGCCCTGCTCGAGCGCGAGGAGCTCATCGAGCTGCGCGAGCGAGTCGACCTCGCACTCGACGAAGGCGACGGGGCCCGCGGCGCGCGCGCTTCGCGCAGCCTGCCGCACGCGCTCCGCGAGCGTTCCCGCGGCGAACGCGCCAAGATGATTGTCCTTCAGCAGCACCGCGTCGAAGAGGCCGATGCGATGGAGCGTGGCGCCGCCGCAGCGGGTCGCGTACTTCTGCAGCGTGCGCAGTCCGGGCACCGTCTTGCGCGTGTCGCAGATCGCAGCGCGCGTCCCGCGCACGGCATCGGCGAAGCGCGCCGCCAGCGTGGCGTTTCCCGAGAGCAGCGTGAGGAAGTTGAGCACGGTGCGCTCGTGCGCGAGGATCGACGCGAACGGCCCCTCGAGCGTCGCCACGCGCGTGCCGCGCGCCAGCCGCGCGCCGTCCTCGGCGTGCACGGCGAGCTGCAGCCCCGCGCGCGACGCGACGATTTCCGCCACCCGCACGCCGGCGAGCACGCCCTCGCCGCGGCTCACCACCGTCGCGCGGCCGCGCTGCGCCGCAGGAATCGACGCCATGCTCGTGATGTCGCCGCGACCGCCGAGATCCTCGTCGAGCGCTCGCGCAACCGCAGCCTCGGCGTCGGCGCGCGCGAGCTCCTCGAAGAGCGCGGCGAGCGGCAGTGCGTTCCAGTCGCGAGGAGCGCTGCGCACCATGTCAGAGGGCCGCCTGCATCCTGCGGACGAGCTCGCCTGCAGCCGCTGCATCGAGCTTGCCCGCATTCCAGCCGATGCCGAGCCCTGCGGACCCGAGCTTCGGGATGATGTGGAAGTGCACGTGCATGACCGCCTGGTGCGCGGCGGCGCCGTTGTTCTGCAGGATGTTGTACGCCGTGGCGCCCGTCGCCTTCATCACGGCGCGCGCGAGGCGCGGCAGCACGCGGCCGATCGCCGCGGCGCTCTCGTCGCTGAGCTCGTCGATCTGCGCCTTCGCTTCCTTCGGGATCACCAGCAGGTGCCCTTCCGAGAGCGGCCCGATGTCGAGGAACGCAAGCACGTGCTCGTCCTCGTACACGCGATGGCACGGGATCTCGCCGGCGATGATCCTGGAGAAAATCGTCATGGGCGGATGGTACCCCACGGCGCGCGCGCCGCGCGGCCCGCTCCGTCAGGGAAACACGCCGCGGATCTCGTAGACCTTGGCGATGCGCTCGAGCGCGGTGCAGATGGCGGCGGTGCGCAGGTCGCACTCGTACCGCGCCCGCGCCACGCGCACGCGGCGCGCTGCGAGCGTCATCTGCCGCCGCACCTGCGTGTCGAGGTCCTCCTTGCGGAAGCTCGGCTCGAGCCGCGCCTCGCGCCACTCGAGCGCGCTCGAGATGTCGCCGGCCGCGCCCGCAAGGAGGTCGGGCACGATCTCGATCCCCTGCCGCACGAGCATCTCCTCGGCGCCCGCATCGATGTTCGCCGCGCCCACCTCGACGACGACGCGCGCGCGGCACTGCTCCGCCCGCATCACGTCGAGGCAACCGTCGTCGCCGCACAGGATGCACAGTTCGCACGGCGCCGACCAGAAGTCGCGCTCAAGGATGGCCGTCGCCGCGGTGAAGCCGTCGATGTCGCCCGTGCGCGCCCGATGCTGCGTGAGCGCCAGCACGTCGATCCCACCCGGCTCGTAGAGCGCGGAACCCGTCGTGAGCACCGCCGTGATGCGTGCGCCGCGCATGGCCAGCGCCTTCGCGACCGCGCTGCCCACGTGCCCGAAACCGACGATCGAGACGCGCGCAGTGGCGAGCTCCATCATCGATTCACCGAGCAGTTCCTCAAGCACCGCGCACGCGCCTGCGGCGACCACGCGGCCGCGCGCGCCAAAGCCACCGAGCTCGACGGGCTTTCCCATCACGGCCCGCGACTGGTCCTGCCGCGAAGGCTCGGGCGTCGTCTGCGCGAGCGTGTCGAAGAACCACGCCATGACCTGGCCGTCGGCGCCCGCCTCGGGCGCGACCACGTCGTACGCAGGGCCGATCTGATGGCTGATCGCGCTGCAGTAGCGCCGCGTCACGCGCATCAGCTCGTTGCGCGACAGCTCGCCGGGATTGACCTTCACGCCTCCGAACGCGCCGCCAAACGGGATGCGCGCGAGCGATGCACGCAGCGTCGCGAGGAGCGCATGCCCCTTGACCGAATCGAGCGAGAGCCGCGGCGCGAAGCGCACTCCGCCGAGATATGGCCCGAGCGCGTTCGAGTGCTGCACGCGGTAGCCCTTGAAGAGCCGGTGCCGCCCGTCGTCCATCTCCACCGGGAACTGCACCATCACCTCGCTCTTCGGCTGCGCGAGGATGATCTGGTGCTGGTGGCGCAATCCGACCAGCTCCGACGCCGCCAGAAGCCGCTCCGCGACCTCGTGAAAGCGGTTGCCCAGCTGCGGCGTCACGCCGATCTCCTCGAAGATCCGCGATGCGGCCGAACGGGTGGTGCGGGTGACGGTGGTGCGTTCCATGGCGGTCTACCTGCGGGCGATCGGTCGGCGCGCGTCCCGTCGGAGCGCGTCCGCCGAGCGAAGATACGCCCGCGTCCACATGCGGCTGCTGAAAGCGGAAAGTTCTCGCGAGTTGCCGAGATCGCGGCTGATCACGCCGAACGCAGTCGCCTTATCGGATTCGCGGCGCGCGCACGGCTCGCCGGCCGTCACGGCTTCACGAACTTCACGCGGCCCCACCAGCGCGGGTCGTGCATGTCGATCTGCCACTGCGGCGTCCACACCCAATTGTCCTCGGGCTTGCCCTTCACCTTCTCGTATGCGGGAAGCGGCGGCTGCGCGACCTGCTCGGGCGTCTGCTTGAAGCTGTCGTTGATCGGCTTCTGCGGCGGCTTGGGCGCGGTCTTGCCCTCCCAGTTGTGCTGCCACTGCACGCGCGAGAAATTCACGCGCCACTCCTCGCCCGGCTTCGGCACGGCCGACGCGCGCGCCTTCTCGGTAAAGCTCGGCTTGTCCCACGCCGGCGGCTTGAACGCGCTCCACGGAATCGCCCATTCGAGCGTCCATCCCTTGTCGGTGTCGGTCGGGTCGTTGAGCGTCCCGTTCACGTGGATCGCGGTCTTCAGGCCCTCGGCGTTCCAGCCGTGCTCCGCAGGACCGCCCTCCTTGTAGCGACGGTGGAGGAAGAGATCGAAGATCGTCCCGAGCGGGTTGACCTCGAGCTCGTAATACTCGCGCGCATCGCCGTCGGGATCGATGAAGACCTCGAAGTCGTTGTCGTGGAACACGATCTCGTCGTGCTTGGTGAGCGAACCCCACACGTGCGGCTCCTGCATCTCGGCCGCGATGTAGAAGTACTGCTCGTCCCACAGCATCTTCGCGCGCGTGCGGTAGCGCGGCGTCGGCAGCTTCGGCCCCTGGATGTCCATGAATTCGTCCGTCCACGGCGCCGCGGCCCATGCGGCGTCATCGAGCTTTCCGTCGAGCTTCGGCGCCGTGCTCGTGAACTTGGCGTCGTAGGACTTCTGCGCAAACTCGGGCTTCTGCGCCGTCGCGTCTCCCGGCGGCGGAAACGAAGGCGCGGACTGCGACTGCATCAGCGAGGCAAGGAGACTGGCGGAGAGGATCGCGTGGAGCATGCGTGAAGCGTAGCGGCGAATCGGTTCCGCGCGTGCGGTGCGGAAGCGACCAGCGCACGTCGAACCTTCAGCAGATTCCGCGGCCAAATGCGCGGGCGACCGTCGCCTCCGGCGGCGAGCTTCGAATGGCACCGAAGATCGGCGGATGCGACTTCCGAACACCCGCTTCGCCGTGGTTCCCGTGGAGAAACTCCTGCACGACCTGCTCGACGAGCGCCATCCGACGGGGCAGCACAAGGCGCGCATCTTCCGCAGCGTCGGAAACTCCCGGAACCACATCGGGCGCCTCCGCAGGGACCTGCTCGAATTGGCCTCATCCAACATGGCGACGCTTGACTCCACCACGCGATTCGGCGAGAAATGGCGGGTCAGCGGAGTGCTTGTCGGGC
>JBIIRG010000292.1:0-3491 GCA_044341665.1 Phycisphaerales bacterium | reverse complement strand
CCGCATGATGTGGGAAGGCCATGGCGAGGTCGAATCGCCGATCGCAGACCCGGATCTCGCGATGGTCGCGCCCGATCGGCATGGACCGCTCGATGCACCACCGCTGCGAGGGCTCGCGCTGCCTCCAGACCTGCTGCGCGTCCTCTATCGCGACGCCGCGCTCGCGCTGCTCGCGCGCGTGTGATCGGCCGCACGAGCAGGCGCGTGATTGGAAGCGGCTCCCACCCGCGCGTGCAGATCGCGCGCGAGCTGCGCCACGTCGTCCGCAAAGCGCACGACCAGCGGGTGCTCGCCATGATGCCCGAGATCGATCGAAGCGTGCGCGAGCACCGGGATGCCACACGCGAGCGCCCAGAGCGCGGGAAGCGGCGACATCGCTGCGGGAGCGGGCCTCGTCGCGTCCGTGCGCCAGCCCGCGCATGCGATCGGGTGCGTGGCCAATCCATCGCGATCGAGCACCAGCGCATCCATCGCGGACAGAAGCTCCCAGGGACGATCGGCGCGATCATCGACCGCGATTGGATCGCGGCAGTCCCGCGACGACGGCGATGGCGCGGCACCCTCGAGGCAACGGGCCACTGCCTCGATGCGGGGCGCGCGCGGCGAGACCACCGGCCGCAGCTGCCGCCCTGCGACGCGCGCCATCGCGACGGCGCGCATGGCGAACGAGAGATCCAACCACTCCGACGGCTCGCCCGCCACGAGCACGGCACACTCGTTCGGCTGTATGCCAAGCTCCCTGCGGATCCGCGCACGCCGCTCTTCCGGCCAAGGCGGCATGACGGGCAGATCTGCTGGAGGCCCGATGACCGCCGCACCGATCGCGCGCGCCGCACGCGGTCCGTAGGCGAACGCCGTCCCCTGCTGCACCAGGCCCTCGACGGCGTACCGACCGCACGCACGGCCGACCGACATGAGCTCGACATCGGAAGCGAGCCCGAGCGCGCGCAACCTGAGCGCCCACGACTCCGGACCGAGCGCCAGCACCCGATCCCCCGCGCGGGCCTCGCGCGCGATGCGCTCGAGCGTGCACGCCCCCGCCTCCTCGAAGCACACCACATGCACGCGGGACACGTGCGCCTGACCGGAGGACTGCTCCCGGCCAGGATCCATCGCCAGCTGCCCTGCCTCCGCCGCGGCGCTGGCCATCACTGCTTCCGGGTACCGAGGTTCTCGCCGAGATCCACGCGGTCGTGCTTGTAGAAGAGCTTGGCGACCTGCAGGGCGACCTTGCGGGCGAGTTCTTCCTCAAGCTGCGTGCGGCCCGAGCGGGTGCGGAGCACCGAAGGATCGGCTTCGCGGATCGTGGCCGTCACCTCGCGTCCGCGCGGAAGCGTGTGCTCGCTCGGATACACGCGAACCTGCTGGTCGATGTCGAGCACCTTGACCACGACCTTCGCGGTCGGCCGCAGGCCCTGGGAATCGCTCCGTCCGGCGAGATCGAAGATCTCGGGCTGGATGTGGATCACCTGGCTCGCATCGAGGGCACGGCCGATCGACTCGATCGACATCAGCTTGCTGGCGCTGCCACCCGAGCCTTGGCGCGCGATCGCGATCGCGTCGCGCGTCGCGACCGTCGACGTGAGCAACTCGCGGTCCATGAGGTCGAAGGACACTGCATCGCCGATCGTGGTACGCAGCGCGGTGCGCGGGAGGATGTTCCGCGGGTCGTCGACGAACACCACCGTCTTCTTGACGGGCAGCGTGTACTCGGCGTCGATCTGCCCAGGACCCTCGATCGCGTAGGCGACCGGCGTCACGATGTTGCACGAGCCGAGCAGCAGCGCCACCGACGCGAACGAAGCCGCGAGCGCGGCGCGAGGAATGATCCGGAGCATGTCGAGCTGCGTTCCTTGCTGCATGGCGGCCTCAGTTCTGCGGGTACTTGTCCTCGATGTGGCGGTAGAAGAGCCACGAGGTCCGCTGCACGAACTTCGTCAGAAGCCCGCGCTCGATGTCCTCGGCGCGCGCCGACTCGCGGCCGACGCCTTCCTTGTCGGGGAACTTCTCGACGATGTTCGTCGTGTACACGAACTCATCGGGGGCGAGGCCGTCGACCTCGATCACGCCGACGTTCGCGCCGGCCACGCCGTCCCAGAGGTAGCTGTTGCCCGTCGGATTGAGGCGGTACTCGTAGAGATCGATGTAGACGAGGCGCTTGACCCCGAGTTCCTTCGCGACCTCGCCGTACGGAAGCGCGCGCCACTGCGGCGTGCGGTACTGCCAGTTGAGGACGGTCGCCGTGGGAAGCACCGTCGCGTCCTTCACGTACTGGTAGATGCGGGCCGAGACGTTCGCCGTGATGTTGCCGACGACGCCCGGGTGCTCGACGAGCGTCGCGTAGTCGGCGTTCACCACCACGGCAACGGTGTTGTTCTCGAGGCCGTCGTAGGCGGCGGGCACGTCGAGCTTCTTGCCGCGCTCGATCTGCTGGCCGATCGCGCCGATCGCACCCGCGATGCATCCGCCGGAAGCCAGCATCGAGGCAGCGAGCAGGCACGAGGCGAAGCTCGCCGCGAAGGCGACGCGCGTCGGTCGAGCGAGGCGGATGTGCGCGGAGTCGGTCATGCGGTCGTCGGTCGGGAAGGAAGCCCGTGTCGTTCGGGCAGGGTTGTCCGTGTGGATGCGGGCGAGATCGCCCGAGATGTCTGCCCAGTCGCGCTCAGGAGATCCAGCCAAGCATTGCGGCGCACTTGTATCCCCAGGCGAGGAGCGCCGCGAGGCCAAGCAGCCACGCGGTGCGTGCGGTCCAGAGCCGTTCGTACACGGGCCAGAGCGTGTGGCCCGAGACGACGGTCCATGCGGCTCCCACGAGGGTCATCCCCGCCATCACCGCCAGCAGGCAACCCATCGGCTGGGCCACGAAGCTGTCGAGGATGCGCCCCTTCGCGGCGAGCGCGAAGGCGGTCGTCATGCCGCAGGAGGGGCATGGTACCCCGAATCGCGCCGGCCACGTGCATGCGGGCAGTCCGAGCGCCTGGTGCGTCCCGAAACCCTGCTTGGAGGGTTCGAGAACCCACGCCACGCCGAGGAGCGCGGCGGTGGCGAGGAACACGACCAACGCCGCGATGCGCCGACGCGCGATCTCCCCGTCGGCGGGCGACGGCAGCGGCGGAGCGATCGGCGGCGCAGGGTGGAGTTCGGTCACAGGTCGGCAGCGTAGCCGCGCGGGAGTGCGGTCGCGTACCTTCCGCTGCATGGACGACGGCGGTTCCACCACTTTCTGGGCAGACGCGCACCTCGATCTCGCGTACCTCGCAGTCAACGGCCGCGACATGCTCGCGGATGTTCCCGACGAGGCGCCGCACGCCTGCACGCTGCGGTCCCTCGCGGCAGGCAACGTGCGTGTAGCGTTCGGCACGATCTTCACCGAGCTCGGGGGAGACCTTGCCGTCGAGCGCGCGGCCTACCGCGACTCAGACGACCTCGACGGCGCGCATCGCGTGGGCATCATGCAGCTCGAGTGGTACGGGCGATGGAACGCGCCGGCG